>CAYLPT010000075.1:0-4209 GCA_964385645.1 uncultured bacterium
GCGATGCTGGTGCCGGCTGCGCTGATGGGAGGCGTGGCGCTCATCTACCTGCGCTACCAGCGGGAGTGAACGGGGGGCAGGGTGTGGGCGGGCGCGGGGGGAAACCCGGCGACAGCGCCACTGAGGAGTGGACCCATGAAGCTGGCGGTGTTCACGGATGAGGTGTCCCAGGACCTGGAGCGGGCGGTGAAGCTGGCCGTCGAGCACCACCTGGACGGTGTCGAGCTGCGCACGGTGTGGGATACGCCGGTCGCGCGCCTGAGCGAGGAGCAGGTGGGCCGGATCAGGGAGACGCTGGAGGCGCACGATCTGCGGGTGGCGGCGATCGCCTCGCCGGTGTTCAAGTGCGAGCTGGATGACGGGCAGGAGCAGCGGGAGCATCTGGGCTACCTGCGAAGCTGCATCCGCATCGGCCGAGAGCTGGGGACGAACCTGATCCGCGTGTTCGCGTTCTGGAAGCGCGGCCCCTCGGAGCCGGTGTGGGAGCGGGTGAAGCGGCAGTTCGGCGCCGCGGTGCCGATCGCGGAGGGTGAGGGCGCGATCCTGGCCCTGGAGAACGAGGCGACGACCTATCTGGCGACGGCGGCGGAGACGCGGCGCTTTGTCGAGGAGACCGGCTCGCCGGCTGTCAAGGTGGTGTGGGACCCGTGCAACGAGGTGCACGCGGAGGAGGGGATCACGCCCTACCCAGAGGCCTACGAGCTCGTGAAGCCGTGGGTGGTGCACGTGCACGTGAAGGACGCGCGGCTGGTCCCGGGGACAAGGGAGCCGGCGCTGGCGCCCGTCGGGGAGGGGGTGATCAACTGGCGAGGGCAGCTCGAGGAGCTGCTCGCTTCGGGGTATGAGGGCTACTGCTCTATGGAGACGCACTGGCGCCCGCAGGCGTTGACCGAGGACCAGCTCGAGCGCCCTGGAGGGGAGGCGTTCTCAGAGGCCGGGGAGTACGCGACCGACCTGTGCCTGCGCAACTTCCTGGCGATCCTGGCGGAGGCGCGGCGGGCGACCAACACAGGGTAGCCACCCTCATCCCTCCAGCCGCGCGCCGTGCTCGGCGATGAGGCGGTCCTCGGCCTCGTAGTCGAAGGGGTGCGCGAGCCCGGGCCAGGACCAATCGTCGGGCCGCGGGTGCTGGCACAGCCAGGCCAGGGTCAGCTCCAGGCCGTCCCGGGGGATCATCCGGTCCCGGTAGCGCAGGTGGGCCCTCGCCAGACGCAGGTCGAGGAACGAGGTGTGGGCGTAGGGTGTGGTCCACAGGTGGCCGGGGACGGAGTAGAGTTCCCACTCGTGGTCGAGGGCGCGGGCGACGCCGCGGGCGAGCTGGGCGAGGGTGTAGAGCTTCTCCTCGCCAAGGTGGTACACGGGTGCGCTGGCGCGGCGAGCCGTGAGCGCCTGGGCGATGCCCCAGGCCATGTTCTGCACGAAGCCGCGGTGGCAGATGTGAAGCCCGCGGTCCGGGAGGGCAATCCGGCGGCGGCTGTCGAGCACCCGGCGGGCAAAGTACCACTCCGCGCAGCAGGGATCGCGGGGCCCGTAGAGGTGGGCGAGCCGCAGCACGATGCCGGGCAGGTCAGCCCGCGCCACCGCGGCCAGCACGGCCCGGTCGGCGGCGATCTTGGCGGCGACCTCGGGCGGGGCCGCGGCGGGGTCCAGCGTCTCCGCCTCCTCGTCCACAGGGCAGGTGGGCGCCAGGCCGTAGACCGAGGCGCAGCTCAGGTGCACCGAGCGCGCGACCTTCCCCGCCGCCGCGGCCACCACGGACTCGGCGTGAGCGGCGCCGGAGTGCACCATGTCAACCAGTCCCTCCGGGCGCCAGTCGGCGACGGCGCGCGCGAGGGCCGCCGCGTCCGAGGCTTCGGCGGCGTAGTGGACCACGGGGGCGGCGTACTCGCCCGCGCGGCGCCCCAGCACCGCCACCTCGTGGCCGCGCCTTAGCAGCTCGTCCACGACGAAGGGCCCGAGGAACCGGGCGCCGCCGATGACCAGGGTTCTCATGGCTTGAGCCTCCGGCGCCCAGCCGAGGCGCCGGCTCAGCGCGGGAACTCGCCCAGCCGCAGGAGCTGCGCGATCCGGCTGGGGATATCGGTGTTGTCCATCTGCCCGGTGAAGCGCTCCGCGCCGGGGCCGAGCGCGTAGATGGGCACGGGCGCGGCGGAGTGCCCCGTGGTGGTCCAGGAGACGCCGGCGCGCTCGCTGAGGAGCGCGGCGATGCCGGCGGCGGCGGTGGAGGCGGCGCGGACGCGGTCGGCCTCGGCGAGGGTGATATCGCGGATGCCGGCATGCTCGGCGAGGGTGGCGCCGACGTTAGTGCGGTCGGCATTGAGGTGGGAGGCGATGGCGGCGGAGTCGCCGCGGACGCCGCGGAGGGCGGGGAGGCGGTTGGGGTGCTCGATGCGGAGGCCGCCGGTCTCGTGGTCGGCGGTGACGAGGACGAGGGTGCGGCCGCGCTGGCGGGCGAACTCGGCGGCAGCGGCTACCGCTTCGTCGAGGGCCCAGGTCTCGATGACCGAGCCGGCGGGGTCGTTGCTGTGGCAGGCCCAGTCAATGCGCGCCCCCTCCACGACGAGCAGGAACCCCTGGGCGTTGACGCTCAGGCGCGCGAGCGCGGCGGTCGTCATCTCGGCGAGGGTGGGCGCGTGCTCGCCGTCGTCGAACAGGCCCACGATGGCGAGGTTCTGCGAGTCGGCCAGCTCCTGCCTGGTGAAGACCACGTCGTAGCCGCGGCGGCGGAGCTCGGCCACGAGGTTGCGCCCGTCCGTGCGCCGGCCGCCCGCGCCCTGGGGCAGGAAGTCGGCTCTCCAGAAGCCGAGCATGACGTGCGCGCCGCTCTGCACGAGCTGGGCGGCGATCTCGGCGCGCTCGCCCCGGTCGGCGACATGCGCGAGGAAGGGGGCCGGCGTCCCGCCGGTGAGGGCGTCGGTGGTCACCACGCCCACGCTCTTGCCGGCGCGCAGGGCGCGCTGGAGGATGGTCTCCAGGCGGGTGCCGTCCGGGAGCACCGAGACCATGCCGTTGTTGGTCTTGCGGCCGGTGGCGAGGGCGGTGCCGGCGGCGGCGGAGTCAGTGATCCTGTGGCTGGCGGAGTGGGTGGTAACGAGGCCCGAGTAGGGGAGCCGTTCCATGGCGAGGGGGTCGCCGCCGGCGGCGCCGCGGGCCATCGCGATCTGCGCTGCGCCCATGCCGTCGCCGATGAACAGCACAGCGCTGTCGGCGGGCGCGGCGGCGGCCAAGGGGGCCAAGGCCGCCAGGAGGGCGGCCGCCAGCACCAGGGCTCGGGTAAGGGGTCTCATCACTGGGCTCCAGGCCGGATGTCCTGGTGGCCCTTTCTCCGGCCGGCGGGCCGACTCCTCTGCGCCCTTACTTGTAAGCGCTTGTCTGGTTGGAACTGGGAGCAGTTCGGTTTCTGCTATAATGCCGCCTGGCTACAGCACCCAAAGGGAGGTGGCTCTGGCATGGCGCACACGGTGACCCTGATCCCCGGGGATGGAGTGGGCCCGGAGCTGACGGAGGCGGCGCGGCTGGTGCTTGATGCGAGCGGCGCGGATATCGAGTGGGAGGTCCAGCACGCGGGGCTGGCGGTGATGGAGGCGGAGGGGACGCCGCTGCCGGCGCGGGTGTTGGAGTCGGTGCGCCGCAACCGGGTGGCGCTGAAGGGGCCGATCACGACGCCGCGGGGCGGCGGTTTCCGCTCGGTGAACGTGGCCCTGCGCAAGGAGCTGGACCTGTACGCCTGCCTGCGGCCCTGCAAGCACTACCGGGGGGTGCGGTCGCGCTTCGAGGGCGTGGACGTGGTGGTAGTGAGGGAGAACACGGAGGACCTCTACGCGGGGGTGGAGTTCCCGGAGGGTTCGGCCGAGGCGAGGCAGATCATCGCCCTCTCGGGCGGGCGGATCAGGGAGGACGCCGCGATCTCGATCAAGCCGATCTCGGCCTACGGCTCGGAGCGGGTGGTGGAGTTCGCGTTCCGATATGCCGAGGAGAACGGGAGGCGCAAGGTCACCGCGGTCGCGAAGGACAACATCATGAAGGCGACGGATGGGCTGTTCTATCGGACGGCGCGGGAGGTGGCGAAGCGTCATCAAGGGCGAGTGGAGTATGACGAGTGGCTGGTGGACGCGATGTGTATGCAGCTGGTGCAGAAGCCGGAGTTGTACGATGTGCTGGTGATGCCGAACTTGTATGGGGACATCCTCTCCGACCTGTGCGCGGGGC
>CAYLPT010000076.1:0-11166 GCA_964385645.1 uncultured bacterium
GGGGGGCCGACGGTAGGGCCGGCATCGCCCGGCCCAGCGCACTAGCGAACGCCGTGGCGCTCTGGTACCTAGCTGAGGGGTGCTTGTGGAGACCACGTAGCATCGCCTTCTCGAGGGCGACCGGCAGGGAGGGAACGAGGCGGCGCGGCGGTGGCACTGGGTCCTCGATGATCTGGCGCATGGTTACGAGAGGCTCGTGGTGGTAGAAGGGAGGCCGGCCCGTAACCATGTGGTAGAAGACCGCCGCGATGGAGTAGATGTCGGTCCGGTAGTCAACGCCGGGGAGGCCTTTCGCCTGCTCCGGGGACATGTACTCAGCGGTGCCGAAGCGGGACCCGGACATCGTGATGCGGGTGTGGTCCTCCATGCGCGCGATGCCGAAATCGGTCAACACAGGGCTGCCGTCGCCTCGGAACATTATGTTAGCGGGCTTGACATCGCGGTGCACCACCCTCATGCGGTGCGCATAGTCGAGCGCGTCGCAGATAGGCGCGATGATGGCTAGCGCCTGCGCCGGGTCCATGGGCTGCGTCAGTCGCTCGGCCAGCGTGCCTCCCGGCAGGTACTCGAAGGCGATGAAGTAGGGAGGTGGGGTGCGGTAGCCGCTCCATACGGCGACGATGTGGGGGTGTGAGAGCGCGGCGGCCGTCTCCTTCTCCTTGCGGAACCGGGCCACGAACTCGGATTTGGTCTCAAGGTGCTCGTAGAGCACCTTGAGGGCGACTATGCGGTTGACAGAGCGCTGACGTGCGCGGAACACCCGCGCCATCCCGCCCTGCCCGATCTCCTCCAGAATCTCGAAGTCCTCTATCTCCCGCATCGCCGTCGCCTGCCCCTGACTGCGAAAGCCGTTACCAGCCCCAGGTTCAGCACGATGAGTCCACCGACGGTGGCCGTGACCGGAGCGAGACCGGAAACCCCGCGCCATGCTGCCATCCACTCGGTCTGCGGCCTCAGATACTGGCGCGCGTCGGCCGCTTCCCGCGCCGAGTCGCGAACCGACACCGCGACGGTGTGCCAGATGTCATCGAGGGCCGCCTCAGGCGCGCTGTAGGTGAGCACGTACTCGTTCGTGAGCTGCTCGGTGACGGCCCGGTAGACGTGGCGCATGTCGGCGGCTTCAGCAGCGTGGAGCAGGACACCCCCTGACCCGTCCGCGAGGGCGGATAGCACATCGGCAGCCACCGGATGGCCCAGCGCGACGCAGTGAAGGGCCACATCGGCTGCGCTTGCGGCCTCCAGGCAGTCGGCCAAAGTGGCCCTGCTAGCCGTATCCCGCCCGTCGCTGAACACGATCACCGCTCTACGGTCAGCGTCCTGCTGAGCCAATGCCTCGGCCGCGCGAACTACTGCGTCGTAGAGCGCGGTATTGCCCCCGACCCGCGCGTCGTCTAGGGGGGCGAGGGCCAGAGCATGATCTCTGGTCGGCTCGGGGACTTCGCCGACAGTGCCGGCGAAGGTCAACACCGCGAGCCTATCGCCTTGGCTCATGCGCGAGGCGAAGTCGCGTGCCGCCGCCGCGGCCTCGGCAGACGGCTCGCCCCGCATGCTGCCACTGCGGTCAACGAGCAGGACCACCGCGATGCTCGCACCGTCGGAGAGCACGGACAAGGCGCTGAGATCCTTCACTGGCTGGCCGTTGTCGGTGACCATGAAGTCGGCGGACGAGAGGCCGGTCAGGCTCGCCCCGCGCTCATCTGTGACCGCCACGAAGGCGCTAACCTGGGGGAAGGCGACGCCCTCGACGCGGTGTAGCATCACCTCGATGCCCTCCGCGCCGGCGCGATTCGGTGCCGCGCCGCCCGGCCCACAGAGCAGACAGCAAGCCAGCCCAACGGCCGCGGCAGTGGGCCACAGCCGCGGCGTCTGCCCCCATCGCATCATCGCGCTCCGCTCATCAGCCTCTTCTCCACCAGCGATCGGCATGGCCTGCCCTGCTCTCCTCGTCGGAGGGATCCAGGCCATCTTCCGCTCCCTCGCCCATGGGAGGTTCAGGGGCAACGTCTGCCGTCGCTGGCTCGGGCTGTTCTGGAGCCGCCTGTCTCGGCGACGCAGTAGTCTCCCCGCGTGACTCCGGTGGCGCAGCCGCAGGCGTAGCCTCGCCACGCGCGCCAGACCCAGGTGCCTCGCCTCGGCTGACTCCTGGGGCACGCCGAGCGCGCGGCTGCTCAGTCACCGACTCCCTCCTCGTGGGCGGGCGGCGCTCAGCACCCCCGGGGTCTGGCGGCCGCGCGCCCTCCGACACTCCGGTCGGCGCGCTGTCTCGCAGCCTGATCTCCACCGGGATGTCCTCCTCGCCTTCCCCCGGGATGAAGAACCGGATACTCTCTTCCGGGAACTTGCGGATGCTGCCCTCAGTCCTTCCCGGCGGCGTGTGCTCGCCCCCTCTGTCGAGCGGTCTGCCGTCGAAGCTGACCCCCAGCGCCTTGGGCTTCTCTCCGTCGCGGCGATCGAGCACCCAGCTAGCCCCGCCGCCCAGAGTCAGATACAGCTCGAAGACGAGTTCCTGCCTGCGTAGGCTTCCGACGCGGGCCGGGAGGTCCACCTCCCGGCCCGGCTCCACCGGCTGGCCCTCGATGAGGAGGGATGTCTGGTCGGCCTGGGAGCCGGAGAGCTCGGCCCGCGCCCTGCCCTCATGCACGCGCAGCTTCAGCCGGAGCGCGGGCGGCCTGGGGTTAGCGGAGGCAGGGGGGGGACGAGTCGGCCGTCCCACCAGCAACACAGCGCCAACGAGCAGGAGGGCCAGACTGAGAGCCACCGCAAGAGCGGCCACACCGCGGGGCGCGGCTCGGCGGCCGGATCGCGTCGTGCCGAGAGGGATGCAAGCGACGGTCGCATTGTCGCTTCCGTCGCGCTGGCGCGCAAGGGCAACAAGACGAGCGCAGGCCGCCCGCGGGTCGGGCCCAATCGCCACCGCCTGCGCGATCTCGCGGTCGCTTACCGCGTTGTGGAGGCCGTCAGTGGAGAGCAAGAGCACGTCTCCCTCTACCACCTGCTCAACCACGATGTCTGGCACGACGGAGGGTCGCACCCCCACTGCCCGGGTGAGCCGGTTCCGCTCCCCTGAGAGCGCCACTTCCTGGGGCGAGATGAGACCGCGGCGCATCTTCTCATGGGCCAGGTTGTGGTCCCTGGTCAGCGCGCGGGCGCGTCCCGCCCGCACAAGATAGGCGCGGCTGTCGCCGACGTGTCCTACGTACAGCCGGCCGCGATGGATGACCGCACCGGTTAGGGTGGTACCCATACCACGGCGGTCGCTGCTGCTGCGGCCGGCGCGGAGGACCTGGGCGTTGGCCTGTGAGAACCCCTCCTCGATCGCCGCCGCGGGGTCGAAGTGGTCGCCGGCGGCCGAGAGGCTGGCGCCGACCGCGCCGACGAAGGCCCTGACCGCCAGGCTGCTGGCGACATCACCGGCTGCATGCCCTCCCATGCCGTCGGCCACGACTGCCGCCAGGGCGCTTGCGTCCCGGCCAGCCGACTGCGGCCGCAAGGGCAACACCAGGACGGCGTCCTCGTTGGCCGAGCGCACGGGCCCGGTGTCCGAGGAGGTAGCATACGCGGCCGGCGGCCGCCCCACTGTCGCTCTCCTGCTCGCCGCCAGTTCTTCGGGCGTGCCTAGCCGCTGTCGCCGCTGGGGCCTATCATCCGGAAGACCAGCTTCGTACGCCCGACCCGGATCTCATCCTTGTCAACCAGCGAGTGCTTCAGGATCCGCTGGCCGTTCACATAGGTCCCGTTGGTGCTGGCCAGGTCCTGAATGTAGAAGCTCCCGTCTTCCCACCAGATGACTGCGTGCTGCCGCGAGACGGTGTCATCGCCGGAGAGCCGGATGGCCACGTCGTCACCCGCCCCTATGCGCTGCTTCTCCCGGCCCTTCATGAGCGGGAACTGGGTATTGGCCCTCGCGCCGGGGCCCTCGACCACCGTTAGATCCGCCACCGCAGCCGGCGTCCATATCCTGGTCCCGGTCTCGGGAGGCGCGACAGGGTGCGTTCCAGGCTCGGGCCTATCGTCGGGCGGGGGTGCGCCACGTAGCGGCGTGCGGCACTCGCTGCAGAAGTTCGACTCCGGGTCGTTGACCTTCTGGCACTTGGGGCACATGACACCCATGGGGAGAGGTAGCTCGTCGTCATCGGGTTTCGCCCGCGCCGGCTTCACCAGCAGGTAGACCAGCGTGAAGGCGAGAGCCGCCAACACGGCGACCGCGGCAATGACCAGCGAGTTCCAGCCCTGCTCGACGATGACGGGCACGCCGCCGGTGGCATCCACGGTGCCCCTCACCCTGCGCTCCACTCCGTTGGGCGGTGGCGCCTTGGTGGTTCTCACGCGGATCACTGCGCCGGTATCCGGCTCGGACAGGTCGTACTCTCCCCGGTACTTGACGGCCGAGCCGGCCTGCGCCACGAGCACGCTGGAGTTGGACACCACGCCGAACACGGAGACGCGCTCCTTCGCCCATCGCTGCGGATCCCGGAGGATATCCGGAATCGGGACCTTGGCCGCGTGGGCCGCGGTGGACCCCGCCAGTGCGGCGCCGACCACAAGCAGCGTCAACAGCACAGACCTTCGCTTCATCGTCCTCGCACCTCCCTCTCCAGGAGTATCGCCAGACGCAGCCTATGACTGCTTGCTTCCGGCCGTAGCGGTAGCCGACGGATACAGGCGGAATCGCGGGTAGCGCGACGCGGCGCCAGGAACGAATGGTAGACTGGCTGAGAGCGCACCGCACCAGAGAGTGCCATGGACCCACAGACCCTGGTTAGGGGCCGCACGAGGCAAGTGCTCGCCCATGCTGCACGGCCCCGCCTGCTGCAGCGTCCATACGAGCAGTCCATGCGCGCTCGCCCCCCTTGCCGCCAGCGGCGCCCGGCTCGACACACGAGCCTCAAGACGGATGGGAGTGACGGGCATCTGCCGATGGCAGAGCCGCTACTTCGCCGAGTCGCGGCAACACCCTTCCCAGCGGTCTCAGCGGCAGTGCTCACCTGAATCTGCCTGCTCCGGCATCCGAAGGCACCTGCCGCCTGCAGGCCTTCTGAGGTATTATACCCTACCAGGCAGCTTCCTGCAAGCCGAGGTAGCCTGCCCTTGACATGGGCCTGGTGCTGGGCTAGAATCGCCCCGCTCAAAGCCACTGAGCTACGATCCAGCCCCGATTGCGAGGAGCCGCCCGCACGAGCGCGTGCCCGACATCGGCCTCTGCTCTCAGTCGTTGTACGAGCCGCTGGTCGTGGCTGTCAGCCCCGGTGTCGCGAGGGATATCCAGGGCGCTTGCGCCTGCCCAGCGGTATAGGGCCAGTTCAATGCGCTATAGAGGGAGCGCCTGAGATGAGAGCGCTATCGCTGTTCATGACTGTTGCTTACGTGCTTCTCATGACCGACGCGCCAACGGTCGCCGACGGCGGACTAGCAGCACGAGTGCGGGCCGTCGTGAGACAGCCAGAGGTACAGAGGGCGACGAGCTATGTCTGGCTTGTCGCCACAGAGGGGCGAGAGCTCTCCGCGCGAGATCGGGTTCGGACCGGCGAACACGATCGGGTCATCATCGAGTACGAAGATGGATCAGAGCTCTGGGTGGACGTCAGCAGCGAGCTCGTCGTAGGCGGAAGCGCAGACGACTCCGGGCTAGTGCTGGGACAGCTTGTGGACGGGCGCCTCTGGGCGCGAGTCAGCCCGGCATCCGGGTCGGCTGTGCGACTGACCGCGGGCACGGCAGAGGTGCACGTAGAGCGCGGCGATCTGCGCCTGAGCATTGAGGACCAGGACGCGGTGGTTCTGGTGGTCCTGGAGGGCCTGGCTCTGATGGAGGCCGAGGGCGAGTCCGTCGTCGTCTACGAAGGCCAGCGCTGCCTCGTCGAGCCCGGCCGCCGGCCCGCGAGGCCGACGGATGCTGGCCCCGCCGAGCTCCGGTGGCCTGAGTTCGCGGCCCCGCCGGCTTCGGAGCAACCTGTTCCGCCGAGGGATGAACGTGAGCGGCCGGCGGGCGGCGCGCTGCTGGGGCTGGCCGGGGTCGGCCTGCTGTTGGCGGCCTTGGGAGGCGGCGGAGGAGGGGGAACGATGTACCAACCTCCCCCGGACGTGTATCTCGCGCCTGCCTTCGCCGACGCGGCCATCCAGACTCCGGAGACTCTGCGCTCGATCCTGGCCCCCTCGATGCAGGACAGACCGGGAGACGCTCGCGTCACCTGCTGGAGCGGCCGGACCACCTCCGCGGAGATCGGTGTCGAGGCCGGCGGCCGCCCGTGGTCGGTCACGACCTGCCTGGCAGGATCGTGGAGGCCCGGCCGTAGCCCATATGCCCCTACTCTGCGGGCCGGTCTGGCGGCCACTGGATCGCCTGGGAGTGGACAGGAGGGGCGCTTCGCCTATGCAGGTCTGTCCGTCACCCGCGACGAGTCGACCAGTCTGACCCTTGAGCTGCGCGACTGGCGCGGCCGGATGGTGGGCGACCAACGCTGGGCTGTGGCGCTTCTGTCGCTGACCGATGAGTGCCGTCTGGCCATCGGGCGCGACCTACGCCATGATACGAAGGCGTGCCTGCTTGAGTACCAGCTCCGCTGGTAGCACGGCGATGGCTGTAAGTGGGCGCGCCGGCCGGCCCCCTGGGTGCCGCGATGGATAGCTGCGTTGCCAAGAGTGAGCTCCGGGCGGCCGGGAGGGGCGATCTGAGGCGCAGTGTGGCCGCATGCCGCGCGTGGGGCGACATCGCTCCCATCACAAGAGGCTATCTCCAGGGAGCGGGACGAGACATCAATGCCCACGCACAACAACTTCGCTTCCGCCATCTATCGCCTCCTGACCCGCGGGTGTGCCGCCAGCGCGCGGGCGCTCCTCGCCGCTTCCGGTCCCGCTTCGCCTCCTGAATTGCGCGGTCGTGCCGCAGGCTGCAATCCAAGCTCCGGACCGGTCGCCGAGGGGTCATTCTCCTCTTCTCGGTCTCGCCGAACATGACATGAAGACCTCGCGCCCGACGCCCCGGCCCGGAGACTATAACCCACTCACTGCTGGCCTTGCCAGTATGAAGCCTGAAGTAGGAGGGCAGCCATGAAGCGGGAGCTGAGCAGGCATCTGGGCTTGACCCTGGTGGCCCTGCTCGGGTGTCTAGCACAAGGGGTACGAGTAGAAGGGCATGAGGCTGTCACGCCATCCGCGTCGGCTGACCATCGAGATGCTTTCGCGGGAGTCAGAGTCTTGCGGCTGAGTATCGAGGGAGACTACGGCGCCGAGGGCGAGGACTGCACAGCTCAGCTGCTAGAGGACCTCCTCCGTGTAATCGAGGCGGCCGGCCTTAGAGTGACCACCGACGTAGCCGCTGACGCTGAGCTGCTGATCAGTGTGGTGGTGCGGGAGCCGGCGGCGTTGATGGCCGCGGTGTTGCCGTTAGCGTCATAGGAGTAGGTGGTGAGGCCGCCCGCGGCGGCCTCCACGGTGAGCTGGTTAGCGGCGTCGTAAGTGTAGGTCGTGGGCGCTCCCCCCTCCACCTTGGTGAGCCGGTTGCCCACCGGGTCGTAGGTGTAGGTGAGGTCATAGGCGTGGGCCCCTGAGCGCCGCTCCCGGGTGAGCTGGTAGGTCTCATCGTAAGACCAGGTCACCCGGTCCCCGTTCGCCTCCGCCGCCGAGGTGCGGTTGCCGGCGCCGTCGTAGGTATAGGTGAAGATGCAGATCACCGTCCCATCGGAGCGGCGGTTGCGCACCGCCGCCAGGCGGCCCGCCGGGTCGTAGTCATGGGCGGCGGTGGTCCCGTTGGCGTGCGTCATGGTGGTGGGCCGGCCCGCCGCGTCGTAGGCCCAGGTGGTGCGCTCGTTGTCGGGGTTGAGGAGGTGAGCCAGCAGCCCCCGGGCGTCGTAGCCGTAGGTGGTGCGCGCCCCGCCCGGCCCCAGCAGCAGCGCCCGGTTGCCCACCGGGTCGTAGGAGTAGGTGAGGATGGGCCCGGTCGGGTAGACCACCGCCTGCATCGTCTGCCGTCAACCCTTTCTCCGCCGTCCGCGGGATGATATAGTGTAACGGAGTAATACTAACCACTGGTCCAGAACAGGTAGACGATGGCCTGTCTATCGGGTAGGGGCTCGATAAGCACCTCAACCCAGGGGCCCAAGCTGCCCACCGGCCAGGACCCGCCGAGCCCCTGTGCGTCGGTGGGCCACCACCACGGCGGCTTGAGGTGCGGTGGGCCAAGGCCCGTCGCGAGGGGCCCGAACCTGTAGTCTGCGCTGAGCGCCAGGACAGATCCCGGCATCATGGTCTCGTGCAGCGTCTGCGCTTCATCGTGCGGCATCTCCACCTCGGCCCAGATATGGCGTCCCATGAGCTCGAACACCCTCGTGGAGCGGCGCAGCCTGGAGGAGGCCGGGAACACCAGTCCGGTCTCGCCCGAGATCTCGGTGAGGGTCGGATAGGAGGCTGTCCCGCGCATGCGGTCCCGCACGTCAAGGAACAGGCAGCAGAGCACAACCGCGGCGCAGAAGACGAGCGGTTGGAGAGTGAGCAGAGCGATAGCCAGGCCTCGGCGCATCTTCCCCCTTGCGCTTACCAGACGATCCAGCGTCTATGGAGAGTTCCCACGGTTAGGAACTCCTGCGCAGCCCCACCAAGGTGAGCGGCCCAGAAGACGTCCTGGCCCGGGGATGGCCACCAGAACGGGTCGACCAGATGCAGCTTGTAGTGGATGCGGATCTTCGGACCATGGCAGCGCCGCGCCACCACAACATCGGCCTCTGGCCAGACGCCGTAGGAACCTACGGCATACCACCAGTCCTTTGACCTAGGGGTGAGCGCAGGAGCCCAGGCGTCCGCGATGTGGTAGTTGCCGGGCGATCGCCGCCGGGCCCACTGGATGATCTCCGCGCGGTGCCTCAGTATGAGCGCGGCTCCGCGGGGAGTGTCCCTTATGAGTTCATTGAGGTCGACCGTGAGATCCGCTCCGCTTTCGCCCAGGAAGTGGCGCCAGGCCCGCGCACAGTGCGACCACCGCTCGCTCATGCACTTCGCGACAACGCCTGTTGCGATCGCCCACCCCTCGCGGCAGGCCGAACCACATGGCTGAGTGTTGTAGAGGTTCTGTCTCTGCTCCAGTCTCCTCCTCAGATCGGACGCCTCCCCCGGCTCGCACGTGCCCGCTTCACATACGTCCCAGTCCGTAGCGGCCAGACCAGTCACATCTGCATAGGCGGTGGGTCTAGCCGAGGCATAGGCATACCAGTTCCGCCCAAGACGGAGCGGGTCGCCGGTCAGCCATCGACCTCTCAGCGCGTCAACCCGCCTCCTCCTCACATCATACTGCCCCGTATCTCCCTCCCACCGATACCCCAGCCTTCCGATCCAGCGGTAGGGGTTCGGGTGATCGCCGGTCGCGGCCTTGGGCACCCCGAAGGCGGTGTGGAGATAGAGGGCGAGGGCGGCCTGGGAGGGGTCGGTGAGCCGCTCGGTGCTCCCCAGTGCGTCGAAGAGGTGCCAGGCGCTGTCCCCACCCCGGCGCTGGGAGATCAGGTTGCCGTAGGAGGCCGGCTCCAGGGTGTAGGCCACCTGGGTCGCACCGCCCGAGTCGGTCTCCAGCAGCACATTCTGCTCGTCGTTGATGAATCCCGCCAGCCCCGCCGAATCCTCCGCCTTGGCCTTCCGGATCTGCTGGCGCGGCGTCTCCCCAGCCCGCGCTGGCTCACTCCGCCTCCTCAGCGCGGTTCCCGCTTGCTCCTGCTGTTCACCCATCCCTTCCGCTCCTTTCCGGGGCCTTCGTTCTTGCCCCACAGAGCGGAAACTCCTTGCCTACACTGCCTCAAACCCTAACATCTCCAAAGTCCCACTTTCGCTGAGGCCGGACACCGCGGAGCGCCGGCGCCGCAGGGCAGATCGTCGCCATGCCAGAAGGGACCCCAGGGCAGGCCGATCTCCACCGCGGATACCCCCGGGTCGCCGGTCGGGAACAGAGACAGCATCCCATACTGCCACTCCTCGTCCCCTAGGCGCGCCAAGACCTTCGCCCCCAGGGGCAGCGTCGCCTCGGGGGGATCCAGCTCCACCTCCAACCGCGCCCGCGCCCCATAGGGGATCTCCTCCCTGGCGAGGTCGAGGGGCTGAGGGGGGACGAGAGGCCGGCCGTGAGCGTCCGCTGTCACGTAAGCGTGGGCCGCGGCAACCCGGAGCGTCATGGTGACCCCTCCAACACGGGATGTCAGGGCAGGATCACCTGGACAAGGACAGACCACAGTACGGGCCGCAACCTGCGCACATATAGACTAGCACATCACCGGCGCTGGCGCAAGGGCAGCCGGCAGCCGTCTGTGGGCCCAGCGAACACCGGGGGCGCACGGCCCAGCAGTCGCTTAACGGGCCGGGCCGTCCGCGGGTTGGCCGCTATCGAAGGCCCTGGCCAGGATCCCCGGCCAGGGCCCTCGCGTCTCGCGACGACCTCAACCCGCGGCGGCTTGCGCTGCTTCGGGATCTCGAGGACCCTGCCGACTCTCCTCGGCCACCCCGCCCAGCAGTCCGTTGAGCCTCCCCACCGCGCTCTGCTTAGTGCGGGTATCGGAGTGCAGATACTTAGCGGTGGTCTGGATATCGGAGTGGCCGAGGAGTTCCTGGACGGTGCGCACGTCCACCCCGTTGCGGATGAGATGGGTGGCGAAGGTGTGGCGGAGCTTGTGGGGCGTGATGCCGTGGCCCTCGAGGCCGGCCTTCTCGATGACGATGTTCAGCATGCGGTTGATGCAGCGGCCGTGCAGGGGATGGCCGCCCTGGGCGCTGACGAAGAGGTGGCGGCTCTGCGTCTTGGTGCGGTAGGGCAGGTAGGCGCGGATGGCGGCGACGGCCTGCTCGGTGAGGGGGACCACGCGCTGCTTGCCGCCCTTGCCCCGGATCAGCAGCTGGCGGTTCTCGAGGTCCAGGTCATCGAGGGTGATCCCGACGGCTTCGGAGCGGCGGATGCCGGTGGAGAGCAGCAGGATCACCATCGCCTTCGACCACGGCTTGTCCGCGGCCGCGGTCAGCTGCTGCGCCATCTCCTCCGTGAGGCAGACGGGCACCGGCTGAGAGACCTTGGGCAGCGGCAGCCGCCGGGCGGGATTGGCCTGAGCATATCCCATGTCCTGGAGGAAGCCGAAGAAGGAAGAGATGCAGGCGTACTTGCGCCGGAGGGTGAGGGGAGCGACGCCCCGCAGGCTGACCCCGAAC
>CAYLPT010000077.1:0-3452 GCA_964385645.1 uncultured bacterium
GCTGGGAGAGATCGGAGTGCCGATCACGGTGGCGGGGGAGCGGGTGGAGCCGGGGGACTGGATCCTGGGCGATGACGACGGGGTGGTGAGGGTGCCGCGGGCGGCGGCGGTGGAATGGGCGAACCGGGGTATGGAGTGGTACGAGCGGGAGAACCGGATCCGGGAGGAGATCGCCCGAGGGGGCACCTACGGCGAGCTCACCGAGCTGGAGAAGTGGGAGAAACCGCGCTGAGGAGATGAGGATCGCGGTCGTCGGGCCGGGGGCTATGGGGTGCCTGTTCGCGGCGATGCTGAGCCAGGCCGACCACGAGGTCTGGCTGGTTGACCACCGGCCGGAGCGGGCCCGCCAGCTCGGGCGGCGGGGCGTCTGGGTGTCGGGCGCCTCGGGGGAGCATCGGGCGCGGGTGAGGGTGACGGCCGAGCCGTCCTCGGTGTCGCCGCCGGAGCTGGTGCTCTTTGCGGTGAAGGCGTACGACACCGAGGCGGCGGCTGAGCACGCGGGGCCGCTGTTTCGGGGCGCGGCGAGTGCGCTGACGCTTCAGAACGGGCTGGGCAACGTCGAGGCGCTGCAGAAGGCGCTCGGGCCCGAGCGGGTGGTGGGCGGGGTCACCGCCCAGGCGGCGACGCTCATCGCCCCCGGGCAGGTGCACCACGCGGGGACGGGCAACACGTGCGTGGGGGAGCCGAGCGGTGAGCTGACAGAGCGACTGGCGAGCATTGCGAGCGCGTTCTCGTCGGCCGGGCTGTACACCGAGTTCACGACCGAGCTGCCCTCGGTGCTGTGGAGCAAGCTGGCGGTGAACGCGGGGATCAACCCCGTCGCGACGCTGGCCCAGGTCCGCAATGGAGGGATCCTGGAGTCGGCGGCGCTGCGCGCGCTGCTTCGGGGCGCGGTGCTCGAGGTGGCCGCGGTGGCGAAGGCGAAGGGCATCCGGCTCTCCCCGGACGACCCGGTGGAGCACGCAGAGGGCATCTGCCAGCGGACGGCCAACAACATCAACTCCATGCTCCAGGACGTGAGCCGCCGCCGGCGCACCGAGGTGGAGGCCATCAACGGGGCGGTGGTGCGAGAGGGACGCGCGGCGGGGGTCACGACGCCGGTGAACGAGGTGCTGTACTGGCTGGTGCGCGGCCTCGAGGAGACTCACGCGGCGCGCGCGGCGCACTGAGCCGAGGAGGCGAGCAGAGGATGATCGTCGTCGGGGAGCGGATCAACGGAACAGGCAAGCGGGTCTGGGAGGCGGTGGTGGCCCGCGACGTGGAGTTCGTCGCCCGGCAGGCCCGCCTCCAGGCGGAGGCCGGGGCCCACTACATAGACGCGAACGCGGGCACCGACCCCACGCGCGAGCCAGAGGACCTGGCCTGGCTGGTCCAGGTGATCCAGCAGAGCGTAGACCTGCCGGTGTGCGTGGACTCGCCGAACCCCGAGGCGCTGGCGGCCGGCCTGCGGGTCCACCGGGGGCAGGCGCTGGTGAACTCGGCGAGCGGCGAGCGGGCGCGGCTCGGGCCTGTGCTGGAGCTGGCGAGGGAGCACGGGGCGCGGGTGGTGGGGTTGGCGCTGGACGACTCGGGGATGCCTGCCACGGCCCAGGAGCGCCTCGATATCGCGGTCAAGTTGGCGGAGGCGGCGGAGGCGGCCGGGCTCGCGGCCGGGGATCTGTTCATTGACCCGCTCGTGCGCCCCGTCGGCATCGAGAACGAGCAGGGGGCGGCGGTGCTCGACGCGGTGGGGGCCATCCGCGAGGCCCTGCCCGAGACCCACATCATCTGCGGGCTCAGCAATGTCTCCTTCCAGATGCCCTCCCGCAGCCTGCTCAACCGGACCTTCCTGGCGATGGCGATGGCGCGGGGGCTGGACGCCGCGATCCTCGATCCCCTTGACCGAGGCCTCATGGCCGTGGCCTGCGCGGGGGAGGCGCTGCTGGGCCGGGACGAGATGTGCCTGCACTACCTCCAGGCCTACCGGGCCGGTCGGCTCGAGGGGTAGGAGGGTCGGCTCGCCATGGGCAAGGAGAGCGAGCTGAGGCACTTCTTCGCGCCGGAGTCGGTGGCTGTCATCGGGGCCTCGACGAAGCCCGGCAAGGTGGGCCACGATATCCTGCGCAACCTGCTCTCCTCCGGCTACCAGGGCGAGGTCTACCCAGTCAACCCGCACGCGCGCGAGATCCTGGGCCGGCGGGCCTACCCCAGCGTGCTCGAGGTGGAGGGCCCCGTTGACCTGGCGGTGATCGTGGTGCCCGCGCCGGCCGTGCTCTCGGTGATGGAGGAGTGTGGCGGGAAGGGGGTGGACGCGGCGATCGTGATCTCTGCGGGGTTCCGCGAGTCGGGGCCGGAGGGGATCGAGCGCGAGCGGCAGCTCGCGGCCCTGGCCAGGCGCCTCGGCATCCGCGTCATCGGCCCCAACTGCCTCGGCCTGATGGTGACCGCCACCGGGCTCAACACCTCCTTCGCGCGCGGCTTCCCGCCCCGGGGCAACGTGTCGCTGATGTCGCAGTCGGGCGCGCTGGCGACCGCGATCATAGACTGGTCCATCCAGAAGGGCATCGGCTACAGCAAGTTCGTGAGCTTCGGCAACGGGGTGGATGTGGGCATCGTGGACCTGCTCGAGGCGTGGGAGGATGACCCAGAGACGAGCGTGATTGTCGCCTACATCGAGGGGCTCCCCGACGGCCGGGAGTTCATGGAGGTGGCGCGGCGGGTCTCCGCGAGGAAGCCGGTGGTGGTGGTGAAATCGGGCGGGACGGAGGCGGGGGCGCGCGCGGTCTCCTCGCACACGGGGAGCCTGGCGGGATCTGACCAGGCCTACGACGCGGCCTTCCGCCAGTCCGGGGTGCTCCGCGCCCGCACGCTGGAGGAGCTATTCGACCTCGCGGTGGCCTTCGCGTATCAGGGCGCGCCACCGGGGCGCCGGGTGGCGGTGGTCACCAATGCGGGCGGGCCAGGGATCATGGCCACGGACGCGCTCGAGCGGGCCGGCCTGACTCTGGCTGGCATGGGCTCCGGCACCGTGGAGAAGCTGAGGACGCGGCTGCCCGAGGCCGCGAACTTCTACAACCCGATTGACGTGCTGGGGGACGCCGACGCCGCCCGCTTCACCTTCGCGGTGGAGGCGGTGCTGGAGGATCCGGGCGTTGACGCGCTCCTCGCTCTCGTGACCCCGCAGGCCATGACGGAGCCGGAGGAGACCGCGCGGGGTGTGGTGGAGAAGGCCTCCGCCACCAAGAAGCCGGTGCTCGCCTGCTTCATGGGCGGAGAGGCGATGAGCGAGGCGGGGGCGGTGCTGAACCGCGGGCAGGTGCCGAACTACCCTTACCCCGAGCGGGCGGTGAACGCGCTCGCCGCGATGGCGCGCTACCATGAGTGGCTGGACCGGCCCGAGGACGAGGTGGTGCGCTTCGAGGCCGACCGGGAGGCGGTGCGGCAGGCCTTCGCCAGGGTTCGGGAGGAGGGGC
>CAYLPT010000078.1:0-2759 GCA_964385645.1 uncultured bacterium
CGCTCCCCCGTCGTCGCCGCCGCGCCGGCCAGCAGCGCCGCCCCCTTTCCCCGGTTGCGCCCCAGCCGCACCACCCGGTCCGCCCCCGCGGCGGCCGCCGCCTGCGCGGTGCCGTCCTGGGAGCCGTCGTCCACCACCACAACCTCCGAGATCCTGCCCCCCTCGCGCAGGGCACGCACCGTCTCCCCTATGGTCGCCTCCGCGTTATAGGCGGGGATGGTGGCCGAGGGCATAGATCAGCGCGCAGGGGCGGGTGGAATCTCAGGGAGGAAGCGGTCGGCCGTCTCGCTGACGCCGAAGTGCCCGTCCGCCCCGGCCAGCGCCAGCACGATCGCCAGCCTCCCCGCCAGCGTGTCGGCGTTGTCCACCGTCGGGATGCCCTTCGCCTTGTACAGGGCGATGCAGGAGAGCGGGCTGTCGCGCGCCTCACAGCCCACCACCCGGACCCCCTGACGCACGAGCTCCTCGATGATGGGCAGGTCAATGCGCTCCGGCGACGCGGCCGCCGGCTCGCGCGGCCCCCCCACCAGGAGCACCGCGTCCGGGCGCACTCGGTAGTCCGAGTCTGCCGTGGACACCAGTAGCCCGCTGGACTGCAGGTCCAGGATGAGGTCAGGGCTGCCCCGGGCGAGGTCCCTGGCGATCGCCTGCGCGATCACGCTCCGGAGGTGCACCCCCGGCGGCGGGTACAGCGTCAGGCGCTGGGAGACCTTCTGGCGCACCGCCGGCGGGAGCGTGACGAAGTCCCGGGTGATGGTCGTAGTCGAGGTCAGCTCCGCGCCGGCCTGCTGCATCAGCGCCCGCAGATGGTCTGGCAGGGGATCGCGGCCAAAGGCGTGGTTCAGCACGATCGCCACCCGCTTGCCCGCCAGCCGGCCCGACACCAGCCCCGCCACCGCCTCCCTGGCGAGCATCTCGTACTCGCGGTTGAGCTCCCGCAGTTCCCGCAGCTCCTCCTCCCTGGCCTGGCGGGTCTGCTCGTACTCCGCCCTCAGGCCGGCGACGATGCGCTCCAGCTCCTCCGGGTTGGGGGCCAGCCCGATCCCCACCAGGATGCCCAGCAAGAGGGCCACGAAGATGGCGACGAAGCTGCCGATGTGATACCGGTAGTCCACAGGCATGGCGCCCTCCCCCTCACATCCGGAGCGACCGGAAGAAGCTGCCCAGGCGCAGCAGCCACAAGTCGAGCGTCGCGCGGATCGCCGGCGACTGTATCAGCAACACCACGATGATGAGCCCCGCGACGAGCGCGAGGTAGAAGAACATCCGCCCCGAACGGCCGGAGGGATAGAGCTGCCCGATGCCCTTGGCGTCCACCAGCACCGACCCCACCCGCAGCCGCACCAGGAACGTCGAGGACATTCCCCCCCGGCCCTTCTCCAGGAACTCCGACAACGAGAAGTGCGTCCCCACCGCAGCGATCAGCTCCGCCCCCTTCTCGTGGGCCACCAGCAGCGCCACGTCCTCGCTGGTGCCTCGCGCCGCCAGCACGTGCGCCTCCAGGCCCAGCGCCTGCACTCGCTCCAGCCCCGGCGCGGTCCCGTCGGGGTAGGCGTGGACGATCAGCTCGGCCCCCGCCGCCAGCGCCGCGTCAGAGACGCTGTCCATGTCCCCGATGATAATGTGGGGACGGTAGCCCTCCTGTAGAAGCAGATCCGCCCCTCCGTCCACCCCGATCAGCACCGGCCGCGTGCCCGCGATGTAGGAGCGGATTGTCCGCAGATCCTCCGCTGCGCCCGGCCCCCGCACCACCACCAGGGCGTGCCGCCCCCGGATGGGCGTGCGCAGCTCCGGCAACGGCAGGCCGTCCAGCAGCAGCGCCTCCTCCTGGGTGACATAGCTGAGGGTGTTCTCGACAAAGCGCGCCAGCTCCGCGCTCACATTGCGCCGGGCCTGCGCCATCTGCTCGGCTAGCGACTCCTCGGTCAGCACACTGCCGGTGGCCAGCAGGCTGCCGTTCGCGAACACCTGCCCATCCACGATCTCGAGCTGCTCGCCCTCCCGCGCCTGAGCCAGCAGATGCTCCCCCGCGTCGTCCACCACCGGCACCCCGGCCTTCAGGAGCAAACCCGGCCCCGGGTGCGGGAACCGCCCTGACAGCGACCGCCGCGCGTTCACCACCGCTGCCACCCGCCGCGCCGCCAGCGCCGAGGCGCACGGCGCATCCAGGTCAGTGTGCGAGATCACCGCGATCTCCCCCGGCGCGATGCGATGGATCAGCCGCTTCGTCCGCCGGTCCACTCGCGCCGTTCCCCGGACGCGCATCGCCCGCCCCAGCCTCAGCGCTGAGCCCCCCAGCCCAGCTTCCCGCGCAGCCTGCCGTAGAAGCTCGCGGCCTCCGGCAGCACCACCCGCGCCGCGCAGCCCGCCTGTCGGATCCGCACGCGATCCCCCGCCCGCAGCGCGAACCCCTCCTGACCGTCCGCGGTCAGGTTGACCTCCTCCCCCCGCGGGTCCGGCAGCGAGATCTCCACCTCCCGCTCGGCCGGCACGATCAGCGTCCGCGCCGTCAGCGCGTGCGCGCAGATCGGCGTCAGCACCATCACCCTCACCTCGGGGTCAACCACCGGGCCCCCTGCCGACAGCGAGTACCCCGTGGACCCCGTCGAGGTGGAGACGATCATCCCGTCCGCTGGGAACTCCGACACCGGCTCCCCCGAGATCGAGGTCCTGAGTCGAAACAGCCGCGAGAAAGGGCCCCGGCCCACCACCACGTCGTTCAGCGCCAACACCCGCGCCACCTCCTCGCCCCCGCGGAC
>CAYLPT010000079.1:0-6835 GCA_964385645.1 uncultured bacterium
ACCCCACCCTCACCTCCACTACCGACCGCTTCCTCACCCCCTGACCAACCATCACACCACCAGCCCCTGGGGCAGGGCGCCTGCGGCGCCCTGCCCCCTGCTGGCCCCATGCTTGCCCACCACGCATCGCCCCGCCGAGCAAGGACCCCGCCCGCCAGCGTCGAAGCCACACCCGTGCGGGGCTCTGGGGCGGGATGATGCACTCACCTGTAGGAGACAGCCGATGCGCGAGCTCACCGACCGCGACCGGGAGATCTTCAAGCGGCAAATCCAGATGCCCGGCTTCGGCGAGGACGCCCAGCGCAAGCTCAAGAACAGCACCGCCCTGGTGACGCGCGTCGGCGGCCTGGGCGGACCGGCTGCCCTCTACCTGGCGATGGCCGGCGTGGGCAGGCTCATCATCGCCCACGGCGGCAAGCTCACCTGGTCCAACCTGAATCGCCAGATACTCATGCGCCACGACTGCGTCGGCCGGCCCCGCGTCGAGTGCGCTACCGAACTCTTCGCCCGCCTGCACCCCGATTGCGAGGTGGTGGCGATCGGCGAGGACGCCAACGAGCAGAACGCACGCGACTGGGTCTCCCAGGTGGACGTCGTCTGCGACTGTCCGCCGACCTTCGAGGAGCGCTACGCCCTCAATGCCGCCTGCGTCGAGCTCGGCAAGCCCATGGTCGAGGCCGCCATGTATGGCATGGAGGGCACCCTCACCACCATCGTGCCCGGGCAGACCCCCTGTCTCGCCTGCCTCGTGCCCGAGCCCCCCGAGTGGTGGCAGCCCCTGGGCTTCCCGGTGCTGGGCGCGGTCTCCGCGGCCCTGGGCTGCCTCGCCGCGGTGGAGGCGGTCAAGGTGCTGACGGGCTTCGGCGAGCCGCTCAAGGGGCAGATGCTCACCTACGACGCGGGCACCATGGAGTTCGTGAAGTTCGCCGTGCAGCGCAAGCCGGGGTGTCGGGTCTGCGGGAACATGTGAGGTAGGGCGGATGGGCGCGAAGAAGGCGGCGAAGAAGCGCGCGCCGGTTCGCCGGGCTGGGGCGGAGAAGACCGGTGGGCGAAAGGCGAAGGCGCCGGCGGTGGTCCTGCGGCCGGTGCCCCTGTATGAGTTCACAGCCGGCGGCCTCATGGGCTACGTGCGGCTGCACGACCCCGACCGCGGCCTCGAGTTCTGCCGCGCCGGCGCCGGGCGCGACCTGCCGGCCCCCAGCAAGGAGGTCCTGGCCCTTCGCCACTACCTCATGCGTGGCGCCGGCGGCCTGCTGGCCCCGCGGGAGGAGGTGCCCTGCCAGGGCCGGGTCGAGCGGGGCGAGGTCGTCTTCGAGTACGCCAAGACGCCTAAGTGGCCCGTCACCGCCAGCGCCCGCTACGAGCTCCTGGAGGCAGGCGGGGTAGACGTCACCTTCGCCTTCAGCTTCACCAGGCCCATGCGCGGCTTCGAGGCCGCCGTCGAGACGGTCATGCCGGCCGGACAGCCCCTCGCCCACGTCCACTCCGGCGGCCGCTGGCGGCCGGTGGCCGCGGGTCCGGCCACCAAGCGCTTCTATCCCCGCAACGTCGGCGCCGCCGAGCTCATCGCCGACGGCCGCTGGAGCGGCCTGCGCAGCGCGGGCGTCGGGCTCTCCGTGGACCCGCAGGGGTACGATTACCCTCTCCTCGTCGTGGGAGAGGAGGGCAGCCCCTGGAACCTGGTCTTCATGGCCCTGACCGAGGAGTGCAGCTCGGTGTGGGTCAACGGGGCCGACCGCACTGTGGGGCTCGGGCTCATCGGGGCCGATGTCAAGGCCCGCTCCGCCGCCACCTGCCGGGTGCGAGCCCTGCTCTGCGAAGCCGACTCGCTCGACGACCTCCTGCCCCACTACCGCGCCTTCGTCCAGCAAGCGCGCGCCACTCGCCGCCGCTGACCCTCCGCCCCCTCACAATCGCGGCCGGCCCATGAGCCGCCCGAAGTGGTGCACCGGCCACAGCGTCAGATGCCTCACCAGCGCCGCCGTCGTCTGCTGCGGTTGCTCCGGCAGGCGGGGGATGATCAGCAGCGTGTGCACCAGCCGTGCCGCCGCCGACACGACCATCAGCACGTGCAGGTTGCCGAACGACCGCCCCGCCAGCTCCACCTGCAGCGGCCGCAGGAGCTGCGCCAGCGCGCCCCCGACGCTCGGCCCCACCACCCACCCCAGGCTCGCGGCGACCGAGAGCATGGCGATATACGCCGCGCGGCTCCGCCGCGGCGTCAGCCCGAACAACATGTTCATGTCGGCCACCTGCACCGCTGCCCCGAACGCCCCGCCCAGCAGCGCCGCCGCCCCCAGCAGCGTGTGGTGGTGCTCCGGCGTCGCCAGCAGCCAGCACACCGGGAACACCATCGTCATCAGCGTCCCCAGCGTCAGCAGCGGCCTGGACCCGAATCGGTCACACACCCCGCCCCACAGCGGCAGACACACCGCCGTCGAGACCATCGGCACGATCATGATGTAGAGGTTCGACCAGAAGTTCCCGATGTCGAGCACCTCCAGGCCCATCAGCCAGAAGAAGGGCCCCGCCAGCCCGAACACCAGCGACTCGCTGAACGCATACTGCAGGTACCTGCGGAACGGCGCGCTGCTCAGCGGGATGGCCACGATGTTGCGCAGCCGCCACGGCCGCGCCTCCGCCTCCATCGGCGGCTCCCTCACCAGCAGAAACAGCATCAGGTCAGCCAGGCCCAGCACCGCCGCCACTGAGAAGATGATCGCGAACACCCCGAAGCTGCTGTTGCGGTCTAGCACCCAGCCCACCGTCGCCGACGCGATGATGGCGGTCAGCGTTCCGAGGGCCGCGCGGTTGCCGAGGTAGCGCCCGCGGATCTGCTCCGGCACGAAGTCCGCGAACCACGACAGCCAGGCCGGCGTCCCTGCGTTCCCACAGGCGGAGGCAAGAGTCACCAGACACAGCAGCACGGTCACCCGCGTGTCCGGCTGGGCATGCCGCGTGAGCCAGGGCAGGGCGGCGATGGCGAACCACAGCAGCCGCTGACCCGAGGCGCACATCAGGAATAGCCGCCGCCGGCGGCGCGTCTTCTCCACCAGGTAGGCCGCCGGGAGCTGCGCCAGCACTCCCAGGAACGGCAGCGACGACAGCAGCCCGAACATGAACGTCGAGGCCCCCAGCGATCGGGCGAAGGTGGCGAAGGGCGCACCCGAGATCAAGCTCAGCCACGCCGAGCCGAACACCCCCCACGCGATCGCCGCCACCCACAGGGCGCGGCGCGTCTCGGCGGGGCTGAGAGGGCCTTCGGCGGCGGGCGTGGCTGGCTCTGGCGACATGTCCTGGGAGTGCGCGGCTGCTGACTCTGCCGGCGCCGTCAGCCGGCTCCGCCCCCCAACCTTCGTCGCCCCGCACCCACCTCCTGCGCGCGCCGCCTCCTCCCCCGCCGCTCTAGTAACCTATCCCTCTCTCGCCACCCGCCCCACCGCCTCCCACAGCGCCGCCGCGATGTACTCATTGTCCTCCGCCGACATCTGCGGGTGGATCGGCGGGCAGAATAGCCGCTCCCCCACCTCCTCAGACACCGGCAGCTCCTGCCCGACAACATGGCGCGCGATGAAGGGCACCGTCGTATGCACCGGTGGGTTGAACACCCCGCAGTTCACCCCGAAGTCGTCCTTCAACAGCCCAATCAGCCGGTCCCGCTTCGCGCCCCGCCACTCCCGCGGCGCCAGCACCGAGTACATGTAGTAGCAGTGCACACACCCCTCGGGCTCGGACGGCAGCGCCAGCCCCGGGCACCCCTCCAGCATCTCCGTCCTCGCCCGCGCCAGCTCCCGCCGCGCCGCGATCATCCCGTCCAGTCTCCTCAGTTGCACCGACCCCACCGCCGCCTGCACCTTCGTCATCTTGTGGCTCGACCCCCACCCCTCGTGCCCGAACATGCGCATCTCTCGCAGCCGCTCCGCCGCCTCCTCGTCATCGGTCACGATCGCGCCCCCCTCCCCCAGCGTCGTCATCGTCTTCATGGTGTGGAAGCTGAACACCGTCAGCCACCCCGCCTTCCCGATCTTGCCGCCCCGATAGCCCCCGCCCATGGCGCGGGCGCCGTCCCCGATCACCTTCGGCGCGCCGTGCTTGGGGTGGGGGCGCCGCCGCGCGATCGCCTCCAGCTCCTCCATCGGCGCCGACAGCCCGTTCATCTGAGTGACCAGGATGGCCCGCGTCCGCGGCGTCATGCGCCGCTCCACATCGGCCGGGTCGGCGCACAGCGTCGCCGGGTCCACCTCACACAGCACCAGCCTCCCCCCATGCCCCAACACCGCCATCGGCGCGGCCCGGAAGTTGATGCTCGGGCAGATCACCTCATCCCCGGGCTCCAGCTCCAGCAGCCGCATCGCCAGCTCCAGGCCCGCGCTCGCCGTACACAGCGACACCGCGTGCCTCGTCCCGCAGTAGTCGGCCAGCGCGCGCTCGAACTCCTCGATCTCCTCCACGATGAACCCGAACCCCACCGACGGATCGAGCGAGGAGCGGATCGCCTGCACCGCCGCCTCGATCTCCTCCTCCCCATACCAGCTCCCCAGCATCGGCTCCGACTGCCACGGCCCCGACAACCCGCGTGCCAGCGCCGCCCTCCGCCGCGCCTCCTCCATCATCACCGCTCCCTCCGTGGGCTCACAGTCGCGCGCCACTTCGCCCCCTCGCCTGCCCTCCCCTGCGGGGCATGCCGTCCGCCCCTCTCATCTGCCTCGCGCCCCCGCTTGCCTTCCACCTCCCTGCCTGCTATGCTCCACCAGCCGCGCCGCCCCATCCCGCTGCCGCGGCGAGGCGCAGGCCCGCCGACCGAGGAGACGACCAGCATGAAACCACTCGTTGCCCTCACCGCTGCCTTGCTCCTGATGGCGCTCGCCCCCTCGTCCCTGCGCGCCGGGCCCAGCGAGGCGCCGGCCACCGCCCAGGCGCGCATCACCGTGAGCCCCGACCAGTGGGGGGTCAGCACCTGCTGCATCGGCGGCGCCGAGGGCAGCTCCCGCTTCGACGTCAACGACCTGCTCGACTGTGGCCTCAACACCCTCCGCATCTACGGCGACATGTCCCGCTTCGAGCCCACCGATGACGATGGCGTCTACGGCTCCCCCCCCATCGCCCAGATCAAGGCCGACCCCAACCTCATCCCCTGGTCGCGCTGGGATGAGATCATGGACTCGCCCTATTCCCCCCACCTCCTCGCCCCCGAGGGCCAGCCCCCCGTCACCTGGCGCCGCCTCTTCGACGAGCTCAGACGCGCCGACATCCGCCTCATGATCTCCCTCCGCAACCGGGACACCCACTTCGGGCCCGACTGGAGCCCCGCTGTCCCGCAGACCGAGGCCGACTGGAACGAGTGGTGGCAGTACGTCTTCGCCATGGGATACTGGCTCAACGTCCGCAACGACTACCGCGTCGACGACTTCGGCGTCCTCAACGAGCCCGACAACATCCCCCAGCAGGGATGGACCGGCACCCGTGAGCAGTACTGCGAGGTCATCAGGTACACCAACGACGCCCTCCGCCATCTCTACCAGACCTACCTGCCCGGGCGCACCTACCGTCTCCACGCCCCGGCCACCTCAGGCCCCGCCTGGGTGCCCGGCGTCCTCGCCGACGCCGCCGACCACTTCAACACCCTCAACGTCCACAACTACGCCTGGTGGGACAAGGGCGAATACGTCAGGCGCATGCACCGCCACCTCGCCGAGGCCGGCCGCCCCCACTACCCCGTCTGGATCTCAGAGTGGGGCACCTATGATGTCTCCTACGACGAGATATACATGGGCCTGGCCGTCGTCGAGAACCTCATGCGCTTCAGCCACCCGGGGGAGGATCATGTGCAGGGCAGCCACATCTTCTCGTTCTACGACTGGGTCTACGAGGACAGCGCCGGCTGGGGCATCGTCACCGGCGACGGCACGCGGCGCGCGACCTACTACGCGCTGCGCCTCGCCATCCGCGCCCTCCGCGGCGCCAAGCCCACCTTCCAGGCGACCGCGGACAGCGAGGACCTTATGGCCATCGCCACTCGGGAGCCAGATGGGGCCGTGAACCTCTTGGTCCTCAACTGGAGCGACACCATCTCCTACGATGTGCGCGCCGACCTCTCGGGCCTCCTGAGCGACTCCGAGGGTGTGATGCGCCGCTTCAGCGCCGAGGACCGGGACGAGGTCGTGGGCCGCGCCATCCTCACCGACGGCATCTCCCGCTTTCTCGTCCCGCCCTGGTCTGCCACCCTGATCGTCTACGCCCCTGACTCCTAGCCCTGTCGGGCAGGCGCTTGACTTCTTCCTGTTGTAGGGCGGGCATTCCCATGCCCGCCGCCTTTGCCCCTCATTCCACCTCCCACCTGACGCCATCTCCACGCCGGACCATGCTTACGCGTCCGTTGACGAACCCGTAGACGTCAAAACCATAGTGCCGGGGCACCCGCGGCAACAGCTCCTCACCGCCCGCAGCGTTCCACCCGCCGTCGCTCTCGAAGATCAGCACCGTGTCCTCCGGCGCGGGGACCTCGTCAATGCGTCTGCCCTGCAAGGCGCGGTTCATCGCCTAGGCGCTGCGCAGCCTCCACGCCTCCGGGCACGAGAACACCCTCTCGCCCTCCACGTATGGCACCAGGGCGTCGCACCAGCCTGAGGCGGGCAGCATCCCGTCGTGGTCGGCCGCGTACATCAGCATGGCCCCCGTCACCGCCTCCAGTTGCGCCTGCAGGGGTCCGCATGGATAAGCCGCTGGGCCGCCCTCCGACGAGTCGCCGGCCCAGCCACTCCGCCAGCACGGACACGCCGTACGCGAACCCGAGCAACGCCCCCAGCCCCACCGCGCCCCACCGGAAGCCCAGCAC
>CAYLPT010000080.1:0-8092 GCA_964385645.1 uncultured bacterium
ACTTGGGGCTGTCCTCCAGGGGCGGGGGGATGGCGCCGGAGGCGACCGTCTGGCGCAGGCTGGCCGCCAGGGAGCGGGTGCGCGCGACGAGCTCGTCGTCTATGGGCACCTCGACGCGGCTGCGGGAGGCGGCATAGTAAATGACGCCTCGCTGGCAGCGGAAGCCGTTCTCCCGCAGGATGAGGGCCTGCGCGCAGAGCTGGACGCGCTCGGGCTCCCACGGGGCCGCCCCGGTGGGAGGAGCGGCCCCGTGCTTGTAGTCCACCGGCACCGCCTCGTCGCCCTCGACCTCGATCAGGTCAATGCGGGCGATGAGGCCGGCCTGCTGAGCGCTTAGCATGAGGGAGCGGACGACGGGCGGCTGTTCGTCGGCGCGCTCCGGCTCCGCCGCCGCGCGGGTGGGCTGGGCCCGGTCCACGCGGCGGTGGTCGAAGCGGCCCTCGACGGTGTCCGCGCTGTCCTCGAACTCGCCCTGCACCCACTCGAGATAGGCGAGCCGCGGGCAGTAGGCGAACTCGTTCAGCATCCGCGCCGGGATGAGCTCCGGCGCGGCCGGACCACCGGCGCTGTTCGTGTCCGACGCCGCGGGCGACACGGCCATCACCCCCAATGAGTCTATTCCATTGTCAAGGTGCAGAGCGCGCGCCGGCGCGCCGCGCCGCTCTTGCCTGGCGGCGCTTCACGATCGAGTTCTCGATAGCGCTATCTGCACTCCTCCGCTGCGAAGAGACCGAGGCCGAAGTGCGAGCCGTAAGTGTTCACAGGTACTGCAGCCTTGCGCGCGAGAAGTTGAAGTAGACGCTGGCGGCCACCGACACGCCATACCTGCGAGCCCGGGCGACGGCGAGGACGCCGTAGCGGGCGAGCTGCGGCGCCTTCCGCGGGTCGCCGAGCGCGGGGTGCGCGAGCAGCGCGCGGTAGCCGCTCAGGCTCGTCGGCACGCCAGGGAGGGGCCAGCACACACGCTCTTGCCGCCTGGGGCCAAACACGCCGAGGGTCGCCAGCCCCGATGCGGTGGGCGCGCTGGTGAGGGCCGCCAGCCCGAAGGCGGCGAGACGGTTGGCGCCGGCCGTGGTGCCGACCTTGTTGGCCGACTCGCTCGGGTTGCCGTACTGATAGGCGTAGCGGCGGTCCTCTATGGGGTCCCAGCGGAAACTCTCAGTGGCGTCCTCGTAGCGCCACGGCTCATAGAGCGCTCGCCGCAGCTCGTCGGGTAGGCTGGGCGTGTTCGCCTGCCCGCTTCTTCGAGAACGCCTGCCGGCCGGCTTGTCCGCCTTGCCCTTGACCTGCTGTCCGGGAAGCCTCAACATGGCAGTCAGGCGGGATAAGAAGTGCTGGTGGCCCTGTCCTGACATCACACAGAGCGGGGTGGACGTTACCTCCTCCTCCCTGGTGCTGGTGGCCCCATCAGAGGCGAGTGCGGCCAGCAGGTGGGCTCGCTCACGCCCACGGCGCTCCCGCAAGGCAAGCTCGCGGAACTCGTCTGGCGTGTATTTCAGGTTGGGCCTGTCGAATAGTGGACCGTCAGATACGTAGGCCTCACTAAGTCGGCGGAGGCCTGCCCCGACCTCGGAGATGACCTGATCCCGGTCAGCATCGCGGGCAAGGCAGAGAGCGACGCGCGGCGGGATGTCTCGCCACGCAACGCGTGCCTGCCACTCGGGCCGCGCGGTTTCGAGGGCGCGCAGCAGTCCGAGCAGCGCCAGGAATGCGAGGAGGTTGTCGGGCTGGAGCCCATCGAGGGCGTGGGTCACGGTCGTGGGTGTGTCGTACCGCGTGGCTTCGCTCATCATCCTGCCTCCGCTCGCTCTTGGGCTGATACCGCGTGGTCGGCCAGCCGTAGCACCGCCTCGAGCCGGGCCAGCTCCCATGGGCCGAACCTTCGCCGCACTCTGTCAGCGAGCTCGAACCAGCCCTGATCGAGCCGGAGCGGCGCTTCGGCGGCCCGCGCCGTCAGCTTCTCGCCGTCCACCGCCACCGCAGCCGCGGTCTCGGGCGCATCGTCTTGCGGCGGTGGGTAGAAGGGCCGGCCGAAGCCGTGGTGGGTGCCGATCAGCCACAGCAGCAGGTCCCGCGCGTCGGGGTCGAGCCCCCGCACCTCCGGGTGCTTCTGCGCCAGCGCCACCGACAGGGCCTCGTGGCGGAAGCCGGGTGGGGCCGCTCCGGGGACGCGGGCCGGGCGCCGCTGCCCAGACTTCGCGAGCAGCCTGCCCTCGGCCTCTGCGAGCAGCGCGGCCAGCTCGGGATGCCGACGGGCGAGCGCGCTCTCCCCGCGCAGGTCGGCCTGAAAGCGCGGGTCGGCCTTGCCAAGGTCGTGCAGCCGGCCGGCGAGGGAGAGGATCCGCACCAGGTCCGGAGGCAGCCCGGCGCGCTCCGCGAACTCACGCGCCCTCGCGCCCACACTACCCAGATGGCTGGTCAGGTCCACCTCGACGCCGGTCGCCGACGACTCCTCGTAGTCGGTCACCGCCTCGCTGCCGGGCGCCTCCTCGTCTTCGCGGGTGGGGCCGAGCAGTCCCTCGGGAAGGCGCCGGTCGGACCAGATCAGTGCGCCGGCCGTCGGGTCATTGGCATCCAGCAGCTCGCACCGAAGCCTGGGGCCCTGCATCCCCTCGAGGAGCCGCCGCCACCCCGGGGGCAGGCCCTCGATCTCCAGGAGGCCGGCCCGCAGGGCCTCGGCGGCGTCGGCGCTCTCTTCGTCAGGGATGAGCCGCCGGACGGCCGACCAGACCTCGGAGGACGGCGGTTCCTCGATCCCAAGGCAGGCGTTGGCCAGCATCGGTTCGGTCAGGCGGAGCGCGCTCCTGAGGCGCTGGCGGTAGTGGGCCTCGACGCCGAGGTCGCGCACCGGCTCCCGGGACTGGGGGTTCCAGCCGTACTCATCGCACCCACCGTAGCTGGAGGGCACGACGATGGTGTCGCCCGGCCGCAGGTCGGCGGCGCCAGCCCTCTCCCAGCCGTCCCCCGCGCGGCGCAGGCAGGCGCGGCCGCCCGGCTCGCCGCGTTCCTCGGGAGCCTGCTCAGGCACGTCGGAGAAGGCGATACCCTCGTCGCGCAGCCATCTCCGCACGGCCCAGATGGGCACGGACATGGCCTCCAGCGAGGAGGGCGGACAGAGCTCGAGCCATCGCGCGGCGGCGACGCTGTCCTCGGGGCTGACGTCGGCCCGCCAGACCAGCTGGACATCGGCCGAGACCTCGGGGCCGTGCAGGAACAGCGCGGGTTCGGGGGTGGCTGGAGGTTCAGGGTGGCTTGTCGCCCAGAGATCCGCGTAGGGGGGCAGCAGCACCGGAGCGTGCTCTTTGCGAGTGATGAGGTCGGCGGAGAGCAGCCCCTGGTGGGCGCTGAAGGCCTCGATGCCGAAGTCAACCTCGTCGCCGAGTTCTGTCAGCTTTTCGGCGGTGGCCCTCGCCCGGTCGCCGTAGATCTTCTCGACGGTCTGCCAGTCGGGATCGCCCCACTGCCCTGCCTTCTTCGGCATCAGGATCGCCGCTCGGCTCTCGCCCCTTAGCCCGAGCCGGTCGAGCCGCCCGAAGCGCTGGCGCAGGGAGTCCACGGGCGCAATCTCGGTGACGAGGGCGTCCACGTCGAGATCTGCCCCCGCCTCGATAGTCTGGGTGGCGACGATGATGATAGGCCGCTCGGGGGTTTCCCGGTCGGGCGAGGCGAAGAGCGGCCGGATCCGGTCGAGCAGCCGCTCGCGGTCGAGCGGACGGACACGGCCGGTGAGCAGGACAACCTCGGCACGGTCTTCTCCGATGCGCCCGCGGAGCCGCTCAAAGACCTGCCGCGCGAGGTCGACGCGGTTCACGACGACCGCCAGGCGGCAGACGGCGGGGCAGGAGGCAGACGCCTGAGCCGCCTCGGCCTTCCTCACTCGCTTGCGAGGCCGCCCTGCGGCCGGGGGCTCCGGGGCGAATCCGGCGAGGTACAGCGCCTGCTCGACGAAGGCGTCTCCCAGGTCGCCATTGTCGCCCACCGGCGCCAGGCGTGCGAGCTTGCGGGCGCTCAAGCGCCGGCTGAGGATCGGGTGGCAGCGGTCCTCGTCGCGGAGGCCGAACGCGTCCTGCGGGGTGTCTCCCGGCGTGGCGGAGAGGGGCACGATGGCGAAGGGGGCCAGGCGCGGGCTGTCGGCGAGGAAGCCGCCCTCGTCCGGTTGGTGTCCGACCGCGATGGCCGCGAGAGTCTCGGCCAGGGGCTGGGACAGGTGCACCTCGTCGAGCAGCCACAGCGCGTCGGCGCCGACGAGTCCGGCGTGCACGGGTGACATACGCGAGGAGACGCCGTAGCCGCGGAACAGCAGGCGCGAGCCGACCTGGTCAACGGTCGAGACGGCCACCAGCGGTTGGGCCGGCGAGCGCGCCCAGTCGCGCTCCTGGGGGACTCCTCCGCGCAGACGCACCACGTCCAACGGGTGTGAGGGGTCGCCCGAGAGTAGAGACAGCCGGTCGGCCACCGCGCGCAGAACGCCATCCGTGGCGCTGCGGAGCCGGTCCGCGATCCTTCGGGCCCGGCGGAAGGCCTCGTCCACGACTATGCGCCGGTCCACCACGAACAGGATGCGCAGCGGCGCCGCGCGCTCGGCGCCCTTGTTCGCCTCGCAGGCGAGGTGGAACAGCGCCACGTCAACGGTGGCTGTCTTGCCGGCCGCGGTCGGCAGATCGAGGAGAGGAGGCCAGCGGCCGGTCTCGACGACCTGCCGCGCGAGCCTCGCCTGCCACGGAAACGGGTCCTGGCCGTGGAGCGCGCCGAAGAACTCCGCGAAGTCCGCGGCGCCGAGCGGTGTCATGGGCTCTCCTCCTTGCCAACCGGCAGGCACAGCCCGAGCCCGCGGTAGCGCCCGGCGCCCAGGACCAACGGCCCGCCGACCGGCTGGGCGAAGGTGAGCACAAGGTGCCGCAGCGGCCGGCCGCGATAGGGGCTGTCCTCGGGCAGCGCGTGCCTCACCCGCGACGCCGGCGGCGCGGCGGTGATGGCGCTGAAGGCATGGGCCTCGACGCGCAGCCCACAGACGGCGTCCCGGGGCAGCCCGACGCTGAGGCAGGCCTGCTCTACGATGGCGGCGAGGTCCCGGCCCGGCTTGTCCTTGGGGTGCCGGTCAAGCACCGCGGGCAGGACGGTCGCCCAACGACGTGAGGGGCCCACATAACGCTCGAAGCGCAGGGACTTGAGGTCCGGCGCGGCCGCGAGGGCGAGTTGCCAGGACCCAAGGCGGCCGAAGTGCAGTCTGGCCCCGCGGCGACGAAAGGCGACAAGCGCTCTCAGCGCGGCGACGCGTTCGCCCTCATCGGCCTCCCGCGGCAGGAGAAGGGCGATGCCCATGAGGCGTCCCTGAGAATAGCGCCAGCCCACGTCGGCGAGGGGCAGGATCGCGAGGTGCGGCGTCTCGGCGGGCGCGCCGTCGGCATCGTGGCCCGACAGGAGGGTCGGGATGGGCAGGCCCTCGCCGTCGGCCGCCTGCAGAAAGGCGTCCCGCAGCCGCTTGGCGACCAGCGGGAAGGCGTCGAGCGCTGGGACGAAACCACCGTCGTCCCTCAGGACGATGGCGATGGGATCGAACAGCGTGCTGGGCCGTCCCTCCCCTCGCGGTGGGACGAAGCGCCGCTGGGCTAGGGAGGGGTCCGGCCGCGCATCAGCTCTGTAACGCTCCATCAGATGCGCGAGTCGCCCCCGGTGGGGGATTCGCAACGAACGCGGCGCGCCGGCCATCCACGCGAGGTCCTCGCTCTCCGGGCTGTCATCGAGCACGGCCACGCGCACCAGCGTGTGAGAGTGGCCGAGGTAGGTGACCTCGGCGGCGAGCCGGGAGAGCGCGGCACGGTGCTGCTCCACGCCCTCGGCTCGCTGCCAGATGTAGCGGACGATGGGCGGCTGGGCCGCAGGGACGACCGCGGCAAACCTCCGGGGGTTACGGTTCCGACGCAGCTCCGGTACCACGCGGATGCTCTTCTCGACGTCCTTCGTGGTGCGGGCGTCATTCGGCGGCACATAGACTGACGCGACGTCGCGGCGATGGGCCCAGGGCGCAGAGACGACAAGCTCCTCGCACTCCAGGCTTTCCAGCCATTCCAGCGCGGCCCGCTCATTGTCAAGGGGCGGCTCATTGCGGCCCCAGGCCGCCACCAGGGCCTGGAAGAGACGGTCGGGATGGGGCGGCCACTCCGGCTCGTCGCGGTTGTCTGGCTGCGCCGCTACGGAGACACCCGTGAGCAGCTCGACCTCGATCGCGAGCATGGCGCCCCCTCATGCTCCCTCGTCTTCGGTCTCCCCAGCCAACCCCTTGGCTCGGGAGAGGGCCACCAGCTCGACAAGCCGCTTCTGAGGCACGAGGCGAATCGGCTGCTTCCCCCACTGGAAGCCTGCCTTCCTCGCCGTTTCCACCGCCTCGCTGAAGATCGCGACCGCGCCCTTCGCATCAATCTCAAACTCATCAGTGGCACCGTTCGGATGGACGACCTGGAATGGCGCTGTTCCGTCGCACACGAGGTCACACCGCGAGCGCAGGGCGTACCCAGCCTCATCCTGCAGGGTCAGTGCCACCAGGCCCAGCGCCGCAAGCACGGTGCGACCGGCATTCTCGTCTGTCGTACCGGGAAACCTCAGCCGCCTCAACCCGGCGCAGGTGATGACCGCAGTGTGGAGAGCGTAGTCTATGGTGACGCCGCCTTCCCACACGTTCCTCCTGTCTTCCCTTGATCGGCTGGCCGGAACATTGCTGTGCCCGATCTCGGAAGGCCGAACTCGTCCCTTCTCTCCGGCTTCGGCCAGTCGCCAGTCCATCCGCCCGCCGATCACCTCCACGTCCTTCCGGATACCGAGCGGGTCGATCCGGATCGCACCGCGCATCCCGTCTTGAGCACCGACGCCAATGATGTCCGAAACCAGACAGCGTGTGAACTTCGCGCCCAGGCCGCCCCCTTCGCCATGCGAGTTCCAGGCGCCAAACAGCAGCGCCGTCGGACTCAGCTCGAAGAGCGCCCGAGCGTCGTGAGGCTTGGCCCATCTCAACCTCTCCCCCGCGTCGCTCGCTGGGAACGGTGTGCCGTCCAGCTCCGAGTCGCGGATGATCGCGTCGAAGACCCGGTGCGGCGCGTCCAGAACCGTGACCTGGCCAATGTCCGACAGGTCGTACTCTCGCTCGCCCACCTTAGCCTTCTTGCCCGTGAAGTCCACGAGCAGGTGCGGGAAGTACATGCGCTCTGCGCGGATCGCGTCCCGGAGCACCTCCTCAAGTCGGTTGGCCTGGCTCTGCACGCTGTCCAGCAGAACACAGCGCACATCCTGGCCGTCAACGCGCCGCGTCTCGAAGACGTGCACCGGCCCGCCCTCCCCAGGGTAGGTCGGCGGGAAGACCTTGTCCCCCGGACCACCCGCGGGCTGGAGCCGCTGCACGCGCCGGATCGCAGCGTCCTTCGCGACAGCCTCGGTCAGCCGTCCCAGGTCCATCGTCATCGCCATCGTCGTCTCCTTCCCAGAAGTGTTGAGGGTCAACGGGACCGCCGGATCCCGGACCTCGCGCGCGTGTCAAGCCCATCACATGGCGCGCCGCGATGGTGGCACAGGCGGGTTCCACAGGGGGTGAACCAGGTAGACACTCGGCGGCCGTGAGGTACTGCCGGTAGGGGAAGGGACCGCGCCCGGCGGCCGCCTTACAGAAGTCCTCGTACGACTCCAGATCTCGCATCACATCCCCCTCCCGAGCCCGACACTGGCTCCCGGTCTGAGACTCGGCGCCGCCTGGCGAGAACGTCCCGCGACCCCGCAGAACCAGCTGCCGGCTCCCGCGCACGGCGGCCTGCATGGCCACAGGCGCGGCAGGCCGTCGCCGTCTTGCGCCGCCAGGGGACCCAGGACGAGACTCAACGCGATGCGGGCGAGCAGCGCCCGCCCCCCTTGGACACACACCCGTTCTCCCTCACCGCCGGAGTCTCCTTCTCGACTTGCGCGATTATCTCGTGGAATCGTCCGGGGGGAGGTTGCGGCGCCTCAGGGCGCCGTTGGGACCACGAGCCCAGTTGAGGCTGCGGCGGTGGGCGGGCGGTGTGGGCCGTTCTCTGCCCCGGCTACCCTGTCTGGTCGGGGCCATCTCCAC
>CAYLPT010000081.1:0-6226 GCA_964385645.1 uncultured bacterium
GGGCGTGGTGCACCGCCGGCGGCTGAGCTGGGGGCAGGTGAAGCGGGTGGTGCGGGACGGCCGGGGGGTGAAGCTGAGCCCGCTGGCGCGCCCTTCGAGACTGGGCGCGGGGCGTGGTATATACCTGTGGTTCGCGGGCAACGAGGAAGAGGTGATGGCGGCCATCGCCCGCTACACAGGACTGGGGGCGGCCGGTGGAGAGGATGGACCAGGGGAGTGAGAGGCTGCTGCGCGCGCAGTGGGGGGCCGAGGGACGACAGGCGCGCGCGGAGGCGGTGATCGAGAAGCTGGCGCGGGCGATCAAGGCGCGGCGTCTGGAGGGCCCGGCCGCGTTGTTCCTGGAGCTGAACCGCCCGCTGGGGTTCCTCATGAGCCAGGTGACGCTGTTCGCGCGGCCGTTCCTGGCCGTCTTCGTGCCAGCGGGGGAGGTGGAGGCGGCGGCGGAGGTGTTGGACGATCCGGAGGCGATGGAGCGGCTGCTGGAGCGGCTGGCGGAGGGAAGTGACGGCTGATGGGGGGGCTTGAGCACGCCAACTGGTTCATGCGGGTGCTGTTCGTGGCCATGGGCGCGACCATCGTGACCAGCGTGCTGCTGGCGCAGCGGGGTCGGGCGATGTTCGTGCGGCGGATCCCCGGGCTGACGGCCATCGAGGAGGCGGTGGGGCGGGCGACCGAGATGGGCCGGCCGATCTTGTTCTCGCCCGGACTGGACGGCATCTCCATCGTGACCCTGCAGGCGCTCGCCATCCTCGCCTACATCGTGCGGCTGGCGGCGGAGCGGGCGACGCGGGTGATCGTGGCGCTGCGGGCCAGCGAGGTGTACCCGGTGGCGGAGGAGGTGGTGAGGGAGGCGTGTGAGGCGGCGGGGAGGCCGGAGGCGTTTCGGCCCCAGGATGTACGCTTCGTTGCCGAGGAGCAGTTTGCCTACGCGCTGGGGACGGTGGGGATCATGGCCAGGGAGCAGACCGCGACGACGTTCCTATTCGGCGGGTTCTACGCGGAGGCGCTGATCCTGGCGGAGAACGGGCGGGCGCTGGGCGCGCTCCAGGTGGCGGGCTGCCCCGACCCGGTGCAGATCCCGTTCTTCATCGCCACCTGCGACTACGTGGTGATCGGGGATGAGTTCTACGCCGCCAGCGCCTACCTGACGCGGGAGCCGACGCTGACCGGCAGCCTGGTGGGGCAGGACCTCGTGAAGGCCGGCCTGATCGCGCTCGTGCTGGCGGGCATTGGCGTGGCGACCTATCTGGGGCAGGCGGCGAACATGGACCACAACCTGCTGGTCCGGCTGCTGGGAGGAGGGGGGTAGGTGCTGAGGCTCTTCCAGCCGGCCACTCACCAGGGGGTGCTGGTGGCGGCGCTGGCGGGCGCGCTCGTCCTCAGCATCGCGCTCCTGTACTGCCTCCATCGGTTCCTGGGCCCTCGACAGCGCAGGCGGCTGATCGCCGCCGTGACCTTCGTCGCCGGGCTCTTCTACGGGCTCGAGTACTTCTACCCGGCCCGCGAGGGCAGGAACTTCCTCACCCCCTGGATCGAGCCCGTGAGCACCATGCTGGCGGTGATCGGGGCGTTCACGGTGGGGCTGGGGATCTACAGCCTCTGTCAGGTGCACGGACGGAACGTGGCCCAGCGCCGCTCCGGTTGGCACAACAGCGCAGCCTTCTTCGGGGCAATGGCGGCGATGCTGGTCTTCGGGCTGTGGGACTACTACCTCAGGCTGCCGGAGCCGCAGCCGCAGGTGCTGCCCTGGCCCAAGGCGGTCTACGCGATCCTCTTCGGCGGGCTCTATGCTCCCCTCCAGGCGGCGACCTTCTCCCTGCTGGCCTTCTACATCGCCTCGGCGGCCTACCGCGCCTTCCGCATCCGCAGCGCGGAGGCGGCGTTGATGATGGCGGCGGCCTTCGTGGTGATGCTGGGGCAGGTGCCGGTGGGCGCGTGGCTCACTGGCTTCATCCCCCTCGATTCGGCATGGGCCTTCTTCCGGCTGGAGGTGCTGGGCGACTGGATCATGCGGTGGCTGAACATGCCGGCGCAGCGAGGGATCGTGTTCGGGATCGCGGTGGGGGCGTTGGCTATGTCCCTGCGCATCTGGCTCAGCCTCGAGCGGGGCACCTTCTTCTCGGAGGGGACCTGAGATGGGGCGACCGCCGGGGAGGGCTGACCGATCAGCGCAGGAGGCCGGAGGGGGCTTCTGGGGGCGGATGCAGGGCATCCCGCGCTACTACATCCACCTGCTGCTGGCCGGGGTGGTGGTGTGGCAGTTGCTGGCGCCGATCTCGATGCCGATCGCGCCCAGCGCCGCCACGCAGGGGGTGTATGATGCGATCGCGGCGGTCCCGGACGACAAGCTGATCGTCATCAGCGCGGACTGGGACGCCAGCACCCAGGCGGAGACGGGGCCCCAGACCCAGGCGATCGTGCAGGCCTGCCTGCGGGAGGGGAAGCGCTTCGCCCTGATGAGCCTGGGGGCGCCAATGGGAATTCGGCTGGCCCACGAGATCGCGCAGGAGGCGGCCCGTGAGCACGGGGCTGAGTATGGGGTGGACTGGTGCAACTGGGGCTACAAGTACGGCTACGGGAACGTGCTCATGGCGCTGGCGAAGGATATCCCGAGGGCGGTGGGCAGCGACTTCTACGGCACGCCGGTCGCCGAGCTGCCGATGATGGAGGGCGTGACCGACATCAGGGGCATCGGGCTGGTGATCGAGGTGACGGGGCTGGCCGCCATCACCGAGATCTGGCTGGGGCTCATCCAGGGGCCGTATGGCACCCCGCTGGCGAGCGCTTACACGGCGGTGATGGCGCCTGGCTACTACCCCTATCTGGACTCCGGACAGATGCAGGGGATGCTCGTCGGAGCGAAGGGCGCGGCCGAGATGGAGGCCCTGGTGGAGCGGCCGGGCAAGGCGGTGGCGGTGATGAACGTGCAGTCCTGGGCGCACGTGCTCATCATCGCGCTGATCGTGATCGGCAACGCCGGCTATGTGCTGGCGGGACGGCGGCGGCGATGAACCCGGACGCCTATGTGCTGTGGGCAGCGGCGATCGCGACCCTCGGGGTGTACACCATCCTCTATCGGGAGAACCCGATCTCGCGGCTGTTCGAGCACATCTTCGTGGGGCTGAGCGCGGGCTACCTGTTGGTCATCACCTGGACGCTCAACCTGGAGGCCAAGTGGTGGCAGCCCATGGTCGCCGAGCGGCGCTGGTGGTGGGTGTTCGCGCCGGTGGCGGGAGGCTTGTTCTACTTCATCTTCAGCCGGCGGCTGAGCTGGCTGGCGCGGCTGGTGATGGGGCTGTTCTTCGGCGCGGGGGCAGGGACGTTCTTCCGGCAGTTCTTCCCGATCTACGCGCCCCAGTTCTACGCCTGCTTCAAGCCCCTGCGCCCGGATGCGGAGCTGCCCTGGTCGCAGGTCCTGCTGCACCACTGGATGTTCGTGATCATCCTCCTGACAGTGCTGAGCTACTTCTTCTTCTCCGTCTCCCACGAGGGGCGGGCGGGGCGGGCGCTGGGGCGGGCGTCGCTGCTCGGGCGCTGGTTCATGATGATTGCCTTCGGGGCGATGTTCGGCAACACCGTCATGGCCCGCGTCTCGCTGTTCATCGGGCGGATGCGGTTCCTGCTCACGGACTGGCTGGGCTCCTTCATCCCCTGGTTCGCGGGGCGGGGCCTGTAGGCGGGGGGCGCTTCCGCGAGGCTCGCCATGGGCCGGCCGGCGGTCTGTGTCATCACCCTGGGCTGCAAGGTGAACCAGTGCGACGGTGAGGACATGTGCCGGGCGCTGGCGGGCCGCGGATGGCGAATCTCCGCCCGGGGCGAGGCGGCGGAGGCGTTCATCGTCAACACCTGCACGGTGACCGCGACCGCGGACGCCAAGGCGCGCAAGCTCGTTCGGCGGCTGGCGCGGGCCCACCCCGGCGCCACGATCGTCGTCACCGGCTGCCTCGCGCAGCGAGACCCGGAGGCGGTCGCCGGCCTGCCGGGGGTGGCCGCGGTGGTGCCCAACGCCCGCAAGGGAGAGATCGCCGACCTCCTCCATCTCAGCTCCAACCCGGACCCCGCGGTCGCCGGCCGGCCGCCGGGGGCGCGCACTCGGGCCTTCGTGAAGGTGCAGGACGGCTGCGACCAGGGGTGCGCCTACTGCGCGGTCCCCGAGGCCCGCGGCAAGCCCTGGAGCAGGCCGCTTGGGGACGCGTTGGCCGAGGTGAGGGCGCGGGTGGAGGCCGGGGCGCGGGAGGTCGTGTTGTGCGGCATCCGTCTGGGGGCCTATCAGACGCCGGAGGGGGGGCTGGCGGCGCTCCTCCTGGGTCTGCGCGAGGTGGAGGCGCGGCTTCGGCTGAGCTCGCTCGAGCCCATGGACCTGGGGGAGGAGCTGCTGGAGGAGATGGCCGGACACCCGCGGCTGTGTCGTCACGTGCATGTCCCGCTGCAGTCCGGCGACGACGGGGTGCTGGAGGCGATGGGCCGCGGCTACACAGCCGAGGAGTATCGAGGGCTGGTGGCGCGCCTGCGCGCGGTGTGGCCGGAGGTGGCGATCAGCACCGATGTGATGGCGGGCTTCCCGGGCGAGACGCCGGAGCAGTTCGCGCGCACGGCGCGGCTGCTGCGGGAGGTCCGCTTCACCCGCGTCCACGTGTTCCCGTACTCTCCCCGACCAGGGACGCCTGCGGCCCGGCGGCGGGACCAGGTCCCCGCGGCGGAGAGGCGGGCGCGGGCGGCGCAACTGCTGGAGGTGGCGGAGGGCCTGGCGCGGGAGGCGGCGGAGGCGTGGGTCGGCCGAGAGGTCGAGGCGCTGGTTGAGGAGCGCCGGGGCGAGATGCTGAGTGGGCTGACGGAGCACTATGTGCGGGTCCGCGCGCCAGGGCCGGCGGCATGGGTGGGCCGGCTGGTGAGGCTGCGGGCCGTCGCTGCCCAGGGCGGCGAGCTGAGGGGCGAGCCGGTGGGCTAGCGCGGCGCGCTCAGGAGGATGACGACCATGCGCGGGGCAAGGCCGGCCGGGCGGGGGCTGCCGTGGGTGTGCGCGGCGGTCTTCGCGGTTGGACTGGCCATGCGAGTAGGGTATGCCCTGGCGCTGCCGGTGCGCATGTCGGCCGACGCGGCGTACTACGTGGCGGTGGCGGAGAACCTGCACCTGGGCCGCGGGCTGGTCGTGGACTACGTCTGGCACTACCTGGCCGGGGTCCCCGTGGAGCTGCCCGCGCCCAGCAACAGCTACTGGATGCCTGGGCAGTCGTTCGTGGTGGCGGCGGCCTTCGGGCTGGCTCGGTCTACGTCGCTGCGGGTCGCCCAGGCCCCGTCGCTGCTGCTGGGCGCGCTGTTGTGTGCCATCACGGCCTCGATGGGTGGGCGGCTCTTCCGGAGCGCGCGGGTGGCGCTGGTGGCGGGCGCGATGGTGGCGGTGTCCTTCCACCTCGTCGGGGTGTCGCTGTTCCCGGATCACTTCAACCTTGCCGCCTGCCTGGTGAATGGGTCGCTGCTCGCGATGTGGGTGGGGTGGTGCGCGTCGGGGGACAAGGGGCAAGCGGCACAGCAGGAGGGCACGCCTTCGGGCCCGCAGGCCCCAGAGACCGGCACGAGGCCGCCCGACAGGCGGCTGGCGGGGTTCCGAGGCCCCGCCCTACAGCGGCAAGCAGTTTGGCAGGCAGTGGCGGGGGTTGGGGCCGGGCTGGCCTATCTCACGCGGGGAGATGGCGCGCTGCTGGGCGTGGTTGCGGTGGCGCTGGCGGGCCGGGGACGACTGAGGACGGCCCTGGCGGGAACGGCCTGCTTTGCCAGTGGCGCGGCGGTCGTCGCCCTGCCGTGGATGGTGCGCCAGAGGCTGACCTTCGGGAGCTGGTGGGGCGCGGGGGCCTTGCGGACCGCCTTCCTGCAAGATTACCTCGACCTGTTCCGCCTGGATCAGTCGCACCTGACGCTCGGGCACTACCTGAGCACAAACCAGGTGGTCGCCTGGTCGTTCAAGGGGTGGGTGCTGTGGCGGGAGGCGCGGCTGCTGGCGGTGGTGGCCGGGGCGGCGGGGCTGCTGGCGCTGTATGCGCTGCGGCGGCGGGAAGTGCGAGCGGCCGCCGCGCCGTGGCTCATCTACGTGGCTGCGGCGGTGTTGGCGCCGGCCCTGGTGTTCCCGTACCCGGCCATCAAGGGGCAGTTCTGGCATCTGCTGCCGGGGCTGTGTCCGATCGTGTTCGCGCTGGCGGGGGGCGGCATCGGGGAGCTGCTAGGGTGGGTG
>CAYLPT010000082.1:0-5235 GCA_964385645.1 uncultured bacterium
GTCGGCGTGAGAGCTCATTGGCTGGCCGCTCGGCCCTGGCCGGGCCAGGGGCGGGGCGCGAGGGCCTCGCACTGGAGGTCAACGACACAGACGGGCTGCGCGCGGCCCTGGGCCAGCAGTCGTGAGGCGACGGCGTGGGCAGTGCGGCGGTCCCAGCCGAAGGTCCAGGCGAGGTCGGCCGGGGTGGCGATGAGGAGGTTCTGGAGGTGGCGGCGCGCGAGGGCGGCGCGCGCGTCGTCGGGGTGGAGGCGCTGCGCCTGGGCGAGGCGGCGGGAGGGGACCCAACGCGCGACGAGGTCCCAGCGGTGGTGGCTCCAGCCATGGGTGTCGCCGCCGGCCGCGGTGAGGAGAAAGCGGCGCTGGAGCTCGACGAGGGCGGCCTTGACGCGGCGGGTGTGCCCTCGCGTGCGGGGGCCGAGGGCGAGGCGGACCTCGCTGGTCAGCAGGGGGCCGCGGTCGGCGATCAGATCGAGGATCTGCTTCTCGATTCGGTCGAGCACACCCTCGCGGTAGAGCCGCTGGTAGGAGCGGGGGTCGGCGTAGGCGGCGAAAAACGCGGGGAACCACTCCCAGGCGATGAAGGCGCCGCGGCGGCGCAGCACCTTGCCGTAATAGCAGGCCTTGCGCCCCGGCAGGGTCTGCTTCCAGTCCCACCACGCCCACGGGTCGCGGGTGGCGGCGTGGAGGCTGGGCAACTCGGCCCCCGAGATGGGCATCAGGAGCACGAAGCCCAGCTCCCGGATGAGCCGCAGCGCGCCGGCCTCGTCCGCGATCCGCCGGCCAGGGGCGGTGCGCCAGCGCACGGCACGCAGGCGCTCGATCTCCTTCAGATGGACCACTCTGGGGGCCATGGCCGCGCGCTGTCTTGGCCTCGCGGGGCGCCCCTCCTGCCCGCGCCGGGCGCTGGTGACCCCTACAGATCGGGCGCGGCCTCGTCCTCGGCGATCGCGCGCAGCAGGGCGCGCCCCACCTGGTCGAGAGAGTCCGGGCAGCACTTGTCCGGGGTGTCGGAAAGCGTATGCCAGTAGGGGTAGTCGAAGTCAATGACGGCGATGCACGGGATGCCCCGGCGCAGGAGAAAGACGTGGTCGTCGAGCACCGCGGGGCCGGGCTCGCGCACGAAGGCCGGGCAGCCCTCTCGTTCGGCCGCCGACCAGATGCGCTCGACGACCTCGGGCGCGTGGCGCAGGGAGAAGCGCTCCGGAGGCAGACGGAGGTCTCGCTTGCCGACCATGTCCACCAGCACAGCCCAGTCCACAGGCGGGCCCGCATAGTGGTCGGCGAAGTGGCGGGAGCCCAGGAACATGTCCCCGGGGCCCGGGCCGTAGTCCTCCCCATCGAAGAGGACGATGGTGATGCGCTGGGAGGGAGGATGCTGGCCGAGGGCGCGGGCGACCTCGAGCAGCACGGCGACGCCGGAGGCCCCGTCGTTGGCGCCGAGGATGGGCAGGTGTCGCTTCGCCGGGTCGGGGTCCTCGTCGGCGGTGGGCCGGGTGTCCCAGTGGGCGCAGAGCAGGATATGGCGCCGGCCCTCGGGGTTGAAGGTGGCGATGATGTTGGTGAGCGGCAGGGCGGCGCCCCGCACCTGGGCGGTGAGGCGCTGCAGCTCGACCTCTGCGCCGGCGGCGCGGAGCTGCTCGACGAGCCAGTCGCCGCACTGCCGGTGGCCCTCGGCGCCGGGGACGCGGGGGCCGAAGTCACACTGGCGTACCAGGTCGCGGAAGGCGCGCTCGGCGTCGAAGGGGCGGGCTGTGAGCTCGCGCCCGGCGCGGGCGGGAGCGGGGAGGGCGAGCAGGAGCAGCGCGGCGAGGGCGGGCAGAAGAGTCATCGCGCGGGCGGCCGGAAGTCCGGGACAGGGATGGGCGCGCCGCCCTGGGCGATGGACTCCAGGGCGCAGATGCCTGGCACGGTGTAGTCCAGGGCGCGGTAGACGTCAATCGCCGGGGGTGCGCCCTCGCGGACGGCGGCGAAGAAGTCCTTGAGCATCCAGTACTCGGTGGCGCCGTGGCCGCCGGCGCGGGCCTGGGCGGGGGCGGCGAGGCGGTCGGCGAGGTAGCGCTGGGCGTAGTCCCAGAGGGGGTGCCAGTTGGCGCTGCCGTAGACGTGGGAGGGCTCGTGCTCGTCCGCGAGCCAGACCTTCGCCTGGTCGCCGAGACCGCGGGCGCCCTCGTAGGCGCCGGCGGTGCCCTGGAGGCTGTAGTAGGCGGCAGCATGGGGCCGGGGGGAGACGGTGTCCACGCGAACGCGGAGGGTGCGGTCGGCGGCGGTGCGCATGAGCATGTAGAAGTTGAAGTGGCCAGACAGCTCCGGCGCGAGCAGCGAGATGTCGTTGGCGAGGGCGGCCACCTGGGTGACGCGATCCTCCAGCAGGTACAGGAGGGGGCCGAGGCTGTGGGTGCAGTAGACGCCATAGCCGGGGGCGCCGCGCCACTCGCCGCGCCAGGTGACGCCGCCGTCGGCGTCTCGCCAGAGGTCCTTGCAGTCGTGGACGTACTCGGCCTCCGCGAAGTAGGGCTCGCCGAAGCGCCCGTCGGCGAGCATGCGCTTGATGAGCTCGATCTCGTCGAGGTAGCGGTAGTTCTCGGCGAGCATGTAGTGAGCGGAGCTGCCCTCGGCGGCCTGGGCGAGCGCGCGTGCCGCCTCCAGGGAGTGGGCGGCCGTGACCTCGGAGAGCACGTGGATCCCACGGCCGAGCGCGGCGGCCGCCTGCTCGGCGTGGAACTTGACGGGTGAGCAGATGATGACCGCGTCCAGGCCGGAGTCGAGGAAGGGCTCGAGGTCGGTGAACGCGCGGGCGCCGGCGGCGGCGGCCGCGCGCTCGGCGTTCTCGGGCCTGATGTCGTAGACGGCGGTGACGGCCGCCTCCTGGAAGTGGGCGAGGAGCCGGATGAAGGCATCCCCCCGCGCGGTGCCCACGCCCGTGTGTCCGGCGCCGATGACGCCGACCCTGGTTGTCTGCATGCTGGCGTCTCCTCGAGGCCCCGGGGGGGCGGCTAGTCGGCCTGCTGGAGCAGGTTGACGCCGGTCTCGGGGTGGGGGCGGCGGCAGAGGCGGAGGCCCTCGAGCCGGCCGATGGCGATTTCGGCGAGGTAGAGGACGCGACAGCCAGGCTCCAGGTGGCCCATGTACGTGGTGTCGGCGATGGAGATGCAGGTGTGGAGGTGGGGGAGGCCGGCAGCGATGAGCCCGTCAATGCTGAGCAGCTCGATGGGGCCCTCATACTCGATGAAGCGGTCCCTGGGTGGGAAGCCGGTGTGGGTGATGTAGTGGAGGCGGGCGCGGTCGAGGGTGCCGATGCCGGAGAGGACGACGCCGGTGTGGAGGTCGGCGCGCTGGGCGAAGGAGGAGATTGACTCCAGCACATCGTCGCCCCGGTCGAGGCGCAGGGCGATGACCTCAGTGATGCGTCCGCCGGCGAATGCCTCCATGGCCGCCCTCCCGTGGGGGAAGTCTCGCGTGTTGGATTCCCTGCTGCCGTGCGCGCTCCCTGCCCCGGGCGTCGGGAGGGCCGGCGAGGCGAGGAGTCCTCTGAAGAGCCGGAACTAGCTGGCGCGGAGGGCGGCGAAGAAGACGACGGCGAGGAAGACTACGCCAAGGCCCACATACACCCAGATGGTGTCGAAGCCGGAGCGCCGCTTGGCCCCGGCGAGGGGGGCGTCACAGGCCTTGCAGCGGAGGCGGGTGTAGGGGTTGGGGGCCCCACAGGCCGGGCACTTCATACCGACGAGGTCGGGCTGACGGCGCACGCGCTCCCAGCGGACCTGCGACTTGCTGCCCAGCTTGACGGGCAGGATGGCGTTGCATGCGCGGCAGCGGGTCAGCCCCTCTTCGTTGATCGTGTTGCACTTGCGACAAACGGACATCTGCTCGAACCTCCGGAGTGGTTACTGGGGCGCCTGGACTGAGCCGCGCACGGCCTTGGGGGCGCGCTCCGCCGGGTCCGGTGGCCCGGTTGAGGCGTATGACTCCAGTATCTCATTTCCACAAGATCGGAGCGCGTGCTCAGTGGCAGGGATACCCTGGCGATTGCGCTGGCAAACGAGGCTATGGGTTGGCTCTTGGGCGCGCAGGTCCTTCTTGGGGAAACCAGCGCCCTGGATGGTGTGTCAAAGGGATATGGGAGATTGGCGACGAACAGCGAGCCGCAGCCGGCTTGACGAGGAGGCTGGATCATGGTGCGCGTCTGGCAGGCCTGCCTCTGCCTGGTGGTGGCGGCGGGGATGGGGGCCGCCGGCTGGGCGGCCTCGGGGCCGGTGGTCTGTCCCCGGGTGGCGGTTGCGCCCACGCTGGACGGCCGCCTCGATGACTGGCCCCCGCTGCCCCAGGTGGTGATCGCGAGCGCCGAGGCCTGGCACCCGGCCAGCGCCGAGTTCGCGGACTACGGGGGGCCGGAGGACGTCTCGGCGGAGGTTCACCTCGCCTGGGACGAGCGAGCCCTCTACCTTGCGCTCCAGGTCGCCGACGATGTGTTCGTGCGCGTGCCCTCGGCGGCAGAGATAGACCGCGGCGATAGCATCGTGCTGACGGTGACGGGCGCGGAGGGCGAGCACCTGGACCAGTTCGTGATCGCGCGGCTGCGCCGGGGCCTGCTCGTGTACCGCTCGGAGCCCGCCGCCCGGGCCGGTGAGGTGAGGCGGATCAACCTGGGCATGTGGGCGCCACCCGTGGAGGAGGGGCCGCAGCGGGTGACCTACGAGGTGGCGATTCCATGGGCTGAGCTGACCTCGGTGCGCCCGGCCCCGGGCATGGAGTTCATGCTGACGGTCTCGATCTGCGACGACGACGGGGAGGGGCTCAAAGGGGTGCTGGAGGAGGCGGTGCGGGTGGTGCTGTCGCCCTCGCCGCCACCCGCGGCGCGGCCGCCCGGCGTGAGGCCGACACGCCCGCCGGCGCTGGCGCCCGTGTTCGCGGCCCCCCAGACCGCGCGCTTTGATGCCAAGAGCTTCGCCTTCCATGGCCGGGAGACGCTGCTGTTCGCCGGCCTGGTGGACTACGCGCGGCTGGCCCCCGAGCAGTGGGACGACCGGCTGGCCCTGCTGCGGGCGGCGGGGATGAACGCGGTGGCGGTCACCGCGCCCTGGTCCCACCACCAGCCGACCCGCGAGGAACCGCTACTGGACGATCTGGCGGCGTTCCTCGATCGCTGCCAGGAGCTGGGGCTGCTGGTGAAGCTGAACGTTGGCCCCTTCGCCGGCGAGGAGTGGGAGGCGGGGGGGATGCCGCGCTGGGCGGCGG
>CAYLPT010000083.1:0-4036 GCA_964385645.1 uncultured bacterium
CACCCGCCCCCAGTTCGGGTCACCGCCCCCCAGGGCGGTCTTCACCAGCGGCGAGTTCGCGATCGTGCGGGCAATCTGGAGCGCGTCGCGCTCGGAGGCCGCGCCCTGCACCCGCACCTCGATGAGCTTGCTCGCCCCCTCACCGTCCCTCACCACGGCCAGGGCCAGGCGGCCAGCCACATAGTCCAGCGCCCGCTGGAAGCGCGCCAGCCCGTGCCGCGCCGTGATCTGGCCGGCCTCCGCCTGCCGGTTCGCCAAGAGCAGCACCGTGTCGTTCGTGCTCGTGTCCCCATCCACCGTAATGCGGTTGAACGACCGCTCCACCGCCGCGGCCAGGCACGCCCGCAGCAGCCCGGGCGACAGGTGCGCGTCCGTGGTCAGGAAGGCCAGCATGGTCGCCATGCTCGGCGCGATCATGCCCGCCCCCTTCGCCATCCCTCCCACCCGCACGGGGCGGCCGTCCAGCTCGAACTCCACCGCCGCCGTCTTCGCGACCGTGTCGGTGGTCAGGATCGCCTCCGCCGCAGGCTCGCCTCCCTGCGGCCCCAGCGCGCGCGCGGCCTTCACGATCCCCGCGGCCACCTTGTCCATCGGCACCCGCGCGCCGATCACACCCGTGGAGCACACCAGCACCGACCGCTCCGGCACCCCCAGCGCCTCCGCCGCCACCCGCGCCATCGCCACCGCGTCCTGGTAGCCCCCCGGCCCCGTGCAGGCGTTCGCGTGCCCCGAGTTCACCACCACTGCATGCACCGGCCCCCGCCCCACCCGGTCCCTCGTGAGCGCCACCGGCGCGGCCTGCACACGGTTGGTCGTGAAGACACCCGCCGCGACCGCTGGCGCCACTGTGTAGATGAGCGCCAGATCCGGCCCCCGGCGCTTCAGCCCACAGCGCACCCCGGCCGCCTCAAAGCCGCAGGCCGCCGTCACCCCCCCCGGCACCTCCCGCAGCAGCTTCGACAGCCCCGCGCTCATGGGTAGGCCCCCCGCACCGGGAGCCCGGTCGTCTCGTCCACACCCAGCATGATGTTCAGACACTGCACCATCTGCCCCGACATCCCCTTCACCAGGTTGTCCAGCGCCGCCGCGATCACCGCCCGCCCCGTCGCCCGGTCCACGCCCACCGACAGGAAGCACAGGTTCGTGCCCGCCGCCCACTTGGTGTGCGGCCACACCCCCTCCGGAAGCACCACCACGAAGGGCTCACCCTCATAGCGCCGCTCCAGGCGCCCCCGCAGCGCCCTCTCGTCCACCCCCGCCGCCCGCCGCGCGTAGATCGTCATCAGGATCCCCCGCACCATCGGCGCCAGGTGGGGCACGAAGGCCACCCCGACCGGGCCCCGCGCCAGCGGCGTCAGCCCCTGCACGATCTCTGGCAGATGCCGATGCCCCCCCACCGCATACGGCGAGACGTCCTCGTCCGCCTCCGGGAAGTGGTACGGAAGCTCCAGGGAGGTCCGCCCTGCGCCCGAGATGCCCGTCTTGGCATCCACTACGATGTCGGCCGGCTCGATCAACTCCTCCGCCAGCAGCGGCGCCAGCGCCAGCAGCGCGGCCGTGGTGTAGCACCCCGGCGCCGCCACGAGCTGCGCGCCCGCGATCTGCTCCCGATGCCACTCCGGCAGCCCCGGCACCGCCGTTGGCAGCAGGTCGGGGCGCGTGTGCGGCGCCCGGTACCACTCCAGATACAGGGCCGGGTCTCGCAGGCGGAAGTCCGGGCTCACGTCCACCACCCGCACCCCCGCCTCCAGCAGCTTCGGGACGGCCTCCAGCGAGCGCCCCGCGGGCAGCGCCACCAGCGCGTACTCGCACTCCGCCGCCACCTGGGGCGCGTCCAGCGGCCGCAGCACGGCCTCCACCCCGGCCAGGTGGGGGTAGACCGCGCGGACGGCCTGCCCGGCGTACGTCTCTGACGAGAGGTAGGCTGGGCGCGCCTGCGGGTGCGCCGCCAGCAGCCGAACCAGCTCGACGCCGCCGTAGCCGGTGGCGCCGAGCACCGCCACGTTCACCATGGGTGTGACCTCGGATGTGCCGGATTATACCGCAAGGGGTCCCGACAGGCAAACAGGGGCCTGCCGCAAGGAGGAGTGCGAGCGGCGCCGCTATGATCGTCGCGCGCCGGCGAACCGGCTCCAGTAGAGGGGCTCGTCCAGCCGGTCCAGGGCCACTCGCCCGCGGCGCGCGGAGGCGTGCACGAACCGCCCGCCGCCGACGTAGATGCCCGTGTGGTTGACCCGCCCGGCAGGGCTGATGAAGTACAGCCTGTCCCCCGGCAGCAGCCCCGTGTAGTGCACCGGCGACCCCACCTCGAACTGCTCCGCCGCGGTGCGGGGCAGCCGTATGCCGCGGGAGGCGAACACCGCCTGCACGAGCAGCGAGCAATCAGTCGTATGGGGCAGAGCCCCGCCGTACTCGTACGGCGTCCCCAGGTAGCGCAGCGCCGCCTGCACGATGTCCGGCCGGCCGCCCCTCAGCATCACGTCGAGTTGCTCGGCCGACAGCTCCCGGTCCGTCAGCTCAGCCGCCCCCTTCGCCAGCCACCCCGTCGAGCCGTCCACCATCACCACGCCCCAGTGCTGCCCCCGCTCCGCGTTCACGATCACCTCAGAGCCCAGAGACACGTGGAAGAACACCCTCCCCCCGCCGGGCTCCGCAGTGATCGGCGCCGCCTCCTTGACCCTGGCGAAGCGCGGCGTCAGGGCGAGCACGCCCGCGGGGGCAGTCGGGCCCGCCGCCTCGGCCTCGGTGGGCCGCCGCTCGGGCAGCATCACCACCACCGACTCCCCGGGCTGCAGCTCGGAGTCGGTGGGCAGCCCGTCGAGGCGCTGGATCCGCTCCAGGGGCACGCCAAAGCGCGCGGCCAGGTTCCAGGCCGTGTCCCCGGGGCGCACCTGATAGATCTCGTAGGACACCTCGGCCCGAGCCGTCGTCGCCGCCAGCGCCGCGATCCCCAGCGCGAGAGCGAAGCTCCTCACTTCCCTTACCTCGTCCAGCCCCTGCGCGCGTCTTGTTCCACACCCGCCCGGGGGGCAGGGCCGATCAGCGCTTCTTGAACTGGAAGCCGCGCCGGGCGCGCTTGCGCCCGTACTTCTTGCGCTCCTTGACGCGCGGGTCCCTGGTCAACAGCCCCGCCCGCCGCATCACCGGCCGCAGGCTCGGGTCCATCTCCACCAGCGCCCGCGCGATCCCGTGCCGCAGCGCCCCGGCCTGCCCGGCCACCCCCCCGCCCAGGCACTTCGCCCGCACGTCGAAGCTGCCCAGTGAGCCTGCCAGATCCAGCGGCTCCTTCACCGCCACCTCAAGCGTCGGCCGACATAGGAACTCCGCCAGCGGGAGGCCGTTCACCACCACCCGGCCCTCTCCCACCGACAGCCAGACCTTTGCCGTTGCGTTCTTGCGATGCCCGGTCGCGTAGTATTCCTGAGCCACTGGCGCGTTTGCCTCCTAGCGTCCTCTGGCGCCCGCCGGCTCCCACGGCTCCGGCTGCTGCGCCGCATGCGGGTGCTCCGGCCCCGCGTACACCTTCAGCTTCCGCAACATCGCCCGGCCCAGGGGCGTGTGCGGCAGCATCCCCCGCACCGCCGCCCGGAAGGCCCGCTCCGGGTCCCGCGCCAGGAACCGGCCGTAGGGCTCCGCCTTCAACCCCCCCGGATACCCAGAGTGACGGTACCGCATGGTCCTGGTCGCCTTCTGCCCGGTGAGCACCAGCCCCGCCGCGTTCACCACCACCACGTGGTCCCCCACGTCAACGTGGGGCGTGTAGGCGGGCTTGTGCTTGCCCCGCAGCAGCGCCGCCACCTCCGCCGCCAGCCGCCCGATCACCCTCCCCTGGGCGTCCACCAGCAGCCACCGCCGCTCCACCTCTCCCGGCTTCGCGCAGTAGGTCTTGTTCTTCATCGTCGCCGATTGCGTCATGGCTATCTCGGTCCGCCTTCCCCATATGATACCGCGACCAGGCACAGCCCGCAAGCCGGCGCCGGCCCCGGCAGGCGCTCCCGCTCCCCCCGCTGGACCGCCTCCACCAGCGCCTCCGGTG
>CAYLPT010000084.1:0-2894 GCA_964385645.1 uncultured bacterium
GTCATCATCCCCGCCCGGTGGGCCTCCTCCCGCTTCCCAGGCAAGCCCCTCGCACCTCTGTGGGGCCGGCCCCTGCTCCAGCACGTCCACGAGCGCGCCCGCCTGGCGCGCCTGCCCGAGCGCGTCATCATCGCCACCGACAGCGACCGCATCGCCGCCGCCGCGCGCAGCTTCGGCGCCCACGTCGAGATGACTCGCCCCGACCACCCCAGCGGCACCGACCGCGTCGCCGAGGTCGCCTCCCGCACCCCGGCCGAGCTCTTCGTCAACCTCCAGGGCGACGAGCCCCTCATTGACCCCGACGCCATTGACGCCGCCCTCTCCCCACTCCTGCAAGACCCCTCCCTCCCCATGTCCACCCTCTGCTGCCCCCTCGACGACCTCCAGGATCTCGCCAACCCCAACGTGGTCAAGGTCGCTCTCGACCTCCAGGGCTTCGCCCTCTACTTCTCTCGCCTTCCCATCCCCTTCGCCCGCGACCCCGCCGCCGCGGCGCGCCGCCGCCACATCGGCCTCTACGTCTACCAGCGAGACTTCCTGCTCCGGCTCGCCGCGCTCCCGCCCACCCCGCTCGAGCGCGCTGAGGGCTTGGAGCAGCTTCGCGCCCTCGAGCACGGCCATCGGATCAGAGTCGTCGAGGTCGCCCGCGCCTCCCCCGGCGTGGACACCCCGGCCGACCTCGAGCGCCTCGAAGCCCAGGGACCCCCGGCCCCGTGATCTCTCGCCTCGCCTCACTCTGGCGCCGGCCGCCCAGCCCGAACGTCCCCGCCGAGCCCGTGCCCTGGAGGGGCCCTGGGCCCTTGGGCTCGCGCTCGTCGTCGCGGCCCGCGGGCAGGGCGGGGCCGTGCACACGGCGAAGTTCGCCCAGCGGGAGGGGCGCGCCGTCCTCGTGGTGCGCTGGCCCCCGGAGCTACTCCCCCTCGGCAACCGGGAGCTCCTGGCCGCCGGCGCCCAGCCCCTGGAGCCTGATGAGGACCCCTTGGCCGCCCTGGGCCGCGGCAGCGGAGGCGACGATGGACCAGCCGAACCCTAGCAGAGCAGTCGCCGTGGGCCCTGTCTCCGTCGGGGGCGGGGGGCCCCTGGCCCTCATCGCCGGCCCTTGTGTGCTGGAGGGGCGGGAGATGGCGCTCACCGTCGCGCAGGCGCTGGTAAGGGTGGGCGAAGAGTTCGGCCTGCCCGTCATCTTCAAGGCCTCCTTCGACAAGGCCAACCGCCTCAGCCTCTCCTCCTACCGCGGCCCCGGCCTGGAGGAGGGACTGCGAATACTCGCCGAGGTCAAGGCCGACACTGGCCTGCCCATCAACACCGACCTGCACGAGCCCGGCCAGGCGGCCGCCGTCGCCGAGGTCGCCGACTTGCTCCAGATCCCCGCCCTGCTGTGCCGTCAGACCGACCTCGTCGTCGCCGCCGCCGCCACGGGGCGGCCCCTGCTTATCAAGAAGGGGCAGTTCCTTGCCCCCGAGGACATGGCGCCGATCGTCGAGAAGGCCCTCCGCTCGGGCGCCTCCGGCGTCCTGCTCGCCGAGCGGGGCGCCGCCTTCGGCCGCCGCGACCTGGTGGTGGACATGCGCGGGCTCGCCATCATGCGCTCCCTCGGCTGGCCGGTGGTCTTCGACGCCACCCACTCCGTCCAGCTGCCCGGCGCCGCAGGCGGCGCCTCCGGCGGCTGCCGGGAGTTCATCGCCCCCCTGGCGCGGGCGGCCACGGCGGTGGGCATTGACGCCCTCTTCGTCGAGGTCCACCCCGACCCCGCGCGCGCCGGCTCCGACCGGGAGACCCAGGCTCCCCTCGCCGAGCTGCCCACCCTGCTCAAGCAGGTGCTCGCCATTGACGCCGCCCGCCGCGCCATCATGGAGGGCAGCCCGGGATGAGGATTCCCGAGGGCCTGCGCGCTCGGCTCGCCGCCGTGGGCCTGCTCGCCCTCGATGTGGACGGCGTGCTCACCGAGGGGCACATCATCTACAGCGATGCCGGCGGGGAGGCGAAGGCCTTCCACGTCAGGGACGGGCTCGGCCTGCGCGTCGCGGCGGCCGCTGACCTCCCGGTCGCCCTCATCACCGGCCGGGCCTCCCCCGTCGTCGAGCGCCGGGCCCGCGACCTGCGAATCCAGCACGTCCTGGCGCGGGTGGGCGACAAGGCCGCCGCGCTTCGCACCCTCGCCGCCGAACTGGGCCTGCCCCTGGGGCGCGTCGCCTTCATGGGCGACGACCTCAACGACCGGGAGGCGATGGGCCTCGCCGGCGTCTCCCTCGCCCCGGCAGACGCCGCCCCCGAGGTGCGCGACCTGGCCGACCTCGTCACCTCCGCCCCCGGCGGCCGCGGCGCCGCCCGCGAGGCCGTGGAGGCCATCCTGCGCGCCCAGGGCCGCTGGGAGCAGGCGGTGGACGCCTACCTCGCCGGCCTCGCCGACACCGGCACTGACCTGTAACCCTTAGTCCTCACCGGGTCGGGGCACGAACAGGAAGTACGGCCCCAGCTCCTCCTCCAGCCGGTAGCGCTGCTGCACCCCGCGGATGATCCCCTCCGGCCAGCGCCCTCCCTTCCAGTCCTTGCCGGGCTGGTGCAGCTCGATCTCCCTCGGGTCCATGGGGTTGAAGCGCAGCACGATCAGCGGGTATCTCCCCTCCTGCACCGCCTGGTACACTGGCTCAGGGTCCAGCGCGCCCCGCCGCGCCATCATCGTGAACTCGAAGGGCATCAGCGGCGGCTCCCTCCCCGCCATCAGCGACAGGCCCGTGTCCTCGCACAGCACCGGCCCGGGCGCCCGCGCGATCCGCTGGATGGCTTGCTCGCTCGCCTGGGGGCTGAAGCGCGGCCGCAGAACGCTCAGCGCCGCCGACAGATTCCCCGGCAGCAGCGCCCACAGAAGCTGCGCCGCCAGCAGCCCTCCCACC
>CAYLPT010000085.1:0-7863 GCA_964385645.1 uncultured bacterium
AGGGGGCCTCCGGGGGCGGCAACCAGACCGTGTACTTCTCGGCCTCTGACCGGCGGGTGGCGGCGGCCGCGCCCTGCAACGCGCCCTGCCTGGTGTCCGAGCACGCGAACTCGGGCTCGGGGCCGTACTGCCACTGTGAGGCGATCCCGGGTATGGTGGGGCGCGGGGTCGAGTACCACGACCTGCTGGCGGCGATCGCGCCCCGGCCCGTCCGGGTGTTCACCGGCATCCGCGACCCGCTGTTTCCGATCGTCGGCGCGCGCCGCGCGGTCGCGGAGGCGAGCTTCGCCTACCAGGCGCTCGGGGCCGCGGGCGACTGCACCCTGGAGGAGCACTACTGCGAGCACGAGTGCCCGGCCGAGTTCCGGGAGGGCACCTACCGCTTCTTCGAGCAGGTCCTCAAGCGCCCCGGGGACATCGCCGGCCCGGGCGGTGAGGGGGAGGGCCCTGACCCCGCTGACCCGCGGCTGCGGGCCCTGCCGCGGCGACCGAAGCGGTTCACGACAGTGGCGGATCTGTACCGCGCGAAGCTTCGCGCGGCGCGGCCGCGCCGCCCTCGGCCCACGGAGATAAGGCGCTTGCTTGGGATGAGCGCGAGGGAGACCGACGCGATCTGCCTGGTGCGGCGGGAGGGCCGGCGGGTGTCGCGGGTGCTCTTGCGTGTGGGCGATGGCGGCCTGGTGCCGCTTGTCGTCCGGCGGGGGGAGGGCCGACGCGTCGTGGCCGCGATGGCGGACCGCGGCAAGGAGGAGGCGCTGGCGCGGGCGGGCGCGGCGAGCAGCACCATCGCCGCCTTCGACTGGCGCGGGCAGGGGGAGACCGCGCCGGCGGATGAGGCGTGGGGCCGGCGGGCCGCGCACTACCTGGCGATGGCAGGCATGCCGCTGCCCGGCCGGCGCGCGACCGACCTCATCGCGGTCGTGCGCTGGCTGCGGCGCGAGGGCCTCGACCCGGGGAAGATCGCTGCCTTCGGGCCGGAGGCGAGCATGGTCGCCCTCCTCGCGGCACTAGCGGATGAGCAGATGCCGCCGGTGGAGCTGCACGGGGTGGTGCGGAGCTTCGGCGACGCGCCGGGGCTAGTGGGGCGGATGCCTCTCACCGCGTGGGCGCCGGGGCTTGCCCTGCTCACCGACATGCCGAAGGTGCTCGCCGCGCTCGGCAAGCGGGCGGTCGTGCGGGGATGGCTGGAGGCCGGGGAGGAGCGCGACGGGGAGGGCTACGACTGACCGGCCCGCGCCCCCGCCGCGGTGCTTGATCTGTGGGCAGGGGCGTGCTAAGCTTGCGGGCGCTGGCCTAGGGCCAGCGTTCATCTTGTGTGGACCTGGAGGCGAGCATGTACACGGCGCTGAACCCCGGCATGATCGGGGTGCAGATGGACTTCGAGCGCTGCGCCCGGCTGGCGGCGGAGGCGGGCTTCGGGGGGGTGTCGGTGGAGCTGTCGCTGGCAGCGGCAGACCCGCAGAAGGTGCGGCGGGTGCTCGAGGTCAACAAGCTGCGCCCGGCCTCGTGGGGCCTTCCGGTGGACTTCCGGGGGGAGGAGGGCCGTTTCGCGGAAGGGCTGGCGGAGCTGCCGAAGCTAGCGAAGGTGGCCCGGAGCGTGGGGGCCGACCGGTGCTCGACGTGGATCATGCCCTGCTCGGACGAGGTGCCCTTCGAGGAGAACTTCCGGCTGCATCGAGACCGGCTGAGGCAGTGCGCCGAGGTGCTCGCCGAGCACGGGTGTAGGCTGGGGCTGGAGTTTGTGGGGCCCAAGACCATCCGGGACGGGCGCCGGTACGAGTTCATCCACACTCAGGATGGCATGCTCGAGCTGTGTGAGGCCATCGGGACGGGAAACGTCGGGTTGCTGTTCGACTCGTTCCACTGGTACACGTCGCACGGGACGCCCGAGGACATCAGCCGGCTCAGCGACGCGCTGGTGGTGGACGTGCACATCAACGACGCAGTCCCGGGGCGAGGGCCGGACGAGCAGATTGACGGAGAGCGCCGGCTGCCGGGGGAGACGGGTGTCATTGACATCGTGGCCTTCCTGCGGGGTCTGCAGGCGATCGGCTACACGGGCCCTGTGACGCCGGAGCCCTTCAGCGAGAAGGTGCGCGCGCTGCCGGCCGAGGAGGCGATCAGGGTGAGCGCCCAGGCGACGCTCAAGGTGTGGCGGGAGGCGGGCCTCTAGCGGCGCTCGCTCAGGTCGAGGGAGGCGGCGCGCCCTCCGGGTGCGCGAGCTCGGTCAGGCGCAGGCCCAGGCGCCCCTCGATCACTACCACCTCGCCCCGCGCGAAGAGCCGACCGTTGACGGTTAGGTCGGCCGGATCGCCGGCGAGGCGGTCCAGCCGAACGACGCAGCCAGGGCCGAGCGCGGCGATGCGCCCGACGGACAGCTCCGCGCTGCCGAGCTCGACCGCCGCGCGGAGGCGCAGGCCGCTCAGGCGCGCGAGCGCCGCCTCGTCGGAGCCGGCGGTGGGCCGGCTCGCCTTCGCTCCCTGGGGCATCTCCTCTGCGCGCTGCTCAGCCATGGCTCTTGGGCCCTCCCGCCTCCTCGTCATCCAGCGCGATGGCGCGGTAGCCGCCGCGCTCGATGAGCCTGCCGCGGAGGCGGCACCCGTCGCCAGCGACGAATTCGATGTCGGACTCAGAGGCGGGCCCGAGCAGGAGCACGTCGCCGGGGCCCAGGCCCACGATCTCCTCGAGGGTCAGCTCGGCCACCGCGAGGCGCGCACGGCAGGTGACCGGCAGGTGGCCGAGCGCGCCCAGGCCGGCGGGGCGGGCCCCGGGCGCGGCGCGGGCCTCCTCCCCGGAGAGCCGCGGCAGGCGGCTGAAGTCATAGGGTCGGACCGCTCCATCGTCGGCCAGCGGGGGCTGGGGTGACCGGTCCTCGGCGAAGGAGGACGCCTCCTGGCCGGCCGCGCAAGCTGCAGCGGCGGCGCGGAACTCGGCGATGATGCGGCCCCGCAGTGACGGATCAGCCCCACGGGCCCGGCGCAGGTGGTCGGCGACCACGCGCAGCTCGCGGCGGGAGAGCGCGGAGAGGAGGCTGGAGGCCCGCTCGGGACCCAGTGAGAGAAGGATGAGGGCCGCCTTCTCGGCCCCCGACAGCAGCTGCTGAGACGCCTCTGACATCGCCCACCCCCTGGTCGTGCGCGAACCGGCTGGAGGGTTGTTCCACAGATTCGAGGAGTTTGGAGGAGCTCATCGGGTGGGGTGATTACGCCGCGGGGCACCGGCGGACCGCGCCCGTCTCCCGGGTGTCGTAGCCGCCGAGGGCCTCGAGCTGGGCCCTGAACTCCGCGCTGGTGAGCGCTTCCAGGAGGGCGCGTCCCGCGGGGGACGCCCAGAGGGCGGGCCGTGCGGCGAGGTCATAGCGCTCGACGGCAATGGGCACGAAGTCGAGGTTCCTGGCGCGGGCGGCGGCGAGGATCCCCAGGCCCACGTCGGCCGTCCCGTTCTCCACCATGGAGGCGACGGCGAGGTGGGTGTAGACCTCGCGGCGGTAGCCCTCCACCTGCTCGGGCGCGATGCCGAGGCGGGCGAGATTGGCATCGAGCAGCACCCGGGTGCCGGCGCCCGACTGGCGGTTCACGAAGCGGACGCCGGGGCGAGCGAGGTCCTTCCAGGCGCGAATGCCCTTGGGGTTGCCGGGGGGGACGATGAAGCCCTGGTGGCGATGGGCGAGGGTGATCAGGGTGACCTGCTCGCTGCCGAAGAGCCGCTGGACATAGGGTGAGTTGTACTCGCCGGTGTCGGGGTCAAGGAGGTGGCAGCCGGCGAGGTGGCAGTAGTCCTCACGGAGCGCCGCCAGGCCGGCCATGCTGCCGACATGGGTGGAGGCGGCGGAGAACTCGGGCGAGCGCCGGCGCAGCTCGCTGGCGAGCAGGTCGAGGGCGACGTCGTGGCTGCCGGTGATGAGGATGGTGCTGCGGATCTCGTCCTCGCTCCGTAGCAGCTCGCAGGACACCTCCGCGCCCTTGAGCAGGCCCTCGCTGAGGGCGGGGATGGAGATGATGCCGTCGGCGCGGGCGAGGGCGCTCACGAGGCCTGCGCCGCGGCCGGTGGGGATGGCGACCAGGCGGCCGGCGACCTCGCCGAGGCGGACGCGGAGGAACTCCTCGCTGCCGGCTGTGGAGGCGACCTTGCGGCTGATGAGGGCGGTGGCGCGGGGGCGCCGCGGGAGAGGCTGCCCGAGCAGGCGGGAGACGACGGGCAGCGCGAACAGGTCGAAGCACAGCATCGCCGACACCGGGTAGCCGGGCAGGGCGACGACGGGCGTGTCGGCCACGATGCCGAGAGCGACGGGCTTGCCGGGCCGGATGGCGACGCCGTGGACGAGCAGCTCGCCCGCCTCCGCCAGCGCGTGGGCGGTGAAGTCGTGGGCGCCGGCGGAGGCGCCGGCGAGGGTGAGGACGAGGTCGGCGCCCGCCGCGGCCTGCTCGAGGCTGCGGCGGAGCGCGGCTGGGTCGTCGGCGACGGGGTCCCGCCGCACGACCTGCGCGCCAGACTCGACGAGCCGGGCGGCGATCATCGGCGAGTTGAAGTCCGGCACCTCACCCGGCCGGCGGGCGGCGCCAGGGGGGACGATCTCGGGGCCAGTGGGGATGATGGCGACGCGCGGGGGGCACAGGACCTCGATGGTGGTCACACCCGCGGCGAGGGCGGCGCCGATGTCCACGGGGCGCAGGCGGTGGCGGGCGGGCAGGACGATCTCGGTGGCGACGATGTCCTCACCGACGAGGCGGGTGTGCTGCCAGGGCGAGGCGGCGGCCCTGATCTCGAGCTGGCCCGGCTCGACCTCTGTCACCTCCTCGATCATGATGACGGCGTCGGTCTCCTCGGGGAGGGGATCGCCGGTGTTGACGTACACCGCATCCACGCCGACGCGTAGCGTGCGCGGGGAGGTGGGGGAGGCGCCTGCGGTGTCGGCGGCGCGCACCGCGATGCCGTCCATGGCGGCGGCATGGTAGTGGGGGGAGGAGGCGGCGGCGAAGATGGGATTGGTGGTTACTCTACCGATCGCCTGTTCGACAGGGAGTTCCTCGGAGGCGAGGCGCTCGCTGAGGAGCAGCCGGTCGAGCCGGGCGCGCCAGATGTCCAGGGCCTCGGGGAGGGGGATGCTGCGCAGGTAGCGTGCGCGGGAGGGCTGGCTCACTCGAGGGGCTCCACGGTGACGAGCTCGCCGGCCTCGAGGCCCTCGGCGGCCTCGGGGATGCGGATGACGCCGTCGGCGCGCACGAGGGTGAGGATGAGGGCGGAGGGGCCCAGGAGGGGCACGGCGACGGTGTCGCCGTCGCGCTGCTCGAGGCGCACGGGGACGAACTCGGCGCGGCCGGCCTGGGAGGAGAGGTTGCGGGTGAGGCGGGCGTGGACCAGCGGCGGCGCGGGATCGGCGGCGGCTGAGCGAAGGAGCGGAGCGACCAGCTCGCGGAAGATGATGAGGCAGGAGGTCGGGTTGCCGGGGAGGCCGAAGATGGGCGTCTCCCCGGCGAGGCCGACGACGGCCGGCTTGCCCGGCCGGAGCGCGAGGCCGTGGATGATGACGCCGGGGGGGCCAAGGTCCTCGATGACCTCGGGGACCAGGTCCTCCGCGCCGACGGAGGTGCCGCCGGAGACGAGGACGATGTCAGCCTCCTCGACGCCGCGGGCGAGGGCGCGGTGGAGGGCGGCGCGCTCGTCTGGGACGATCCCCAGGTCGAGGACCCCGGCGCCGAGGGCGGCGGCCGCCGCGCGGAGCGCGGGGCCGTTCATGTCCCGCACCTGGCCGGGGGCGGGGGAGGCGGTGGGAGGCACGAGCTCGTCGCCGGTGGAGAGGACCGCGACTCGGGGGCGGGCGACGCTGACCTGCGCGAAGCCCAGGCCGGCGAGGGCGGAGATGTCCCGGGGGCGGAGCCGGTGGCCGGCGGGGAGGATGGCGTCGCCGGCGCGCGCGTCGTCGCCTCGCCGGACGACGTTGGCGCCCGGCGCCACCGGGCGCAGGACCTCCACGCTGCGCTCGCCCCATGGCTGGGTGTGCTCGACCATAACGACCGCGTCGGCGTAGGGAGGGAGCATGCCGCCGGTGCGGATGCGGGCGCACTGGTTGGCGGACAGGGGCACCTCGGCGGGCGCACCCATCGGCACCTCGCCGGCGAGCTCCAGGTACGCCGGGAGGCCCTCGGAGGCGCCGAAAGTGTCGGCGGCACGGACCGCGTAGCCGTCCACGAGGGAGCGGTCGAAGGGGGGCAGGTCGGCGGGAGCGGTGATGGGATCGGCGAGGGGGTGGCCGACGGCGGCGGCGAGGTCCGTGGGCCGGCCGGGGAAGCGCCCTTGCCGGAGCCGCGGGGGCAGGGCCGCCAGCAGCACCCGGCGGGCCTCCTCCAGGGTCTTCAGCTCGCGGAGCTCGCGGGACACCGGAAGTGCCGCCTCGCCGGCTCGGATGAGATCCTCAGGCTGCTTCGACGGGGCCCCGGTGCGGTCCTATGAACCTGAGGGCACGGTGGTTCGACGTCGTCCCCTTGGTGGCGCTGCAGGGAGCCTCGTGGGGCGCCCTCCACCAGTGGCGCTCCAGCGACTGCCAGTGGCGAAGGTGGCTCGCCACCCGTAGCCTTGGCGAGGAATGGTGGAGCCAGGCGGATTCGAACCGCCGCCTCGTCCGTGCGAGGGACGCGTCTTCCCACTCGACTATGGCCCCACAGAGGCGGAAGCAGCCGGAGGCGGGCTGTGCGCCCGATCCGGCGGCACCGCTATCCTAACAGACGGGCCGGCGCAGGTCAAGATTGCGGCCGCCGCGCTCAGGTGAGCTTCATCTTGACCGGCCGGCCGGTGCGCGCCGACTGGTTGGCGGCCAGGGTGACCTCGGTGGTCTTGAGGGCGTCGTAGTAGTCGGAGTGGATGACGGAGCGATCGCCGGTGCGGACGGCGTGGATGAAGGCCTCGTCAATGCTCATGCCCGGTGGCGGCAGCTCGATCTTGGCGGCGTCCTCGGGGATGACGGCGATGCGATCCCAGCCGATGCGCAGGAGGAGGTCCCGCAGCACGATGTCCGTGGAGCTCCAGCCCCCGCCCTTCGTGAGGGCGCAGGTGGTGGAGAAGCAGCCGGTGGCGCCGTTCCTGAACTCGAGGCAGATGACCTGGGAGTCGGGGACGGTGAGGTTCTCGACATCGTTGAGGACGGTGAGGGAGTAGCGGGCGTAGACGCGGGCGACATCGCCAACGAGAAAGCGGATGAGGTCCATGTTGTGGGTGGCCATCTCGTGGAACATGCCGCCGGAGCGCTCCATGACGCGCCACCAGTGGGTGGGGCCGCCGGGGATGCCGCCCCAGCGGCTGCCCACGGCCAGGGCGACCTGGCGGCCGGCGAGGAAGGCGCGTGCGGCCTGGGCGACGGGGGAGTAGCGCATCTGGTAGCCGACGGAGGAGATGACGCCGGCGGCGCGTATGGCCTCCCAGATTTCGAGGCCTTTGTCGAGAGAGAGGACGATGGGCTTCTCGACGAAGAGGTGTACGCCGCGGGCGGCGGCGAGGGTCTCGGCGTCGGCGTGGGCGTCGGGGGGGACGCAGACATAGAGGGCGTCGAGGTCCTCGCGCTCGAGCATCTCCCGGTGGTCGTCATAGGGCCGGCCGCCAAAGGTCTGGCAGGCGCGCTCGGCCTGCTCCCGGCGGGCGTCGCAGAGGGCGACGATCTCGACGCCCTCGATCTTCTTGAGGGCCGGCAGGTGGAGGTCCACCGCGATGCCGCCCGTGCCGACGAAGCCGACTCGCACGCGATCTGCCATCGGTTTCTCCTTGCCCTGGCGATTGGGCCGCGGCAGGTGGGTTCTCTCCGGGGCGGCGTGGGTCCTCTCCGGGCAGCTTGTGCTGGAGGGCCGACGCGTGGCGGCGGGGAGGACAGGGGAG
>CAYLPT010000086.1:0-4976 GCA_964385645.1 uncultured bacterium
CCCTCCTCGCGCCCCCGCGCCCCGCCTCCACCCGCTCGGCCGGGCGCGGGAACAGCGGCCGCGGCTGCCCGCACACCGTGCCCCCGGGCAGCAGCCCCCACTCGCTCGCCTGCGACCAGCTCCGCCGCCACCCCGGCAGCCCAAGCTGGCGCTCGATCTCCTCCGCCGTGTGTGGCATCACCGGCGCCACCAGCACCGCCGCCGCCCGGATCGCCTCCGCCGCGCTGTACAGCACCCGGTCCAGGTTGCGCGCGTCCCCCTCCTTCGCCAGGGCCCACGGCGCCTGCCGGTCAACATAGCGGTTGGCAACCCCAAGGAACGCCCAGATCGCCTCCAGCCCTCCCCGGAAGTCGAGCGCGCCGGCCGCACGCTCCCAGCCCTCGGCCGCCTGCCGGGCCGCGGCATGAAGCTCGGGCTCGGGCGGCTGCACCGGGGGGACCCGGCCCCCCCGGTAGCGGTGGATCATGGGCAGCACGCGGTGCAGCAGGTTCCCCAGGTCGTTGGCCAGGTCGTCGCCGTAGCGCCGCAGCAGCCCCTCTACGGAGAAGTCGCCGTCCTGCCCGAAGGTCATCTCCCGCAGCTCGTAGTAGCGCAGCGCGTCCACCGCCTGCTCCAGCGTACACCCCGTCTGCGCCACCACCTGCTCCAGCACCGCCTCCGGGCGCGGCGGCCGCACCGTGCGGGACTTGCTGATCTTCTCCCCTTCCACGGTCCAGTATCCATGCGCCGCCACCTGCCTCGGCACCGGCAGCCCTGCCGACATAAGCATCGCCGGCCACATGGTGGCGTGAAAGCGGGTAAAGATGTCCTTCGCCATCATGTGGAGGTCGGCGGGCCAGAAGGTGCGGAACTTATCCTCATCATCAGGGTAGCCGGCGCAGGTGAGGTAGTTGACCAGGGCGTCCGCCCACACGTAGACGACCAGCCCCTCTGAGTCGGGGATGGAGGCCGGCAGGGGGATCCCCCAGGTGGAGCGGCGGGTGACGCACACATCCCTGAGCCCGCCGCGGATGAAGCTCACCACCTCGTTCTTGCGGAACTCCGGCGTCAGCCACTCGGGGTTGGCCGCGATATGCTCGAGGAGGCGCTCTCCGTACCTGGAGAAGCGGAAGAAGTACGCCGGCTCGCTCACCCACTCCACCGGGCGCCCGCACTCGGGGTTGGGGCAGCGGCCCTCCACCAGATCGGCCTCCGCGAAGAAGGTCTCGTCCGGGACGCAGTACCAGCCCTCATAGCTGCCCAGGTAGAGGTCGCCGCTGCGGTGGATGGCCGCGAAGAAGGCCTGCACCGCGCGCGCCTGGCGGGGCTCGGTGGTGCGGATGAAGTCGTCGTAGGCGATGCCCAGCCTGCGCCATTCCTCGACAAAGCGCGCCGCCATCCGGTCCGCGTAGGCCTTCGGCTCGACTCCGGCCTCCTCGGCCAGCCGCAGCACGCGCACTGCGTGCTCGTCGGTGCCGGTGGTGAAGAGCACCTGGTCGCCGAGCAGGCGGTGGTAGCGCGCCAGGGCATCGCAGGCGATCGTCGTGTAGGCGGTCCCGACGGTGGGCTCCGCATTGACGTAGTAGATCGGCGTGGTGATGTAGTACTTCACCAGGAGAGGCTCCGAGGGCCGCCCGCCGCCGGCTATCGGCAGCTCGCGCAGTTGCCCGAGGTGCAGGTGCTGCAGCTCGACCCCGCGGAAGAGGCGGCCCCGCGCTCGCCCCCGACCCTTCCCACACACACCGACATCAACCGTCGCAGGCCCCGCCGGCCGCACTCGGGGCAGCTCAGCCGCTTACCGCTCTCCCCGAGCTTGCACAGCCGCTCCAACACGTGTCCGCACCGCTCGCAGCGAAACTCGTAAAGAGGCACGCTCATGCCCTCCTGAGGCCCGGTGAGCTCCCCCTCACAGCCCCACTATAGCATTGCGCCCCGCGCACTGTCAACGCGCCGGCCGCCCCGTCATGGTCCCGCAGGTGTGTGACCTGGCGCGTACGGCACCAGCCTATCTCCCGCCCCTTGCGCTCCGAGCCCCGCCGGCCGCCCGCGGGGGGCTGTGGGCCGCCCGTTGCGACCCCTTCTTGTCACACCGGGTGCACAGGAGCCCTCGCCTCCTCGGCTAATCAGCCCCTCAACCACCCCAGGAGGTGACAGATGCCCGAGTTCGTGAACCCCTTCTCTGGCGCGGTGCCACGCAAGCTCACCAAGGCCGAGCTGGTGCGGGCGATCCGGCTCAACATCGCCGCCGAGCACGAGGCCGTCCATCTCTACATGGCCCACGCCGACGCCACCGACGACGAGCTCGCCCGCAAGGTCCTCACCGACATCGCCAACGAGGAGCGCGCCCACATCGGCGAGTTCATGGAGCTCCTGCGCCGCCTCGCCCCGGACGAGGCCGATTTCATCGAGGAAGGCCGTCGGGAGGTGGTGGAGCTCGCCGAGGGCGCGGCGCCCGCGGCCGGCTCCGCCCCGGAGACCACTATCGGCAGCCTGCGGGACGCAGGGAAGGAGAGCTGATATGCGCTATCTACCCAGGGAAGACGCCCCCTTCAGCAGCGAGACCTGGGACCGCATCCAGGACGCCGTCATCGGCGCCGCCCGCTCCCAGCTCGCCGGCCGCCGCCTGCTGCCCGTCGTCGGGCCCTTCGGCCTGGGCGCCCGCACCCTCGAGCAGGGCGAGCGCCCCGTGGAGGCCAAGGCCGAGTACGCCGGCGCCACCGCCACCATGACCGCGCCCGCCGCCGTCCCCGTGCCCCTGCTACAGGTCGAGTTCAGCCTCCCTCTGCGCGACCTTGCCGCCGCCGAGGAGCGCACCGGCCTCCTCGAGCTAGGCCCCGCCGCCCGCGCCGGCATCGCCTGCGCCCGCCTCGAGGACCAGCTCCTCTTCGAGGGGCAGCGCAAGCTTGGCATCGAGGGGCTGCTCACCGCGAAGGGTGCAGCCTCCATCGCCCTCGGCGACTGGGGCGAGGTCGGCCAGCCCCTGGAGGACCTGATCAAGGCCGCCAACGCGCTCGACGCCGCCGGCTTCCCCGGCCCCTACGCCGCAGCCCTCGCGCCCCCGCTCTACAACGCGCTCGTCCGCCGGTACCAGCAGGGGAACATGACCCAGCTCGAGCACGCCCGGCAGCTCATCTCCGCCGGCCTCGTCAAGGCCCCCGCGCTCTCGGCCGGCGGCGTTGTGCTCGCCGCCCGGGAGGAGTTCGCCAGCATCTACCTGGGCCAGGACATGGCCCTGGGCTTCATCGGCCCGGCCGGGGCGGAATTCGAGTTCGTCGTGCTGGAGAGCCTCTGCCCCCGCATCGTCGTGCCCGAGGCCGTCTGCGTCCTCTCCCCCGGCAAGTGAGCGATCAGAGGGCAGGGCGCCTGCGGCGCCCTGCCCTCGCGGCGCCTGATGGGTCACCGCGCGGCCGGCCGCGCACCACCCCCGGCCCGCTTCATCTTCACTAGAGCTGCCCCCCGGCCAGCTTCATGCCCCGGGCGAGGGCCCGCTCGTTCGCCGCCACCAGGGCCTCCCGCCCCACGCCGGTTAGCTGACGAAGGGCCTGGCGCACGCTCTCCGGGGCGACGATCGGCCGCCTGGCGATGAATCCGCCCAGCATCACCACATTCGCCGCCCGCGGCTCCCCCAGCGCCTCCGCCGCCTCCGTCGCCGGGATCGCCACCACCTCACACCCGTCGGCCTCCGGCATCGCCTTCACCAGAGAGCTGTTCAGCACAAACAGCCCTCCCGGGCGCACCCTCCTCCCGAAACGCTGCAGCGACGCCCGATCCATGATCAGCAGCGAGTCCGCCCGCGAGACCTCCGGCGAGCCGATGGGCCCCGAGGAGACTATCACCGTGCAGTGCACCGACCCCCCGCGCATCTCCGGGCCATATGAGGGCGCCCACACCACCTCCCGCCCCTCCGCCAGCGCCGCCATCGCCAGCAGCCGGCCGGCCAGCACCACCCCCTGGCCGCCGAAGCCGGCGATCAGCACCTCGTGATGGAGGGCTTCCTCGCTCACGCCCCCTCCCGCAGCGGCCCCGCGGCCACGAACTCGCGCACCGGATAGTAGGGCGCCATCTCCGCCTCCACCCACTCCAGCGCCTCCTCCGGCGTCCGCCCCCAGCGCGTCGGGCAGGTGGAGAGCACCTCCACCAGCGAGAAGCCCAGCCCTTCCTCCTGCGCCCGGAATGCCAGCCGGATAGCCCGCTTCGCCTCCCGCACCCGCGCCGGGCTCGTCACCGTCACCCGCGCCAGATAGGCCGGCCCCTCCAGCGCCGCCAGCAGCTCGCACACCCGGATCGGGTGGCCCGCCGCGGCCGGGTCGCGCCCGTACGGGGTGGTGGTCGTCTTCATGCCCGGCAGCGTGGTGGGCGCCATCTGCCCACCCGTCATCCCGTAGACCGCGTTGTTGATGAACACGATGCTGATGTTCTCACCTCGCGCCGCGGCGTGGATCGTCTCCCCGATCCCGATGGAGGCGAGGTCGCCGTCGCCCTGATAGGTGAAGACGAACAAGTCCGGGCGCACCCGCTTCACCCCCGTCGCCACCGCCGGCGCGCGGCCGTGGGCGGCCTCGATCATGTCACACTGGAAGTAGTCATAGGCGAACACCGCGCACCCCACCGGCGCGATGCCGACCGCCCGCGCGACCAGCTCCATCTCGTCCATTACCTCGGCGACCAGGCGGTGGACGATGCCGTGGGTGCACCCCGGGCAGTAGTGCATGCGCACCGGCGCCAGGGCCTGCGGCCGCTCCCAGATCACGCGCCTATCCACCCCGGTCTCCATCAGCCCACCCCCATCTCCCCGGCGAGGCGCCGGATCGCCTCCAGCACCTCCGCCGGCGTCATCACCACTCCCCCCGTCCGCCCCAGCAGCCGCACCGGGCGGCGCCCCTCCACCGCCAGACGCACATCCTCCACTAGCTGCCCCAGGCTCAGCTCCACCACCAGCATCGCCTTCACCCGCCCCGCCAGCTCCCGCAGCCGCCGCTCCGGGAATGGGTACAGCG
>CAYLPT010000087.1:0-7507 GCA_964385645.1 uncultured bacterium
GACCGCGACCCCGCCCACCGCATCATCATCGCCCTCGACTATCCCCGCCTCGAGCCCGCCCTCGACCTCGCCGCCCGTCTCGGGCCCCGCGTCGGCATGCTCAAGGTCGGCCTCGAGCTGTTCTACTCCGCAGGCCTTGCGGCCCTCCGGGAGCCAGTCTCCCGCGGCGCTCGCGTCTTCTTCGACGCCAAGCTCTACGACATCCCCAACACCGTCCACGCCGCCGCCGCCGCTGCCGCCCGCCTCGGCGTCTCCATGCTCAATGTCCACTGCCTCGCCGGCCGCGCGGTGATGCGGGCCGCAAAGGAAGGCGCCGCGCGCGGCGCCCGCGAGGTCGGCCTGCCGCCGCCCCTCGTCATCGGCGTCACCATCATCACCAGCCTCCGCGACGCCGAGCTCCGCACGGAGCTGGGCCTGCGCCGCCGGGCCGCGACCGCCGTTCCGGCTCTCGCCGCCCTCGCCCGGGAGGCCGGCCTCGACGGCGTCGTCGCCGCGGCCACAGAGGTCCCCGCCGTCAAGCGCGCCTGCGGCCCGGGCTTCCTCGCCGTCACCCCTGGCGTCCGCCCCACCTGGGCGGCGCAGGATGACCAGGCGCGCACCGCCACCCCACGCGAGGCCCTCGCCGCTGGCGCCGACTACCTGGTCATCGGCCGCCCCATCACTAGGGCGGACGACCCCGCGGCCGCCCTTGAGCGCCTCCTCAGAGAGCTGAGCGAGTGAGCGACCCCCGGCCCGAGCTCCAGAGCGAACTCGACCTCCTCCTCGGCACCGCCATCAACTCCCTGGCGAAGCTCGAGGCGCTCCTGTACCTCTACGCCCGCCCGGGCGCGGTGCAGAGCGCCGCCGACATCGCGGCCGCCCTCCGCCGGCCCACGGAGGGCCTTGCCCCCGAGCTCGACGCGCTCGCCGAAGCCGGCCTCCTCGACCGCTTCCCTCTTGGCACGGGCCGCCATGTGGTGTACGGCGCGGCGGAGGACGAGCACGTCCAGGCCCTGATGTCCCTGCTGCACGAACGCCATGGGCGCAGTCCCGCCGCGCTCATCCGCCAGGCCGCGGCCGGCGAACGCGGCGCCAGCACGGGAGAGTGACGCTGCCGGCATGGGCGCCGACCACGACCAGCCAGTAACCCCCCAGACCCCGCAGTTGAGCGCCTCCGGCGGCCGCCTCCTCGCGGCGAACTCGGCTCTCTCCCTCGCCCTCTCGATCGCGGCCAACGGCGCCATCGTCTCCCTCCGCCACCAGCCCGGAGAGACCGAGTTCGTGGACGCCGGCCCAGCTGAAGCCGACGGCCTGCTCTGGCGCCTACAGCTTGCCGCCGGCGGCGGCTCCGCCTCCCTCACCAACCGCGACTGCACGCACTTCACCCACGAGATCGCCGGTGATCCCGCGCGCCCCCAGCTCCACCTCCGCTGGCGCGGTCTTCGCCTCCGCGGCGCTGAGATCGAGGGCGAGGCCACGGCGCGCCTCACTCTCCCCCCCGACGAGCCTGTCGCGCTCCTCGAGTGCGAGCTCGCCCTGGCGGCCCATCTCAGGGTGGAAGCCGTGGAGTTCCCGATCCTGCCCGCCCTGGGGCCCAGCGAGTCGCTGGCCGAGGGCGCCCTCTTCCTCCCTCTCTCAGGAGGCCTGCTCGTGCCCAACCCCGGCGCCGCGCTGAGCCTGGGCGCCGATGGCGCGGGACTCGAGGCCCGCTACCCCGGCCCCGCCTCCATGCAGATCATCGGCTATCTGGACGGGGATAAGGCCTCAGCATGGCTTGCCTGCCGAGATGCTTCGGGCGCACCGAAGTCCTTCCTCGCCTGGCCCATGCCGCGCGTGCGGCGGCTCTCCCTGTCGGTCCTGCACCACCCGGGGCCCACCGGGCCCGGCGCGTGGTCCTCCGGCTATCCCACCGCCGTCGGCGTCTGCTCCGGGAGCTGGTTCGAGGCCGCGCGCCACTACCGAGCCTGGGCCCTCGGGCAGCCGTGGTGCGCGCGGGGTAGGGGAGGAGAGCGCCCGGCGCCGGCGATCACCCGCTCCCACGGCCTATGGGTCTCCCACCGGGGCGGGGCGCGCGGCGCCGTCGCCGTGGCGCGGGAGGTGCAGCGCATCGTCAACGTCCCCGTGAAGCTCGACTGGCACTGCTGGCACGCGGGCGAGGCCTTCTCACCCCGCGACGGCGACGCCGCCTTCGCCCGGGCCCTGGAGCAGCTCGCTCAGGCCGGTGCGCTGGTCCAGCTCGCGCTCGACGCTCCGCGCCCCGGGGAACCCGGCGGCGACGACCCGCAATCCACCCTCGTCCGGCTCGCGCGCGAGGCCGCCGCCCGCGGCTGCGCCGGCCTCTACCTCGCCGGCCTGGGCCGCGGCCTGTCGGCCGTCGGCTCCGCGGGGCAGCGCCCTGACTGGACGCGCGCGATACGGGCTGTGCTGCTGAGAGTCAAGGAGGCGCTCGGCGACTCCGCGCAGCTCGCGCTGGACGGCCCTGTCGAGCCGCACCTGGATCTCGTCGACGCGTTCGTCTCCCCCCATGCCGCCGCCGAGCGGGCCGGGCTCGCCGGCGACGGCGGCCGCTCCCTGCCCATCCCCTTGTTCGCCGCCGTCTACCACGACTTCAGCACGGCCATCGGCCCGGGCCTCTCCCTTGCCAGCGCGCTCCCTCGGGAGTCCCAGCCAGCCGGTGGGACAGGGGAGGACCGCGGGTCGCCCGGCGCCATAGCCCAGGACTACGAGGCCCAGTTCTGCCTCGAGGCCGCGCGCGCCCTGGTCTGGGGCCATCAGGCGTCTCTGGGGGCCTTCCACCTTGAGGAATCCCGCTCGGAGCCGGCCCGCCGGCGGCTCGCCTTCCTCGCCGCTGTGCTGCGCGCCCAGGCTTGGGGCGTCGGCGCGCTGCTGCCCTACGCGCAGTTCATGGGGCCCCTGCCCATCGCCTGCCGACCCATCGAGGTGGACCTTCTCATCAGCCCGCCGGGATCGCCGCCCCCCGCGCCTCGGCGCGCGCGGCGCCGAGTGTGCCCCGCCCTTGGCTCGGCATGGAGGCTGCCGGGCTCCGGCATCGCCCTTGTGCTCGCCAACCTCCACACCGATACGGTCGAGTTCGCCAGCCCCCTCCACCCGGAGCGCCTCGGCCTCGCCGGTCCTCTCCGCCTCCTGGGGCGTACCTTCTCTGAGCACGGGGATGTCCCGGGCGCCACACTCCGCGTCTCGGGCGCTGAGATCGGCGGCCGGCTCCCCCCTCGCTCCCTGGTGCTCGTCTCCCTGGGGTGAGCTCAGCGCCGGTCCGAGAACGCCGGGGACGGAACGGCCGGAGCGACGATGGCCGCCGAGGGCTGCCGCGCTCCCACCGGCGGCCAGACCGGCTCGGCGAAGAAGTGCCTGATCAGCCCCAGGAGCCCCAGCAGCACCAGCGCCACGATGGTCAGCGGCTTCTCGAACGACCTGCGGGCATAGCGGCCGCTCGTCTGGTAGTAGCCCACCGCCCGCAGCACCCGCTGGTCGAAATCACGGCTCGCCTCGATCCCGTGAGAGGCGGCGCGGATGTGCCCCGCGATCCCGCTCATGGCCCGCAGCTCCTCCTGGCAGTGAGAGCACTTGCGCAGGTGGGCCGCCAGCCGCGCGGCGCGGATCTGGGGCAGCTCCCCGTCCAGATATGAAGACAGCTCCTGCTCAGTCACTCGGCAGTTCACAGCTCTAGGCCCTGTCCTCTGACAGCTCCTCCCACCGCGCCCGGAACGCGGCCCGCGCCTTGCTCAGCCGCGATCGGACGGTCCCCAGCGGCAGCCTTAGCGCCCTCGCGATGTCCCGGTAACTCAGTCCCTCTTGCTCCCGCAGCAGCAAGATCGCCCGCAGCTCCGGTGGCATCTGCGCCAGCACCTGGCGGGTCACCACCGCCGCCGTCACCATCCGACACGGGCTCTCCGGCACGCTCGGCTCCCGCACCGCCGGAAGCTCCACCTCCGAGCGCGCGCGCCGGATTCGCCCCAGACAGAGATTCGTCACGATCCGGTACAGCCACGTCGAGAACGCCGCCTGACCCCGGAAATCGGGCAGCCCCTGGAACACCCGAACGAAAGCCTCCTGGGCCACGTCCTCCGCATCCTCACTGTTGCCCAGCATCTGATAGGCCAGCGACAGCGCCGACTTCCGATAGCGCGACAGCAGCTCCCGGAAAGCCTCCCCCGCCGCCCGCCCCTCGACGCAGGCCGCCACCAGCTCCGCGTCATCAGCCCACGCCAGGCGCTCCTCAAGCGGCACCGCCCGAGGCCTGACGGCCTCTCCCATCTCGCCCTCCCCGCACGTTAGATGCAGGCGAGACGCATTCGGTTCACCAGACGCCCCGCCGCCTGACCCATTATATCACCAGGGGGGACCCTGCGCCAACTCCGGGGAATACTCACCTCGTGCGCCCGCCGATCAAGCTATCCGTCATCGTCCCCGTGTACAACGAGGAGGCCACCGTCGCCGAGGCCGTCGCCCGCGTGCGAGCCTCCCCCCTCGACACCGAGATCATCGTCGTGGACGACGCCAGCACCGACCGGACCCCAGAGATCGTCGCCTCCCTCGCCGGCCCCGACCTGAGGCTGCTCCGCCAGCCCCACAACCGCGGCAAGGGCGCCGCCATCCGCCGCGGCATCCCGGAGGCCACCGGCGATGTCATTGTCATCCAGGACGCCGACCTCGAGTACGACCCCGCCGATTACCCCGCGCTCGTCGCCCCCATCGCCGCCGGCCAGGCCGATGTCGTCTACGGAACTCGCGCCCCACACTTTCACGGCATGCGCTGGCAGAACCGCCTCTTCAACCGCCTCGCCGCCGCCCTCACCAACCTCCTCTACCACGCCGACATCACCGACGAGGCCACCTGCTACAAGGCCTTTCGCGCCGAGGTCCTGCGCTCCATCCCCCTGCGCTGCCAGGGCTTCGAGTTCTGCCCGGAGGTCACCGCCAAGGTCCGCAAGCGCGGCCTCCGCATCCACGAGGTCCCCATCCGCTACCAGGCTCGCACCTACGGCGCCGGCAAGAAGATCCGCTGCTGGGACGGCGTGGTCGCCCTCTGGACGCTCCTGAGGTACCGGTTCCGCGACTAGCGGCCCTCCTGCAGAGCCTGCGTCACCTGCCGCGCCGCCCGCCGCGTCCCCTCCTCCACCGACACCCGCCCGATCCACATCAGATCAAGCTGTGTCTGGATGTAGTGCGCCACCCGGTCCCACTCCGGGATGTTCGGCGCCTGGCGCGCATACTCCAGCGCCTCCACGAACACCCGCCGGTCGTAGCCCACCTCCTGCTCCAGGTAGGGCCCCTCCGCCACCGACCGCCGCGAGGGCTGCTTCTCCAGCTCCCTCCCCATCTTCTCCTGCGCCTCTGGCCCCAACAGGAACTTGAACAGCTCCCAGGCCTCCTTCGGGTGCTTGGTCCCCGCCGCGATGGCATAGTTCTCTGTCCCCATCAGCGTGGCGTGCTGCTTCCGCTTCGGCAGCGGCGCCACCCCCCACCTCAGCCCCGCCGCCTCCTGCATCGCCTGGATATCCCACGCCCCGGTCTGGAACATCCCCACCCGCCCGTTCGTGAACATGGCGATGTTCTGGCGCCGGTCCGCCATCGTCGTCGGCGGACACACCCCCCACCGGTGCCGCAGATCAACCAGGAACTGCAACGCCTCCTGCGACTCCGGGCTGTCCAGCAGGCACCGCCTCCGCTCCTCGTCCAGCACCTCGCCCCCGTTCGACCAGATCCACGGATAGACCCGCGCCCCCCAGAAGTCTATCACACACCCGAAGCGCCGCCGCTCCGGGTCCCCGCTCGCCACCGTCATCCTGCGCGCCGCCTCCAGGTAGTCGTCCCATGTCCACCCGTAGTCCGGGTAGGCCAGCCCGGCGGCGTCGAAGAGGTCCTTGTTGTAGAACAGCACGTACACCGACGCATACCGCGGCAGCGAGTACAGGACCCCCTCGTGCCGGCACAGCGCAACCAGCCCCGGATAGAAGTCCTCCAGGTCGAACTCCGGGTCCGCCGCGATCAGCCCGTCCAGCTCCAGCAGCGCCCCCCGCGCCGCCAGCGGGATGAACATCGCGCCGTGGATGGACATCACGTCCGGCGGGTTCCCCGCCGCGATCATCGCCTGCAGCTTGTCCATCGCGCGGTCGCCGGGCTCGTTGATGATCTCCACCCGGACACCCGGGTGACGCGCCTCGAACTCCGCCACCAGCTCCTGGTTGGCCGCCAGCTCGGCCGGGCGCGTCCAGGTGAACAGCGTCAGCCCCACCTGCTGCCGCGGCCCGCCGCAGCCCGCCGCCAACGCCAGCGCCCCCAGCAGCACAACCTGCCGCCACCCCATCTACTCAGCCCTCCTCGCTCCATCCCGGCCCCGGCGGGCAGTCCCGATCCGGTGGCACCACGTCCTCGCGCCGCGGCCGGAACCCGCAGCTGCGGAACTCCTCGTCGCAGTACCCCACGGCCATCGGGTGGCACTTCACGACCATGTACCTCCCGATCAGCGGAAAGCGAGGCTCGATCACCCGCCGACACGCGAACAACAGCTGCCTGATCTCCCACTGCGCCCGGTTGCACATGCGCACCCGACACACGTGCAGCAGGTTCCGCAGGTTCGTCGTCCAGATCAGGTTCGTCCGCGCCGCGTTGGGCAGGATGTAGCGCGCGTCCTCTTGCGCCTGCTCCGCCTTGCTCCCCCCGCCCTTGAGCCGCTCCACCGTCTCCCGGTAGTAGCCGACCGCCTCGGACACCACCCCCTCGAATCGGCCTCCGTCATCGGCCAGCGAATCCGGCTTCACGAAGTACCCCGGATCGCCCACATCTACGTAGCGCTGCGACTGCTGGTTGTACGAGGAGATGCGGTGCCGCACCAGTTGGTGTGAGCAGGCCCGGCTGATGCCCTCGATACCGAAGGTGAACGACGCATGCTCCAGCACCGAGCCATGCCCTTGTCTGACCAGCTCCTCGAACAGCCGCCTCCGCAGCCCCTCGGCGCCCGCCCTCTCCCAGGCCTGCTCTGGTCCCCCCTTCTGGTAGCACAGCAGCGCGGCCGCCACCACCAGCCGCTCCGGCTCCGGCGTATGGGCCAACAGCGAAACCCTCAACTCTCACCTCCGCCGCCCCTCGCCTGTAGGGCGGGGTCTCCGAGCCCCGCCGCCTCGGACCTCCGACTGCCCCTACCGCCCTACCGCCTTCTCTCTCCTGGCCGCCGCTCCTGCTCAGCCCCGCGGCTCACACACAACGCGCGCCGGCCGTTCGCCCTCGATGACGAAGGTCGCCCCGGCGACCGCCTCCGCCACCTCGGCCGCAGACCGCAGGTGTTCGCCGACCTCGCCGGTCGTGAACTCCGACGGCCCCTCGGCCACCGCCAGCCAGACGACGATCTGGTCGGCGAGGTGGCTGTCAAGCGCACCGGGTGCTCGCAGCTCCTTGACGAGCGCCCGCGCCGCCTCCTTCCCCACTCGCTCGGCCGGCTTCCCGCGGCGGCCCAGCGCGCTCCCCCCGAATCGCCGCCCGCCCTCGCACTCCGCCCAGAGCGTTATCC
>CAYLPT010000088.1:0-3378 GCA_964385645.1 uncultured bacterium
GGGGGCGCGGGTGGCAAGGGCGACGGTGTACAGAAACTCATCGGCGAGGCCGAGGGCGAGCTTGGCGATGGCGTCCGCGCTGGCGGGGGCGACGACGAGGGCGGCCGCGCGGTGGGCGAGGGAGACGTGCTTGACCTGCCATTCCTCCGGCTCGGCGAACATGTCCACGGTGACGGGGTGGCCGGTGAGGGTGCGCAGGGTGAGAGGGGAGATGAACTGGGCGCCCGCCCGAGTGAGGGTGGCGTGGACGTCGGCCCCAAGGTCCATGAGCCGGCGGGCGACCTCGGCGCCCTTGTAGGCGGCGATGCTGCCGGTGATGCCCAGCACGACTGTCTTGCCCGCCAGCGGCCTAGACACGGCGCCCCCCGAGCAGCGCCTGGAGGTCGGCGCGGGAGACCCGCGCGTGCTCGGCCTCCAGAATGGAGAGGAAGACGTCGGCGGCGGAGGCGACGACGTCATTGACCACCACGTAGTCGTAGCGGACCAAGTAGCCGAGCTCCTCCCGGGCGATCTGGAGGCGGCGGCGCTGGAGCTCCTGGCTCTCGCTGCGGCGCCTGGCGAGGCGGCGGCAGAGCTCCTCCCAGGAGGGTGGGAGCATGTAGACCAGCACGGCCTCCGGGCGGCGCTCGCGCACCTGCATTGCGCCCTTGACCTCGATCTCGAGCACCACATCGTATCCGGCGCCGAGCTGGGAGTCAACCCAGGGGCCTGGGGTGCCGTAGCGATGGTCGAGGTAGGTCGCCCACTCGAGGAGTTCGCCGGCCCGGACCATCTGGTCGAACTCCTCGGGAGAGCGGAAGAAGTAGTCGCGCCCGTCGCGCTCCTCCGGGCGGGGGGGCCGGGTGGTGACGGAGATGGAGAGCCGCAGGCGCGCGGCCGAGGGCCGGGGGCTGCCCATGGCGGCGGCGACGACGGTGTCCTTGCCCACGCCGGAGGGCCCGGAGAGGACGACGAGCAGGCCGAGGGAACGCTCCTGTCCGGCCGGGCCGGCCAAGCTAGCGCTCCACCCACTTGATGCGGTTGTCCACGCCGCGGATGCCCGGTAGAGAGAGGATGATGGCCTCGATGGTGGCTATCTCCTTCTTGGGGTCGGGCACCTTGGCGTAGCGAGTCTCCTTGAGCTCGCCGCCCAAGTAGGCGACGCCGTGCATGACCTTGACCTCGAGCTTGGTGCAGTCGAGCTCGCGCCGGATGAACTCGCTGCGCACCCTGCGGGTGAGGATTGCATCACCGACTCTCATGGGGCGCCTCCTCGTGTGCGCCGGGGCCGGCCTGGACCGCGATGGGGAGATGGGCGATGCCGTGGTGTCGCTGCTCCCCGGAGAGCAAGCGGGCGATGAAGTCGAAGGTGCCGGGCTGGCTGGGCACCAGGGAGATGCTGATCCTGCGGCGCTCGAAGGGGTACATGTCGGGGTAGGTGAGCGTGAGCCAGCGGCTGATCTCCCGGCGCTGGATCGGGGAGGGCCGCACCTCGCGCAGATAGAAGTGGGCCAGGGACTCCTTGGCGATCTCCAAGCGCACCCCCTGGACGACGCGGTTGGAGGTGTTGTAGACCACGATCTCGAGCTGGTGGGGCCGGCCCACGACGGCGGGATCGTAGCCGGCCTCGATGGCGAGCTGAAGGTCGGGGGAGAAGGGCGGCTGCGGGGTGGGCAGGGGGGCGAAGAGCCGGACCACCGCGTAGGCGACGGTGAAGGCCGCCGCGACGAGACCGGCCCACACCAGGCGCGGCGGCTTCCATGCCGGCAGGCGAATGGCCTCCCGCGGGCTGTGGTGCCCACACGGCGGAGTCGCGTGCTCGTGGACGTCGTAGTTGTCGGCGACGATCGGGTGTGTGCAGGCGTCGCGCCCCTCGTCATACCAACGGCAATAGCCGCACTTGGCCAGGTTATCCTGGCACCCAACGCAGAACGGATAGTCCGGGGCCCGCGTGCTGTTGACGGCCCCGCACTGAGGGCACCTGATACGGGGCAAACCCCACAGCCTCCTTGCCCGCCGCGGATTATAGCCAGGGCCGCGCGCCGGTGTCAAGCGGAGCCCCGGCGCGCGCTGCGGGCGCCGGCCGATGCGTCGGCCCCGGAGGTTTCTTCGCCACCCCGGCGCCGCCCTGCGCGGGTTGCCGGCCCTCTGGCCGGCTGGCACGGTGACGCGAGCGCCGGATTCGTGTATACTAGCCGCCAGCAATGGGCTCTGTTCAGGTCACCTTCCATCCCGGCGGGGCCGCCGTGTCGGTCCCCGCTGGCGCGACTGTGCTGGAGGCGGCCGGGCGCGCGGGCCTGCGGCTGGAGACGCCCTGCGGGGGCCAGGGCCGCTGCGGCAAGTGCATGGTGCGCGTGTCCGGGGGCGTCAGCGCGCCCAGCGGGGCCGAGATCAGCGTCCTGGGGAAGGCGGAGATCGCCAGGGGCTGGCGCCTGGCCTGCGAGGCGCGCCTGGTCGGCGAGGCGGAGGTGCGCGTCCCCGACTCGTCGCTGATCGCCGAGCATCGGGTCGTCGTGGAGGGCGTTGGCCGCGAGGTGGTGGTGGAGCCCAGCGTCCGCAAGCTTGCCCTCCGGCTCCCGAGCCCGTCGCTCGACGACCCCCGGGCCGATCTGACCCGCCTGCTCGAGGCCCTCGGCGGCCGCGCCGCCGCCGCCCCCGGCCCTGAGCTGTTGCGCCAACTTCCGGCCGCCGTTCGCTCCCCCGGCAACCAGGTGACCGCCGTGCTGGTGGACAACGAGCTGGTCGCGGTGGAGCCTGGCGACACCGCCGAGGCCTGCTATGGGGTGGCGGTGGACATCGGCACCACCACCGTCGTCGCCTACCTGTGTCACCTGCCGACCGGCAAGGTGGTGGGCGTGGCCTCCGACCTGAACCCGCAGGCCCAGTACGGGGGAGACGTCATCTCCCGGCTGCAGGCGGCGGTCTCGGAGGAGCGGGGGCTGGCGGAGCTCCAGGGCGCCATCGTGGGGCTGCTGAACGAGCTGATCGAGGGCGTCGCGCACCGGGCGGGAGTCTCTGCGCGCACCATCTACGAGGTGGTGGCGGTGGGCAATACGTGCATGATGCACTTCCTCCTCGGGGTGCCCCCGCAGGGACTGGCCGGCGTGCCCTTCACGCCTGCCTTTCGCCGGAGCCAGCGGGTGCGCGCGGTCGAGCTGGGGCTGGGGATCGCTCCCGGGGGGAGGGTGTACGTGGCGCCGAGCATCGGGGGCTATGTGGGCGCGGACACGGTGGGCGTCATCCTGGCGAGCGAGCTCGACGCCGGGGACGGGCTGTGCATCGCGGTGGATATCGGGACGAACGGCGAGATCGTGGTTGCCCGGCGGCAGGAGCTGTACGCATGCTCGACGGCCGCGGGGCCGGCCTTCGAGGGAGCGCGCATCAGCCGGGGGATGGGGG
>CAYLPT010000089.1:0-6819 GCA_964385645.1 uncultured bacterium
TCTCCTGCCCTCCCCCCCGCGCCGGCCGCGGCCTGGCCCCTCCTCCATCCAGTCCCACTTCTCGTGCTGGAAGACGCTCATCACGCGCAGCCCGTCGGTGTAGCGCAGCTCCGCGGTGGCGAACCGATGCCGGCCCAGGCGCCTCAGGTGGGCGCCGACCAGCTGATAGCCCGAGGGGACATAGCTCGGCGCCCTCACCGGGAAGCCCAGCGCCCGGCTCAGCTCCGCGAGCTCCATTCTCCGGCCCTCGTCATCGCCGCCCACCGTCTCCCAGCCTGGTGGCGCCTGGAATGTCTCCGGCGCCACCGGCGCGCCGAAGGTCACGCTCAGGTACTCGGTGCTCGCCGTCAGCCGCCCGTCCACATTGTAGCGCTCCTGCTTCAGGGCGAAGGAAGTCTCCCGGTCCAGCCACAGCCGCCGGGCTGCCGGCCCCCGTCCCCGGCCCCTCGGCCTCACCTCCAGCAGCCGCGTCGGCCGGCCCGCCACGCGCTCCTCTCCCACCACCTCCGCGGCGTAGTTGCGCTCCGCCAGCGCCCGGTCCACCACGAAGGCCAGCCGGGGCATGATCAGGGCCCGCTGGGCCATCGGGTCGAGATGAATCAGGCGCTCCCCGTCGTCCACCAACGACCAGCGCCGCCGCCCATGCTCATAGTCATAGCGCACCCGGCCCCGCGCCGCGCGCACCTTCGCCTGGGCCTCCAACTCCCGTCCGCCCATCACCACCATCGTGCGCGCGGTGCCCTCCAGCGACACTCGCTGGGCCGCCCGCTCGCTCTCCCACACCGCCCGCCAGGGCGCCTCCTGCGCGCGGGCGGCGGCGGCAAGCGCGAGCGCGACGAGCGCGCCCATTGCCATCGCCAGCCATCGTCTCATCACCATCCATCCCCTCCCAGACCCGCGGCGACGCGCTGGTTCATCCCCCGTTCTCCGACCCCGCCAACAGCAACCCCAGGGCCGCCTGGTCCGACAGCGGCGCGGCCCACACCGCCGACAGGTGGCCCTCGATCGCCGCCTGCATCTGTTCGTCGGCGTCCACAGCCGCCACCAGCTCCACCTCCATCGGCGGGCTCGTCCCGATCGGCCAGAGCACGAAGGAGGCGACCACCGCCAGCGCGAGCATGGCCGCGGCGAAGGCCATCCGCCACCGCACCTGCGGCCGCGCGGGCGCCGGCCGGGGCGCAGCGATCCGCCGTCGGATCGCATCCCAGGCGTACCCGGGCGCGGGCTGACGCCCCACCGCCGACAGCAGCTCGCCGGTGCGCTCCAGCGCCCGCAGCTCGCGGCGGCAGGCGCGGCACACCTCAACATGCCCCTCGAGGCGGCGGCGCGCGCGGCCGCGCAGCGCGCCCACGGCGTGCTCGGCCAGCCGACGCCGGATCTGCTCACATTCCTTCGGCTTCATCTTGCCCCTCCACATACGGGCCCAGCAGGCGCCGCAGCGCCTCCCTCCCTCGCGCCAGACGGGACAGCACCGTCCCCGGCCGCACCCCCTGCGCCCGCGCGATCTCCTGCACCGACATTCCCTCCAGGTGATGCATCACCACCGCCGCCCGCTGCGGCGGCGCCAACTGCTCGATCGCCGACCACACCGCGCTCCGCAGCTCCGCCGCCATCGCCGCCCCCTCCGGCCCGTCGCCACTCGCGGCGGGCTCGCTCGTTTGCCCCTCTTCGCCTGCCAGGGCGGCCTCCGTAACCTCCAGCTTCGCGCGGCCCGACTTGACGTGATCCCGCACCAGGTTCGTCGCGATCCGGTACAGCCAACCCCGGAAGGCGCCCGGAGAGCGCAGCCGCCCCAGCGACGCCCACGCCCGCACAAACGTCTCCTGCGTCAAGTCAACCGCCAACTCGGCCTCCCTCACCTGACTCAGCAGGTAAGAGTGCACGCCAGATTCCAGAGACCGGTACAGCCGCTCAAACGCGCCCACGTCGCCGGCGCGCGCCTGCCTCACGAGCTGCTCGAATTCCACGCGGTCTCCATCCATCCAGACGACTCAGCCGCCCTCCGATTCCAGCTCCGGACGCCTGCTCCGCCCCCCCACCGCACCGTAAGAGGTCGCCGGTGCGCGACGCCGAAGAGAGACGCCACACCCACAGCGCCCCGGAGAAAGCCCCATGTCGCTCCAGATCCTCGCCCTCGGAGAGGCCCTCGTCGAGGTCATGCGCACCCGCATTGACGACCCCCTCGACACCCCCTCGGAGTTCGTCGGCCCCTTCCCCAGCGGCGCCCCAGCCATCTTCGCCGACGCCGCCGCACGCCTGGGCGCCCGCGTCGGCTTCGTCGGGGCGGTCGGCGACGACGACTTCGGCTCTTGTCTTCTCAACCGCCTCCGGGCCGATGGGGTGGACCTCACCTACTGCCCCCGCGTCCCCGAGCGCGCCACCGGGGTGGCCTTCGTCACCTACTTCTCCGATGGCAGCCGCCGCTTCCTCTACCACATCGCGCACGCCGCCGCCGGCCAGATGCCAGACCCCGACCCGGAGTACCTCGGGCAGGCGCAGTTCCTACACATCTGCGGGTCTTCCCTGTCGGTCAGCGAGGCCATGCGCAACTCCTGCTATCGCGCCGCCCAGATCGTGCGCGCCGCCGGCGGCCGGGTCAGCTTCGACCCCAATCTGCGCCCCGAGCTGCTGGGCGGGGAGGAGGCCCTCCGGCGCATCTGCGCGCCCATCCTCTCCGCCGCCCACGTCGTGCTCCCCAGCGGCGCCGAGGCCGAGCTCCTCGCCGCCCGCCGGGGGACCGACCAGGCCTGCCGCGCTCTGCTCGAGCTGGGCCCACATGTGGTGGTCCTCAAGCGCGGCGCCGAGGGCTGCTCGATCTACACCAGTGAGGGGCGCACCGACGTGCCCGCCTTCGCCATCGCGCCGGTGGACCCCACCGGCGCCGGTGACTGCTTCGACGCCGGCTTCGTCGTGGGGCTGCTCGAGGGGCTGCCGCTGCCAGAGGCGGGCCGGCTCGCCAACGCCGCTGGCGCGCTCGGCGCCACCCGCAAGGGGCCCATGGAGGGCGCCTTCCCCCGCCCCGTGGTCGAGCGCTTCATGTGCGACGGCACGCTGCCGTAGGAGGGAGCGCGCTGGCCCTCAGGGCGTGTACTCAAAGCCCCGGGAGATGAAGACCGCCATCTGGTCTCGGGTGCACACGTATTCGGGGTGGTAGCGCCCGTCCGGGTAGCCCCCTGTGATGGCGCGCTCCGCGATGTACTCCACGTAGTCGAAGCACCATCCCCACTCGCCCTCGGGCTGCACATCCGGGAAGGTCGCCTCTGCCGGCCCCGTCGGCACGCCTGCGTCCCCGCCCGCCACCCCGCGGGCGATGAACACCGCCATCTGCCCCCGCGTCACCTCGATCCCTGGCCTGTAGGTGCCGTCCGGGAAGCCGCGCACGATATCCTGCTCGGGGTCGGCGCAGTACTCAATGTACTTGTAAGCCCAGTGGTCCTCGGGCACGTCGGGGAAGGTCGGCTCCCCCGGCAGGTAGGTCTCAAAGTACTCGTCGCCGCCCTCCAGCGCGCGGGCGACGAAGACGGCCATCTGGTCGCGCGCCACGGGAAGCGAGGGCGCGTAGGTCCCATCCGGGTAGCCGCCGACCAGCCCGGCCGCGGCAATGGCCTCGATCCACGCCGAGGCCCAGTGCGCGGTCGTCACGTCCGGGAAGGTGTGCACCCCCACCGACGCGTGCTGGTGCAGCCTGTCCACTAGGACGTTGTACACATCCCACCACACCGAGGTGTTGTACGGGGCGGGCAGGTAGTGGTACACCGTCCCCCGGTACCGCGCGTAGGCCACCTGCGGGCCCCCGATGGCGGGCATGTCCTCCGGCGTCCGGCTGCCCGCCAGCGGGATCGTGAAGCCCAGCGACAGGTCCGCCAGGAACACGTCCGACTGGCCTTGGCGCCGCTCGTGCCACACCACCTGGTCGCCGTGGACCCGCACGTGGCCCCGACGCATGTTGGGCGGATCGGTCGCCACGGCGACCTCCGTCATCGTCTCCAGGTCGAGCGCGTAGATGTCAATGCTCTCGGCGCTGCCCTCGTACAGCCGCCGCGTGTCGAGCCACACCACCCACCGCTCGGACACGTCGGGGTAGTACTCAGCCCATGGGGTTGCGGTGAGGCGAATCTCGGCCGGGTCAGGGTCCGGCCGGTTGGGGTCCTTCCAGTTCGGCACGCCGTCGCCGTTGGAGTCCACCGAGAGGTCGTAGAGGTAGATGTCGGGCTGACCGTCCCGCCAGTCCTCCCACACCACGAAGCGGCCAGAGATGCGGGGCGAGTATTGCGCCCCCGGGGCCCTGCACAGGGGGTACACGCCCACGGTGTAGGTGCCTGTGCTCTCTCGCAGGTCGGCGATATAGATGTCCGCGTTCACCTCGGCTACGTTCCAGGGGTCCATGATCCGGTTCGGGTCGTTACGGTAGTCCTCCCACACCACCAGAAACCCGTCTATCGCCGAGAAGGCCGCATCCCAGTTGTTCCAGACGATGCGCCTCGGCAGCAGCTGCGGTGTGGTGGGGTTGTAGGCCGTCACCTGGTAGTACCAGAGGTCCGGGTTGACGGGATCCTGGCGGTCGTCCACGGTCCAGGTCACCCAGTCTCCGGACACCTCCGGGTAGAGGTGATTGCTGATGTCGAAGTAGGTGTAGGGGGCGACGGGCCAGCCCTGGGAGTCCCGCGGGAAGGGGATGTCGTCGGGCAGGATCCAGCGCTGGCCGGTGTTGAGGTCTTTCACCCCGATCTGCGGCAGCAGGTAGTCCCGCCACAGGCCGCTGTAGTCCACATAGGCCACCCGGCTGCCGGCCACCGACGGCATATCCTGCCCATAGCGGGCATCGTCCACCACCAGCATCCTCGTCGCGCCCGTCGCCACCTCACCGAAGTACTCGGCGCCCCTCGCCATCTGCCAGTGACAGGGGTGCCACCCCGGCTCGGAGGGGGCAGTGATATCGAAGCTGAAGGTCACGGTCTGCCCCGGGGCCACGCTGCCGACGGGCAGGGGGATGCGGCTGGGCCCCCAGGTCGTGTTGCCCGCCGGCGACTGAGATGCCAGCTCATACTCCCCCGCCACCCAGGTCACCGTCCCGTCGTTGTACATCTGCACGTGCACCCTGGAGGTCTGCCCCTTGAGCATGAAAGCCGGGATCGCGCTCGCCACCACCCTCGCCCCCGGGCTCACCACCTGAAGGGCCGGCCCCACCAGACCGTTGCTCGTCTCATCCCACTCCGGCACCTGATACTCGCTGTCCGCGTACGCCACCAGCCAGTAGTTCTCACCCGGCACCGCCGGGATCGTCCCCGCCAGCCCGCTCTCCACGTGCGACTCTCCGGGCCCCAGCCCGGGCACCACGAAGGTCGCCACCGCCGCGTCCTGCGGCGAGGCGATCTGGTTTCGCGAGAGCCCCACCATCGTAGTGAACGACCCCGCGGCCTGGTCGCCGCGGTTCATGACTGTCACGTCTACCTCGATCGTCTCCCCCACCGCGGCCGAGGTCGCCGTCGTCGAGAGCGCCGTCACCACCAGGTCCGGGCCCGAGGTCGGCGCGTTCGCCATTGCCCGCACAAGGTCGACGCGAGGCGTCCCCACCTTCGTCAGCTCATCCACGATCTGCACCCCTGTGCGCCGCAGACGCGCCCGTATCTCGTCGGGGTCCGTGATGCCCGCGCCTGCCAGACACGCCGCCGCGCCGGCCACATGCGGCGCCGCCATCGAGGTCCCCGCCAGGATCCGGTAGCCCCCGCCGAGCTGCGCACTCGTGATCACCGCCCCCGGAGCGAACAGCTCCACCATCTCCCCCCGGTTCGAGAAGCAGGCCACGCCGTCGGCTGCGGGGCTGCTGTCCGAGCAGCTCGAGTACACCAGCGTCTGACCCGGGTAGCCGCGATCATAGGTGGCTCCCACCGCCACCGCCGCGCTCGCGCAGGCCGGGTACGAGACCCCGCCCAGGTAGCCCTGGTTGCCCGCCGCCGCGACGACGAGGATGCCCTGATCCACTGCATCCTGAAGGGCCGCCGTCAGCGGGTCCGCGCATTCCTCAGGCGAGCCGTACTCCCCGTCATCGCCCAGGCTCAGGTTCATGACCCGGATGTTGTAGTCCCCATGCTCCGGGTGGCTGGCGTCCTGATTCACGATGCACCAGTCAACGGCGGCGAGGATGTCGTCGCTGTATCCGCGCCCCTGGCTGTCCAGCACCTTCAGGGCCAGCACGTGAGCCCCGGGCGCGATCCCCCGATAGGTGGAGCCCGTGCCTGCCGCGATCCCCGCCACGTGGGTGCCGTGGCCCGAGACCGCGTCGTCGTCCATCGGGTCCGCGGTGTCGCTGACGAAGTTCCACCCCCCGATCACCTTCGCGTTGGGGAAGGGCGCCCCGCCCAGATCCGGATGCAGGTAGTCAACGCCGGTGTCCAGGATGGCGATCCCCACCCCGCTGCCATCCCAGCCTGCCAGCTCGGCCTCCGGCTGGCCGATCAGGGGACCGCTGTCGTCGAGCAGCGCGCGCAGGGGCCGCACCGGCCACACCGCGGACACGCCCGGCGCCACCATCAACTGCTCCAGGGCTCGCCGGTCCACCCGGCCCGCGAGGTAGGGCTGCGTCCGGTAGGTGCGCTGGACCTCGAAGCCGGGCGCGCCAGTCCTCACCCGGGCCTCCAGCTCCCGCAGCGCGGGGCCCCGCGCCCGCCAGTCTCGCGCCCGCGCCTGGGGCAGGTCGTCGGCCCATAGCTCGACGATGACGCGGGTCTGGTCCTGCTCTCGAAGCTCGTCGAGGACGCGGTCGTGCACCCAGGCCCGCGGCGCCGCCCAACCCACCCCCACCAGCGCGAGAACCAACAC
>CAYLPT010000090.1:0-30104 GCA_964385645.1 uncultured bacterium
GGCGGGGTGCGGGGTGGGGCGGTCGGCGCCAGAGGCGAGCCGGAGGAGCTCGCGCACCGCCAGCAGCGATGTCAGGGAGACCAGGCCGGCGAGGTACCATCCGCCGGCATAGGCGACGGCGAGGAGGGCTGGGATGCCGACCGCGGCGGTGAGCAGCCTCAGGCGGAGCATGGTTGCTCGTCCCCGCCGGCTCGCCCCTGGAGTGCGACGGCGAGTTCGGCGCCCAGCAGCATCACCGCGGCGGTGACGTAGATCCAGATGGCGACGAGCATGATGCCGGCGAGGGACCCGTAGAGGCGTCCGTAGGCCGCGCTGTGGATGACCAGCCGCTGGAAGGCCATGCGCGCGGCCTCCCACATCACGGCGGCGACGGCGGCGCCGGCGGCGCTGTGGAGCCAGGCGATCCGGGGCTGGGGCAGGGATTGGTACATGAGGAGGAACATCAGCCAGGCCCCGAGGATGAGGCCCAGGCGCTGTAGCAGGTCGCCGTCGGCGGCGGCCTCGGGGAGCGCGGCGGCCACCGTCTCCCTGAGCGCGCCGGTGGCGGCGGTCACGACCGTGATGGCGACGAAGAGCAGGGCGGCCCCCGCGGTGGCCGCCAGCGCGAGGAGGTTGCGGGCGAAGAGGTGACGCGCGGGCGCCTGGCCGGAGGAGATGCGGGTGAGCACCTCCTCGAGGGTCCGGAACAGCCGGCTGCCCGCCCACAGCAGCCCGAGGACGCTCACCACCTCGACGAACCAGCTCCCTCTGGGCTGAGGCCAGCCACGTATGGCCTGCTCGACGGCGGGGGCCTCCAGCGGGACCACGGAGCGAAGAAGCGCCAAGACCTGCTCCTCCGCGGCCTGCGAGGAGCCCAGCACCCGCCCGAAGATGGAGACTGCGAGCGCGCCCAGGGGAATGAGGGAGAGCAGGCCGTAGTAGGCGGTGGCTGCGGCCATCAGGCCGCAACCGTCCCGGCCGAAGCGCTGCGCCACCTCCCGCGTCAGCGCCCAGGCTGACCTCGCCGCCGGCAGCACCCGCCGCTCCCATCTCGACGCCCGCCGCCGTCGGGGCGCGGAGGGCCCCATCCGGGCGGGCGGCTAGCTGTGTCCCTCAGTCGGGTCGAGCCGGCCGAGCCGCTCGAGGGCGTAGTGGAACTCGATCACCTCCTCTGGGGTGATCTCGCCCATCTCGTCGAAGCGACCGAGGTCGCCGCGGCCCTCCGCCGGGCCGGCCTGCTCCAGGACCGATGGGTCCCAGTCGGACTGCTGGATGAGGTGTTCCCCGACGCGCTTGCAGCGCCCGCAGCGGAAGCGGACGTAGACGTACCCGGGGCCCATGAGGCTCAGGTACACGCCGGTCTGGATCACGTGCTTGCGGACGATTCGATGGCCGCAGTGGCAGCGGATGAATGTGCGGTTGATGGTAGTTTACCTCGCGGGTGGCGCTGGCGGGGCCGTGAAGCCTGCGCCGAACCGGCTTCGACGCGGGCCTGCGCGCTCCTTTCCCTCACAAGATCACAACTTCGCGGTCGCCCTCCTCGATACGCCCGATCCGGTAGGCGGTCTCGCCCCGGCACGAGAGCTCGGAGGCGACCCTGTCGGCGACGTCGCTCCCGACCACGAGCACGTAGCCGACGCCCATATTGAAGGTGTGGTACATGTCCTCCTCGGGGACGCGGCCCAGGTCCTGGATGAGGCTGAAGATGGCGGGCACTTGCCAGCTCCCGCGCTCGACGATGGCGCGCCGGCCCTCGGGCAGGCAGCGGACCACGTTGTCGGGCAGGCCGCCGCCGGTGATGTGGGCCATGCCGCGCACCTCGACTTCCTCCAGCAGGGGGAGCACCGCGGGCGCGTAGCAGCGGTGGACGCGCATCAGCTCCTCGCCGATGGTGCGCTCGAGCTCGGGCACGTACTGGCCCACCGGCAGGCCGGCGATCTCGAAGAAGAGCTTGCGCGCCAGGGAGTAGCCGTTGGTGTGCATGCCATTGGAGGCGAGACCGATCAGCACGTCGCCGGGCGCGATCGCCTCCCCGCTGACGGCGCGGCTGCGCGCGACTACGCCGGCCGCGAAGCCCACCAGATCGTATTGCCCCTCCCGGTAGACGCCGGGCAGCTCGGCCATCTCGCCCCCGATCAGGGCGCAGCCGACCTCCCGGCAAGCGGCGCACACCCCGCTCAGGAGGTCGGAGACGAAGTCCGGGTGGAGCTGGTCGGCGGCGATGTAGTCCATGAAGAACAGGGGCCGGGCGCCCTGGACCAGGATGTCGTTCACGCAGTGGTTGACGAGGTCCTGGCCGACGGTGGTGTGGTCGCCGACCATGGTGGCGACCATCACCTTGGTGCCCACGCTGTCCACGCTGCTTACCAGGAGCGCGTCGCGGCCCGCCCAGCCCCCGAGGTCGAACATCGCCCCGAAGGCGCCGATGTCGGTCACCACCTCGGGGGTGAAGGTGGAGCGAATGAGCGGCTTGACGCGCTCCAGCGCAAGGCCGGTGCGCGCGATGTCTACTCCCGCGTCTCGGTAGGTGATGGGGCCGGCGCTTCTTCTGCGCTCCGGCCCTCGCCGCCTCGCCACACATCCTCCTCCAAGTCGAGCTTGGTGAGCCTCACGTCCTTGGGGATCGGGATCGGGTAGTGGCCTGTGAAGCAGGCCATGCACAGCTTCTCCCGCGGGATCCCCAGGCCCTCCAGCAGTCCCGCCACCGACTGGTAGGCGAGGGTGTCGGCGCCGATCGCCTGCCTGACCTCCTCGACGCCCTGGGCGCGGGCCGCGATCAGCTCCGAGCGGTTGCTGGTGTCCACGCCGTAGTAGCAGGGCCAGCGATAGGGCGGGGCGGTGATCCGGACGTGCACCTCCCGCGCCCCTGCCTCGCGGACCATGCCGACGATCACGCGCTTGGTCGTGCCGCGCACGATCGAGTCATCCACCAGCACGATCCGCTTGCCCTCGAGGGCGGCCCGCAGCGGGTTCAGCTTGATCCTCACCCCCAGCTCCCGCAGCCGCTGGTCCGGCTGGATGAAGGTGCGGGGGATATAGCGGTTCTTGATGAGGCCTTCGCCGAAGGGCAGCCCCGACTCCTCGGCATACCCGATCGCCGCCGGCCAGCCCGTGTCTGGAACCGGCATGACCACATCCGCCTCGGCCGGGTGCTCCAGCGCGAGCTGCGCGCCCATCCTCCGCCTGGCCTCATGCACCAGGTGGCCCCCGATGGTGCTGTCCGGGCGCGCGATGTAGATATACTCGAAGACGCACAGCGCCGGCTGCCGGCCGGGCAGCACCATCCGCGCCCGCAGACCGTCGGCATCGGCCACCACCAGCTCTCCCGGCTCGACCTCTCGCAGGAAGCGGGCGCCAATGACGGTCAGCGCGCACGTCTCCGAGGCGAAGACCGTCTTCGGGGTGTCGTTGAGCCGGCCAATGCACAGGGGACGGACGCCGAAGGGGTCGCGGGCCGCCATGACCGCGCGCTCGGTGAGGACGGTGATCGAGTAGGCGCCGGCCCAGCGCGGCATGCACGCGGCGACTGCCTCCTCCACGCTTCCCAGCCGGTCGGCCTCCCGGGCCACCATGTGGAGCATGACTTCGCTGTCGCTGGTGGCCTGGAAGCTCTCGCCCTGGGCTTCGAGCTCGCGCCGCAAGGCCACCGCGTTGACGAGGTTGCCGTTGTGCGCGAGGGCGATCTTGCCCCCTCGCCATTCGGCCACCATCGGTTGGGCGTTCGCCAGGCTCGCCAGCCCAGTGGTCGAGTAGCGTGTGTGGCCGATCGCGAGATCGCCCCGCAGCCGGGCCAGGGTGGCCTCGTCGAACACCTGGGAGACCAGTCCCATCTCCCGGTAGATGCTGATGCCCCGGCCGTCGGAGACCGCGATCCCCGCGCTCTCCTGGCCCCGGTGCTGGAGGGCGAACAGCCCGAAGTAGGTCAGCCGGGCAACGTCCTCGCCCGGCCCGTAGATGCCGAAGACCCCGCACGCCTCCCGCGCCTCGGGGCACGCCGTACAATCCTCATCCGCTACCATAGGTCCTCGTTCCCGCAACCGTACGCGCCGACCGCCCTCGCCATGCTTCGCTCGCTCCCGCGGATTCCCTGTCCGCACCGGCTCCCTACCGCTCCATGATGGCGGGCAGGGCGTTGCGCCAGATGGCCTCCATCTCCACCACCGGCACCGCAAAGAGGGTCCTCCCCTCGGCCGCCACCGTGAGCGCGTCGCCGCCCACCTCGCCGAGGACGGCGGCGGGCGCCCCCTCCTCCTCGGCCACCGCCTGGATAGCCTCGACGTGCTCGGGCCGGGCGGACAGCACGATCCGGGAGGCGGACTCGCCGAACAACCTGGCGTCGACGCGCAGGCCGGCCTCCGCCTCCGGCAGGGTCACCCTCGCGCCCAGGCCGCCCTGCAGGCAGCACTCTGCCAGCGCCACCGCCAGCCCGCCCTCGGAGCAGTCGTGAGCCGAGGCCGCCAGCCCGGCGCGGACCGCGCGCAGGCACGCCGCCTGCACCCGCTTCTCAAGGTCGAGATCGAGCGCTGGCGGCCGGCCCGTCACCAGCCCATGCACGCGCTTGAGGTATTCGGTGCCGCCGAGGTCCTCCCGGGTCACGCCGAGCAGCAGGACCACGTCGCCGGCCCGCTTGAGGGGCGAGGTGCAGTGGCGCTCGACGTCCTCGAGGACGCCGACCATGCCGAGCACCGGAGTCGGGTAGACGGCCGTCTCTGGGGTCTCGTTGTAGAAGCTCACGTTTCCGCTCACCACCGGCAGCCCGAAGGCGCGGCAGGCATCGGCGAGGCCTTCCACGCAGCGGCGGAACTGCCAGAAGCGATCCGGCTTTTCGGGGTTCCCGAAGTTCAGGCAGTCGGTCACGCCGGCCGGCTCGGCGCCCACGCACACCAGGTTGCGGGCCGCCTCGGCCACCACGAGCTGCGCGCCCAGGTAGGGGTCAAGGTAGCAGTAGCGGCCGTTGCCGTCGGTCGTCACGCCCAGGCCCTGCCGGCGGCCCTTCAGCCTGAGCACCGCCGCGCCCCCGCCGGGGGCCACGACGGTGTTGGTCTGCACCATGTGGTCGTACTGGCGATATACCCATTCCGCGCTCGCGATATTGGGGCTGCCCAGCAGGTCCCGCAGCGTCTGGCCCATATCCTCTGGCAGCGGCAGGTGCGACAGATCGGCCGCCCGCGCCTTCTGGTAGTACTCCGGCTCCTCGGCGGGCAGGTGGCGCACGGGCGGGCTCGCCAGAACCTGGGCCTCCAGCTCCGCGACCACCTCGCCGTCGTCCCTCACCCGCAGGATGCCATCGTCGGTCACCTTCCCGATGGTGACGGCGTTCAGGCCCCACTTGCGGAAGATCCCCTGCACCTCCTCCTCTCGCCCCCGCGCCACCACCAGGAGCATGCGCTCCTGGGACTCCGACATCATCATCTCCCAGGGCTCCATGTCGGGCTCCCGCCGGGGCGCCCGCTGCAGCTCGATGTCCATGCCGTGCCCGCCGGCGGCCGACATTTCGCAGGTCGTGCAGGTGAGGCCGGCCGCGCCCATGTCCTTCATGCCCACCACGGCGCCGCTGGCCGCTGCCTCCAGGCAGGCCTCGATCAGGCATTTCTCGGTGAAGGGGTCCCCGATCTGCACCGTCGGGCGTTTCTCCTCGTCCGCGCGGAGCTCGTGGCTGGCCAGGATGCTCGCGCCGCCGATGCCATCCCGCCCGGTCGCATTCCCCACCACCATGACCGCGTTGCCGACCCCGGTGGCGCGGCTGGTCATGATCTTGTCGCTCTCCACCACCCCGATCGCCATCACGTTCACCAGGCAGTTGCCCCGGTAGGGCTCCTCGAAGCGCAGCTCTCCCCCCACCGTGGGCACGCCGAGGCAGTTGCCGTAGAAGGAGATGCCGCTCACCACCCCCCGGAGCAGGTACTGGGCCAGGGGCTCGTCCAGCTCCCCGAAGCGCAGCGGATCCAGCACCGCGATGGGCCGCGCCCCCATGGTGAAGATGTCCCGGATGATCCCGCCCACTCCCGTCGCCGCGCCCTGGAAGGGCTCGACCTGGCTGGGGTGGTTGTGGCTCTCCATCTTGAACAGCACCGTGAGCCCAGGCGCCACCTCGATGCCGCCAGCGTCCTCGCCCTGCACGCGGGCCGCGTACTTCCCCTCCCGGGGCAGCAGGCTCAGCAGGGGCCGGCTGCGGGGGTAGCCGCAGTGCTCGGACCACTCGACGGAGAACATCGCCAGCTCGGTGGGGGTCGGCTCGCGGCCGATCGCCTCCACGATGCGCTCGTATTCCTCATCACTCAGGCCCAGCTCACGCCACATGCGAGGTTCGATAGCCACTGTTGTTGCCTCGCTCCCTATCGCCCGCCGAGCAGGCTCTCCCAGATCCCCCGCCCATCGGCCGACCCCAGCAGCGCATCGGTGCACCGCTCGGGGTGCGGCATCATCCCCATCACATTGCGCTCTCGGTTGCAGAGCCCCGCGATGTTCTCGAGGGAGCCGTTCGGGTTCGCCTCGGGCGTGACCTCGCCGGCGGCCGTGCAGTAGCGGAACACGATCTGGTCGTTGCGCCTCAGCTCCTGGAGGGTGGCCTCGTCGGCGTAGTAGTTGCCCTCCCCGTGGGCGATGGGGATGCGCAGGACCGCGCCCTTGGCCAGCGCCCGGGTGTAGGGGGTGTCGGTCGTCTCGACGCGTACGTTCACCCACCGGCACACGAAGGTCTGGCCCACGTTGCGCATCATGGCCCCGGGCAGCAGCCCCGCCTCGAGCAGGATCTGGAAGCCGTTGCAGATGCCGAGCACAAGCCCGCCCCGGGCCGCGAAGTCGCTCACCGCGCCCATCACGGGGGAGAAGCGGGCGACAGCGCCGGTGCGCAGGTAGTCACCATAGCTGAAGCCCCCGGGCAGGATGATGCAGTCGCAGCCGGAGATATCGGTGTCCTCGTGCCAGATGTAGTCGGCCTGGGCCCCCATTCCGTCGCGGAGGGCGTGCCACGTGTCCGTCTCGCAGTTGGAGCCTGGGAAGACGACGATCCCGAAGCGCATCTTCGTCGCGGTCGGCATCTCAGTCCTCGATCTCCACGCGGTAGTCCTCGATGATGGGGTTGGCGAGGAGCCGGCGACACATCTCCTCCACCTGCATCCGCAGCTCCTCCCGGGGCCCCCCGTCCAGGTCCATCTCGAGATACTTGCCGATGCGGAGATTCCGGACCCCCTGGTAGCCCAACTTGCTGAGGGCCTTCTCGACGGTCTGCCCCTGAGCGTCCATAATGGTGCGCTTGAGCGTGATGATCACCCGCGCCTTGGCCAATGTGCGCCTCCTGGTCTGCCCGCGCCCCGGCCCCCCTTCTGCGCAGCCCGCGGCAACCCCTCCGCAGGTGGCTCGGAGCTGTGGGGCGCCCATGCCGGCGCCCCCGCCGCGGCAGGCGTCCGGGCGGGAGGCAAGCTCCTGCCCCACGAGCCAACTCGCCCGTTCTACAGGCCCTACAGGGTCTTCTCGATCACCTGGAGGCCGTGCATGTAGGGCGCGAGGGCCTCCGGTATGCGGACCGAGCCGTCCTCCTGCTGGTGGTTCTCGAGGAGGGCGGCGAAGGTGCGCCCGACCGCCAGCCCGGAGCCGTTGAGCGTGTGCACGAACTCGGGTTTCGCTCCCAGGGCCGGTCGGAACCGCACGTTGGCCCGGCGCGCCTGCCAGTCGAGGCAGTTGGAGCATGAGCTCAGCTCATACCATCCCCCCATACCAGGGAACCAGGCCATCGGATCATACGCCTTGGCGGCGGCCACGCTCATCTCCCCTGCGCAGAGCAGGGCCAGCCGGTAGGGGATGCCCAGCCGCTGATACACCGCCTCCGCGGCGGCCACGAGCCTCTCCAGCGCCTGGTAGGAGGCCTCGGGGTGCACGAACTCGAACAGCTCCACCTTGTCGAATTGGTACTGGCGGATGAGTCCGCGGGACTCCCGGCCGGCGCTGAACTTCTCGTAGCGGAAGCAGGGCGTGTAGGCCACGTAGCGGCGGGGCAGCGCCTCCGCGTCGAGGATTTCGTCGCGATGGAGGTTGACGAGGGCGGCCTCGGCGGTGGGGATGAGGAGCAAGTCGTTCTCCCGCACGTGGAACTGGTCGTCCTCGAACTTCGGCAGGTGCCCGGAGGCGACGAGCGAGTCCCGCCGCGCGAGCACCGGGGGCGCGACCTCGGTGTAGCCGTGTTCCCTGGTGTGGAGATCGAGCATGAAGTTGATGAGCGCCCGCCGGAGCAGCGCGCCCGCACCGGTGAAGACCTCGAAGTTGGCCCCCGAGATGTTGACCGCCCGCGCGAAGTCCACCAGCCCGAGGTCGGCGGCGATCTCCCAGTGGGGCCGGGGCGGGAAGCCGAACTCCCGGGGCCGGCCCCACTCGCGGACGATGACATTGTCCTCCTCACGCGTACCCTGGGGCGTATCCGGCGAGACCAGGTTCGGGATCTCCAGCGCGAGCCGGCCCTGCTCGGCCTCCACCGCGCGCAGCTCCGTCTCCAGCTTCTTGATGCGGCCGGCCACCTCACGCATCCGGGCGACGAGCTCGTCCGCGGGGTCGCCCGCGCGCCTGAGGGCGGCGATCTGCTCGCTCGCCCGGTTGCGCTCGGCGCGCAGGGACTCGACCTCGGCCAACAGCGCCCGCCGCCGCTCGTCGGCCCTCAGGAGGCCGTCGAGGGGGCCGTCGTCATGTCCGCGCGCGAGGAGGCTGCAGCGAACGCGCTCCGGCTCGGCGCGGATCAACGCCAAATCCAGCATAGGGGAACTCCCGCCCGCGGTCGTGTCTTTCGACGCGGATTATAGCCAGCCCGGAGCGCCGCGGTCAATCGCCCGCGCGCCCGCCGGCCCCCCTCGCGCTACCGCAGGCGCGGCACCATCTTGCCGTGGGCCTCGAAGAGGTCGTCCACGAGGGAGTAGATCTCGTCCACGGTGAGCTCGGCCGAGGCGCGGGGATCCAGCAGCGCGGCCTGATAGATATGGTCGCGGCGGCCGGTGAAGAAGCCCTCGATGGTGAGCTCATGGACGTTGACGGTATTGCGGATGACCCCGGCGAGCTGGGGCGGCAGGTCCCCCACATGGCAGGGCTGGATGCCGTTGCGGTCCACCAGACAGGGCACCTCGACGCAGCACCCCTGGGGGAGGTTGGTGATCAGGCCGGTGTTGGGGACGTTGCCGTAGATGACGCAGGGCTCGCCGGTGTGGTGCGCGTGCAGGATGTAGCCGCAGTACTCGTGGCTGCGGTGTACGGTCAGGGGCCGGTCGCTGAGCATCTCCTGCTTGGTCCGCTGCCAGTGCCTGTCCTGGGCGATGCAGCGCTTGAGGTACTCGTCAATGGAGATGTCGTAGCGGGCGATGAGCTCGGGGCGGTCGCGGCGGATGAACCAGGGCACGTACTCCGCGAAGTGGACGCTGGACTCGCTGACGAAGTAGCCGAGGCGGTTCATGACCTCGAAGCGCACCGGGTCGCGCTCCCACACCTCGGGCCTGCGCATGGCCCGGCGCAGGCGCGGGTAGGCGTCCTTGCCGCGGTGCTCGAGCTTCAGGTAGAAGTTCATGTGGTTGATGCCCGCGGCGCGGTAGGCCAGCTCCTCGCCGGGCAGGCCCATATAGTCGGCGAGCTGCATGGCCGTGCCCTGGACGCTGTGGCAGAGCCCGACTGTCTGGATGCTCGTCGCCCGGCTGACGGCCCAGCAGACCATCGCCATGGGGTTGGCGTAGTTGATGAGGATCGCCTGGGGGCAGAGCTCCTCCATCTCCCGGGCGATCTTGACCACCACAGGCATGGTGCGCAGGGCCCGGAAGATCCCGCCGATGCCGTTGGTGTCGGCGATCGTCTGCTGGAGCCCGTACTTCTTGGGCACCTCGAAGTCAACCTTGGTGGCGGCGAAGCCGCCCACCTGGATGGTGTTGACGACGTAGTCCGCGCCCTCCAGGGCCGGCTTCCGGGTGCGATAGGCGCTGACGCGGGGCTTGGCGCCCAGCGCCTCCGCGAGCTTGTGGGCCATGCGCTCGGCCACCGCCAGCCGGTCGGGGTCAATGTCCATGAGCGCAATACGCGGCCGGGCGAACTCGGGCCAGGACATGATGTCGCCCAGCAGGTGCTGCGCGAAGACGACGCTGCCGGCGCCGATCATCGCGATCTTGGGTCCCTCGGCCATCTGTCTCTCCTCCTGCTATCCCCCGCGCCCCATTCCGGTCCTTCGCACCGCCGCGCCCGACTCCTGCCTGGCGGCGCGAGGGAGCGAACCCCGCCCGGCGAATCTCGCCCCGAATGTCTCCACCCGGATTGGCCAGACGGCTATGGAACTGAGACCCCTGACAGCCGACGATATCCCCCTGGTGGCGGAGGCGTGGAACCGCTTTCTGCCCTACGACCAGGTTGCCGAGCAGCGCCTGCGATGGGGCCTGCTGGAGGACCCCAACCACGAGCCCGAGGCGGTCCTGATCGCTCAGGGGCCCGGCGGCGAGGCGCTGGGGCTGAGCGCCTGCGCGCTCCGCCGCACACCGGAGGGCCGAGATGGGGGCGGCAGCCAGGAGGGATTCCACCGCGGCTACCTGAAGGGCTTCTTCGCCGCTGAGGGACCCGCCGGCGAGAAGGCGGCCGCGGCCCTCCTGGTGGCGGCCGAGCGATACTGCGCGGCGGCTGGCAAGCGCGAGCTGCGGGTGACCGAGTATACAGGCCCGCACTTCTTCCCGGGCCTGGATGTGCGTTACGAGAGGCTGCGTCGGCTGCTCGGCGACCGCGGCTACCGGGACGTGAGGACCATCGAGGACGTAGCGGCCGACCTGCGCGACCCAGCCCTGGAGGCCCGCCTCGCCAGCGCGTGGGAGCGCCTGGGCGAGGCCCACGATCTGTGCACCTGGCGGCCGGAGCTGCTGCCGGCCATGCGCCGCTTCGTGGCGGAGGGCAAGATGCCGGCCTGGTTCCCCTTGGGCTGGGAGAAGCGCTACCAGGAGCCTCGCGAGACCACGCTCATCCTTCGCCGGGGCGAGGAGATCGTGGGCTGGGCCCAGTACTGGCCGGGGGCGCCGCGGGCGGCCTTCGGCCCCATCCTGGTGCTGGAGCGGGAGCGGGGTCGGGGCTACGGGGGGCTGCTGCTGCTGGAGTCCATGGTGCGCGCCCAGAGGAGCGGCTGTGACCACATGGACGCGGGGTGGGCCAACACGGGCTTCTACATCGCCTACGGCTGGCAGATCGTGCGCCGGTACGCGGTGCTCACCAAGGAGCTAGGCGGGAGGCAGAGCTGAGGCTGCGCAGCACCGCCTCCCGCCCGGCGCCACATCCTGTGACTCGAGGAGCGACCATGCGATTCGCCGACCCGTTCTCCGCGCCCGGTCAGTGGTACCGCGGCAACCTGCACACTCACACGACGCGCTCGGACGGCGCGCTGGAGCCGGAGGAGGTAGTCCGGCGCTACCGGCAGGCGGGCTATGACTTCCTCGCACTGACCGACCACAATGTGGTCACCGAGCTGGAGGTCGCTCCCGCGGACGACTTCCTGGTGCTGCTGGGCGCCGAGCTGGACGGCGGCCGCAGCGAGATCGGGGGCGATTACCACGTGGTCGCCTTCGGCCTCGCGACCGCGGCGGCGGCGCCGAAGAAGCCGGATGTGCCGGAGGCGGTGGCCTGGACGCAGACCCACGGCGGGGAGACCATCCTCGCGCACCCCTACTGGTCGGGGCTGGTGCTGTCTGACCTGCTCTACGGGGCGGCCTGCCTGGGGGTGGAGGTGTTCAACACCGGCTGTCACCTCGACATCGCCAAGGGCTGCTCGGCCGTCCATTGGGACGACCTGCTCAATCGCGGCCGCTGGCTGTGGGGCTTCGCGGTGGACGACTCGCATCACGGGCAGAGCGACCGCCACCCCACCGACACCGCGCAGGCCTGGGTGAGCGTCAAGGCCCCGGCGCTGAGCAGGCAGGCCATCATGCACGCGCTGCGGGCGGGGCTTTTCTACTCCTCGTGGGGGCCCTCCATCAACCGCATCGCCGTCGCCGAGGGGGCCATCGCGGTCGAGACCTCCCCGGTGAAGGAGATCAACTTCGTGAGCCAGCGCTGGGCCGGGGCGAGCTTCCACGCGCCGCGTGGCCGGAGCATCACCCGCGCCACCTTCCGCCTCCGCGGCGACGAGGAGTATGTGCGGGTCGAGTGCCGGGACGCCGAGGGGAGATGGGCCTGGGCGCAGCCGGTGGTGTGCGTGGGCTGACCTGCGCGCGGGGGCAAGGGGGCAAGGCGGGGCGCCTGTCCTACCACGGCGGGGGCTTCTTCAGCCCTCGCGATCCTCGTACTGCGGCCGCCCGTCGAGGGTGAAGATGATGACGCGCTCGCCGACGGTGGTGCTGATGTCGGTGTGGAGGCTGACGACGCTGCGGCCGGTGATCTCCTTGACGACCGACTCCAGCAGCGCGCGGGCGCCCTCGAGCAGTTCGGTGCGGACCTCCTTGATCAACCGCCGGCCCTTCTCAGGGTTCTCCCCCCGGGCGAGCTGGCGCTCCGCCTGGGTCAACACGCCGCGCAGGCGCACGATCACCATGTCCTCCACCAGATAGGTCCGGGTCTCGAGCGGCCCCCGGCCCATGTACTCCTTCTCGAACCTGGTGATCGCGTCGCCGATCTCGGCCTCGAGCTGGCCCCTGGTCCTCAACCGGTCCCGGCTCCTCCCGCCGCCCGCGGCCTGCCTTCGCCGGCCGCCGGGTGAACACCTACCGCGCGGCGGCGCGGGAGGCCGACAGCCCCGACAGCTCGGGAGACAGGAGCACCCAGCTCAGAGGCGGAGAAGGTGCTCGAGCTCGGCGAGGAACTCCCCCGGTACTCCTCGCTCGACAGCAGTCGCGAGAGGTCATAGTGTCTGCGAACCGTGCGATCACTCTTGATCCGATCCAACACGGCGGGCGTAAGCGCCCCCGCTACGTAGATTGTCTCTACCGAGGTGTTCTCATCGAAGGCCTTCTCGAAGCTCTTCTTAGCGGCACCATAGCGCTCCTGTGCGCCTGCGGGGTCAAGACCGGCCTTCACCTCAATGGCGACTTGGAGGGCTCCGTTCGCGTCTCTCAAACTGGTGTCCGGCTCGGTGCCGAATTCCACGCGCCAGCCGTTTGCCAGGACAATGGCCCTCACCTCGTCGAGCTCTCCGGGCGGCCACTCCCCAGTCTGTCCGCCCCCTACCCACCCACCTCCGTATGGCCCCGCGCTGAGCGAGGCGCTTTGCGATGAACCCCTGCACCACCGCAGCACCCACCTGACCGATCTTGTTCCGCCAGGAACCGTTCACTTCGGCCCCGAAGCTCATTGCCGAGACGACCTTGGCGAGGCGAAGGAAAGCCGGCTCGCTCTCGAGAGGAGCACGCTGGTGTGCTCATTGAGCGCCTGCGCAGTCACCTGGGGTCCCTTCGCGGGGAAGGCTTCCGAGCGCACCAGGCGGCAGAGCTGATCAAGCCCCTTCTTCGACAGACCGCCGCGACGAAGGTAGTAGTCCACGCTGGCCGGGTGCTTCGCGGCGACGTCCGGGTGGCAGAAGACTGTAACCGGATCTACTCCAGCCTCCACCGCGGTACGCCACGCTTGGTCGGATACGCCGAACTCAGCGCGCGCAGACCAGTCGAGGCTGCCCCGCGCCTTGCGTGAGAGACGCGATGGACGCCAAGCGCCCACTAGCTCTGAGGCGCGCCCGAAGTAGAAGGTGGCTCTGAGAACGTACTGGCTGCGAAGGCCAGATGGGTCGCTTCGCGGACGCATCTAGACTTTCCTCCAGATGAGCACGCTTTCTCGCACCGGGAACCTGCCGTACTTGCCCATCTGCTGAGAGCTGTTCCCCTTGTAGCGAGCCACCACTACCCGTTCGGTCACGAAGCCCACCTCCGCCGCCAGGTCGCATAGGATGAGGTCCACAGGTACGTGCTCTCCATGGAACCGCACGTTGTCCACAACCATCGCCACTCGGCCACCCTGGGCCATCCATTCACTCCATGCGCCCACCACCGATGCCATATCGGCGAAGTACGCTATCAGCATGTCCGGGATCCGCGGGTTGTTCAGGTGGTGGCCGCTGAGCGACGTGATCACCTCGGCCACCGCGGGATGCGCGGGCCGCTCGCCTGGTCGCAGCTTCGACTCGATGTGGGAGCGCAGCAGGTCCTGCCTGACGGCTCGAAGCTCCCTGAAGTCACTTGTGAAGCCGAAGCACAGCTCAAGGCAGTAGGTTCGCGTGTAGTCATAGCGGTTCGCGTAGGGAGGGGATGTGATGATCGCCGTTGGTGCGCGCGCGGGACGGAAGCCATGACCGCCACGAGCATCGGCGCAGTGCACCTCCGGCAGGGGCGCTCGCCGAGGGTCCGCAGGGCCGAGCATCCCGTAGTGCAAGGCCGCCAGGTCATCTTCCGCCTCCTGGCACTTGCGCAGGAGGGCGGCGTCAGGCTGTGCCGGGCGGCGTGACCGTGTCAACCGAAGGAACTGTCCGTCCTTCGACGTGAAGCTCGTCTCCTCCAGTATCGCGTAAAAGAGAAGCCGGAATATGTCCCGCAGCGGCTGCTGCAGCCCGCTGATGGCCGTGTACCACTGGCGGAGTCGTGTGAGCGTACGCGCAGGAAACGCAAGCGGGATGATCCTGACGTCGTCGGCGATGTGCGCTGGGGGCTGCTCCGCAACGCCGGCGAGCAGGCGCTCGTAGGTGCGCGCGATCTGGCCGCGCTCAAGGCACGAGAACTGCGGCAGCGTCTGTGCCACGAATGCCGCCACGGGCAGGCGATCAAGGCCCACAGAGGGTATGCCGTGGAGCCAGGACGTGAGCAGCGTCGTTCCCATGCCGCAGAAGGGGTCGAGCACGTAGTCGCGCTCAGACAACTCGAAGAAGCGCATGAAGTGCTGCACGAACGACTGGGAGAACGCCTCTTTGTACCTGTAGAGCCGCAGGAGGGGCGTGCGGCGGTTGCCGACGTACGAGACCAAGCGCGCGAGCTCGGAGGCCGCGTGCATCCGATCTGCATACTTCCGCTCGAGCTCGTCCCGCTGTGCGGTCGCGGTGCCATTGCATGAAGCACTCGGTACCGTCACCGTGGCCCCCTGTGCGGCGTCGGACCTACTCCTGCCCAAGCGGCATCATACCTGTAAACCACCGTTCTGTTCACCCGCCAGACGCGGGGCATTCCTGGTGTGGGCGCGCCCATCTTGGTGCTCGCGTGTTGCCTGGGGATCACTCCCCGGCGCCCTCCGCCGCCTCCAGGAGGCTGCGCATCTCGACGGCGTTCTTCGCCGCCTGGGCCTGGAAGCAGTTGTTCATGAACACGTAGACTACCTCTGTCTGCTGCGCGAGCTGGGTGATGCGGGGAACCCACTCCTGCAGCTCCTCCGTCCGGTAGAGGTAGTCATAGCGCTCCTTGCTGTCTCCCGACCACCATTTCTGGTAGTTGCGGCCGTGGAAGCGCACATAGCCCACGGGCGAGGTGGCCACGGCGAGCGGCGGCATGAGGCTGCGGAACTGGGGCTCGTCCACCGCACACCAGCCGACCCTGCGCCCGCGGAGGAAATCCAGCACCTCGTCCCGCACCCACTCCCGGTTCCGGAACTCGACCACGAGGGGGTAGCCGGCGAAGTGGTCGCAGAGCCGCGCGAGGTAGCTGCGGGCGCCGGGGGTGTTGTGGAAGGAGGTGGGGAACTGGGCGAGCACGCAGCCGAACTTGTCCGCCTCGATGAGGGGCTGCAGGGACTGGATGAAGGTCGCGAAGTCGGCCTCGTTGTCGGAGCCGGGCTCATGGGTGAGACTGCGGTAGGCCTTGACGGTGAAGCGGAAGCGCTCCGGCACCTTGTTGGCCATGTGGAAGAACGTCGCCGGGTGAAGCAGCCGGTAGTAGGTCGAGTTCACCTCCAGGCAGTCGAAGCGCTCCCCGTAGTAGCGCAGCCACTCCTTGGGGCTCAGGTCCTTCGGGTAGAAGGGGCCGCGCCAGTCATCGAACTTGAACCCAGAGGTGCCGACGCAGATCATCCGCCTTCCTCCCCTGCCGCGCCGTCGCCCGCGGGGGTGTCACTGCTGACACTTGGGGCACCAGTGCATGCCCCGCCCGCCGGGCATGGGCGTGCGGCGGATGGGCGTGCCGCAGACGAGGCAGGGCTCGCCGGCGCGCTGGTAGACGTAGAGGCGCTGCTGGAAGCTGCCTGGGCGGCCGTGCAGGTCGCGGAAGGTCTCGTCCCGGGCGGAGGAGCCGCGGGCCGCGATCGCCTCGGCGAGCACCTCGCGGATGGCCTGCAGGAGGCGCTCCCGCATGGGCCCCGTGAGCCGCCGCGCCGCGCGGCCGGGCCGCAGCCCGGCTCGGAAGCAGATCTCGTCGGCGTAGATCTTGCCGATGCCGGCGATGACCCGCTGGTCCATGAGCACGGTCTCCAGCCCGGCCCGCCGGCGCCCCAGCGCCTCCTTGAGGTACTCGGGGGTGAGCTCCTCGGACAGCGGCTCGGGGCCGTAGTGCGCGAACTCGGGCATCCGTTCCGGGTCGTGTCCCGGGCGCGCGGTGAGGGAGCCGAACTGGCGCTGATCCACAAACTGGATCGCCCGGGCGTCGTCGAGCTCGAGGGTGGCGCACACGCCCCTCTCCGGCGGGTGGCCGGCGGACACGAGGCGCAGGAGCCCGGTCATGCCGAGCCGGATGATGAGGGTGACTGGGCCGCGGTCATCCAGGTGCAGGAGCACGGCCTTGCCGCGCCGGCCCACCCCGACGATGCGGCGGCCGACGACGAGCCGCCTGAGGGCCGCGGGCGAGCCCTGCTCGCGGGCGGCGCGGGCGACATGGACCTCCAGGCGCTGGATGGTGCGCCCGACCACCTCCCGCTCGAGCTGGCGCCTGATGGTCTCGGCCTCTGGCAGCTCGGGCATGGCCGCCTCCCCGGCGCGGATTCGGCGACGGACGCATCCCTCCTGCCGTCGGCGGCCAACCGAGGGCCGGGGCGGCCGCCGCCGCCCCGGCCCTCGGTGCGTCTCAGAACGACGTGAACAGCTCGACGAACAGCAGGTCGTTGGGGATCTGGCTTACCCCTGGCGGTGGGCTCTCCCGGTTGCGCTCGTACTCGAACTGGAGCCACCTCGCCTGCGGCAGCCACCGGAGCTTGACCGGCAGCACGTAGCTGACGGCCCACTGCTGCGTGTCCCAGGTGATCGAGTTGGCTGTCCTGGGGGTGTCTATGTTGAGCTTGGTGTAGCGCACGAAGGCGCCCTTGCAGACCCGGCTCATGTCTCGCCAGGACCCGGGGCACTCGGGGGTGGGCTCGACTCCGAGCACGATGGCATAGCCGTCCTGCTGGATGCCGCCAGTGGCGCCGGCGTAGTACTCGAGGCTGCCGAAGTACGGCGTCCGCTTGTGGGTGGCGTCGAGGCCGTAGCGGACCCGGGTGTGGTTAGTGCCGCTGTAGTTGGCGAAGAAGCGGGACAGGTAGGCCGCGTCGTCGCCGTCAATGGCGCCGAGCCGCCCCGAGAGTCCCACGTTGGTGTCGCCCATCTGCCGCCCCCAGCGCAGGCTCGCCTCGAGTTCTCCCGAGCGCTTGGCCGGGCTGTCGCGGTCGGTCAGGTGGAGCACGGTGGCGCGGGGCACCGAGCCGCGCTCGAGCTGGGAGTCGGCCGCCATGCCGATGAGCCGAACGCCGGGCCGCTGGGAGTTGAAGATGCCGAAGGCGACGCTGTCCTGGCCGCGGGTCTGGAGGTACTGCACGCCCAGGGCGCGGTCCATGGTGAAGGTCTCGGAGAGCGGCCCGTAGTTGGAGGTCTTGCGGTTGCCGTAGGTGGGCACGATGCCGAAGGCGAGGCTCCGGCCCTTGCCGATGCGGTACTTCGCCCCCTCCCCGGCCGGCACGTCGAGGTAGAGGCTCTCCAGGTAGAGGAACGAGGCATCGTCATGCGGCAGCCAGGGGTGGATGTAGATTTCGCCGTATGCTTGCCGTCCCTCGGCGAGGCGCGCCAGGCCGATGAGCGAGATCCGCTCCCACTCCAGCCAGCGATCCCTCTCCTTGTCCACGACCGCGCCGGACTCATCCAGGGTTGCGTCCACGGTCACGTCGTGGTAGTAGCGGGTGAGGATCCAGCCGTGCACCTCGACTGCGGGAGGCCCCTGCGCGGCCGCGGCGCTCGCCGCGCCCAGAAGGCAGGCGAGCGCAAGTGCGCGAACCAACCAGTGGGTCTTCATATCCCTCGTGGCCCTCCTTCCGTATAGTCCCTCGTCTCGCCATCCCCGCTCCCGCCAGAGCCTCTGGCGGGAGCGGGCGCCGAACACCCCGCCGCGCTCGCGCTAACTGTCAGCGACCACCTCCTTCCTGCCGCCGGCGGTCAATCACCCTGCGGGCCCGGTCGCCCGAGCCCGCGATGGTCCTGGATTCTACCAGGCGCACGTCAACTGTCAAGCCAAGCGCCGTCTGGAGCCTTTGGCGCAAGGTGGCCTGGGTGCGCATCAGGTGGCGCACATCGCCGGTCAGCAGCGCCCCCTGCACCTCCACCCGCAGCTCCAGCCGGTCGGCGCCTCCCTCCCGGTCCACGATGAGCTGGTAGCGCGGCTCGACGCCTTCCACCTCCTCCAGGACCGCCTCAACCTGGGCCGGCATCACCCGCACCCCTTCCACGATGATGAGGTCATCGGTGCGGCTGAAGACGCGCGCCATCCTCGCCAGCGTCCGCCCACAGGCGCAGGGGGTGGGGTCGAGGGAGGTGATGTCCCCGGTCCGGTAGCGCAGGACCGGCAGCGCCTCCCTGGTGAGGGTGGTGACGACCAGCTCGCCGGTCTCGCCCGGGGGCAGGGCCTCGCCGGAGTCCGGGTCTACGATCTCGCACAGGAAGTGGTCCTCGTTGATGTGCAGGCCCGCCCTGGCCTCGACGCACTCCCCCGAGACGCCCGGTCCCATCAGCTCCGAGACGCCGTAGATGTCGGTGGCGGTGATGCCCAGCCGGGACTCGATGCGCCGCCGGAGGGCCTCCGGCCACGGCTCGAAACCGAGCACGCCCCAGCGCAGGTGGAGGCTGGAGCGGGCGACGCCCCTCTCCTCCACCGCGGCGGCGATCTGGAGGGCATAGCTGGGCGTGCCCACCAGGGCGGTAGTGCGGAAGTCCTGCATGATGCCGAGCTGGCGCTCCGGCGCGCCCGCGGAGACGGGGATGACGGAGGCGCCGATCTCCTCGGCTCCCTGGTGGAGCCCGAAGGCGCTGGTGAGGAGCCCATAGGTGAAACCGATCTGGACTACATCGTCCCTGGTGAGCCCGCCCGCCGAGAGCACACGGGCCACCAGCTCCCGCCAATGGGCGAGGTCGTTGGTGGTGTAGCCGACGACGGTTGGGGGCCCGGTGGTGCCGGAGGAGGCGTGAAGGCGGACCACCTCGCGCAGGGGCACGGCGAAGAGCTCGTATGGGTAGCCCTTGCGGAGGTCTTCCTTCACGGTGAAGGGCAGGAGGCGGAGGTCGTCGAGGGAGCGGATGCGCTCGGGGATAAGGCCCATGGCCTCGAAGCGCCTCCGGTAGAAGGAGACGCTCTCCCAGACCCGGTTGGCGGTGACCTGGAGGCGCTCGAGCTGGAGCTGGGCCAGCTCGGGGCGGGACATCGTCTCGGCGCGCCGGTTCCAGATGGGCATCTCAGCCCTCCTCCCAGACCTCTCGATAGCCCCGGCCCAGGTAGGCGCGCTGGACCTCGCGCCGGTTGAGCAGCTCCTGGGCCGGCCCCTCCATCACCACGCGCCCGGTCTCGAGGACATATCCGCGATCGGCGATCTGGAGTGCGGCGCGGGCGTTCTGCTCGACGAGCAACACCGTCAGCCCCTGGGCGCGGAACTCTGGGATGGCGGCGAAGATGGCCTGGGCGGCGCGGGGGGCCAGGCCGAGGGAGGGCTCGTCCAGCAGCAGCAGCCGCGGCCGGCCCATGAGCGCACGGCCGATGGCGAGCATCTGCTGTTCCCCGCCCGAGAGTGTCGCCGCGGTCTGGTCAGCCCGTTCCTCGAGCACCGGGAAGAGGGCGTAGAGGCGCGCGAGGTCCTCCCGCACCCGCGCCCGCTTCTCCCGCCAGCTGCGGTGGTAGGCCCCCAGCAGCAGGTTGTCCCTCACCGAGAGGGTCCCGAAGAGCTGTCGGCCCTCGGGCACCTGGAGGATGCCGGCGCGCACGATCTCCTCCGGCGGCAGCCCTGCGATGGAGCGCCCCGCGAAGGTCACGGCGCCCCGCCGCGGCGACAGCAGCCCCGAGATGGTGCGCAGCGTGGTCGTCTTGCCCGCCCCGTTGGCGCCGATGAGGGCCACGATCTCACCCTCGTTGACGTGGAGAGACACGCCCTTGAGGGCCTGAATGCTGCCGTAGTAGGCTTCCGCGCTGCTCACCACGAGCACGCTAGCGCTCCTCCCCCAGGTAGGCGGCGATGACGCGGGGGTCGCGCTGAACCTCGCGCGGGGCGCCCTCCGCGATCTTGACGCCGTGGTCCAGCACCACCACCGCGTCCGAGATCTGCATCACCAGGTCCATGTCGTGGTCCACGAGCAGGACGGTGAGGCCCAGGTCGCGGATGCGCAGGACGAGCTCGGCCAGCCGCGCGCTCTCCGCGGTGGAGAGGCCGGCGGCCGGCTCGTCGAGCAGCAGCAGCTTGGGCTCGGCGGCAAGCGCCCGGGCGAGCTCCAGGAGGCGCTGCTCGCCAAAGGCGAGCGAGTGGGCGCTGCGGTCGGGCGGGACTCGGCCCAGCCCCACCAACCCCAGCCACTCCCGCGCGGCGGCGGCGAGGCGGCGTTCCTCCTCCCGCATGCTGTGGAGCCGGAGGGCGGCGGTGAGCACCCCGCTCCGGCCCCGGAGGTGAGCGCCGACCATGACGTTCTCGAGCACGCTCATGTTCCCGTAGAGCTCGATGTTCTGGAAGGTCCGCGCCACCCCGAGGGCGGCGATGCGGTGGGGCAAGAGGCGGCCGGCGCGCCGCCCCTCCAGCACGATCTCTCCCTCGTCCGCCCCGTAGACGCCGCAGATGACGTTGAACACGGTCGTCTTGCCCGCCCCGTTGGGCCCGATGAGGGCCGTGATCTGCCCTCGGGCGACGCCGAAGCTCAGCCGGTCCAACGCCACCAGGCCGCCGAAGCGCTTGGTGACCTTCCGCAGCTCGAGCAGGCGCTCGTCGCCCTCCGACGCCGGGGCCGGGCGCGGCAGGGGCCCGACGACGCGCCGGGAGAGCTCCTGGCCCGGGGCGGAGCCGACCGGGTCGGGCTCCTCCCTTCTGCGGGGCAGGAGTCGGGCCGCGGCGTCGGTGGTTCCCCGCCACAGGCCGGCGGGCAGGAAGATCATCACCAACATGAGGACGACGCCGAAGATGATGGTGCTGAACTCCTGGAAGCCGCGGAGCTGCTCGACGATGAGGGTGACCGCGCCGGCGCCGAGGGCGGCGCCGCCGATGCTGGCCATGCCGCCGAGCACGACCATGACCACGAAGTGCACCGAATGGTGGAAGCCGAAGCTGTCCGGGTTGACGTAGCCGGTCTGGTGGGCGTAGAGGCAGCCGGCGAGCGCGGCGAGCGCGCCGGAGAGGCAGAACACCTGGAGCTTGTAGCCCTGGGTGTCCACGCCGGAGACGGCGGCGGCGACCTCGCTGGTGTGGACCGCACGCAGGGCCCGGCCGGCGCGGGAGTTGATGATGTTGGCGGCGAGGAGCATGGCGCCGAGGGCGACGGCGGCGATCAGGTAGTACATGCGCAGGTCGTCGTCGAAGGCGAAGCCGCCCACGGAGAGGGGAACAGTGACGGGGATGCCAATGTCACCGACGGTGAGGCGCTCCCACTGCATCATGATGATGTGGACGATCATGCCGAAGCCGAGGGTGCCCATGGCGAGGTAGTGGCCGCGCAGCTTGAGCAGCGGCAAGCCCACCACCGCCGCCGTGAGCGCGCCCAGCGCCACGCCGACCGCCATCGCCAGCCACGGGGACAGCCCCAGCCGCCCCCCCAGGATCGCCGACGAGTAGGCCCCGACGCCGACGAAGGCGGCCTGCCCCAGCGACACCTGGCCCGCGTAGCCCATGAGCAGGTTGAGCCCCAGCACGACGATGGTGTTGAGGGCCACGATGGCGGCGAGGTGGATGGCGTAGTCGTTGGGCAGCACCAAGGGAAGCCCGGCCGCGAGGAGGCCGGCGGCGAGCCACCACAGGCGCCCGGCCAGCCGGCGGAGCAGCGCGGCCAAGGCGCGCCCTGGCGCCCTCACGCGGCCCTCCTCCCCAGCAGGCCGGCGGGGCGCGCCACGAGCACGACGAGCATGATCCCGAAGGCGATGGCGTCCTTGAGGCCCGACCAGAGCAGGCCGGCACCAAGGGATTCGAGGGTGCCGAGCAGGAGTCCGCCCAGGACTGCCCCCACGGGGTTGCCCATGCCGCCGAGGATGGCGGAGGCGAAGCCCTTGAGGCCCAGCATGATGCCCATGTTGTACTGGCCCATGGCCAGTGGCGCCACGATGGCGCCGGCCAGCCCGCCGAGCATGGCGCTGAGGGCGAAGGACAGCATCACCATGCGCGAGGCCGGGATTCCCACCAACAGGGCCGCCTCCCGGTTCATGGCGCAGGCCCGCATCGCCTTGCCCACCTGGGTGCGCTCGCCCAGCGCCCAGAGCCCCAGCATGGTGGCGAGCACGATGCCTATGATCCAGAGGTGCTGGGGCAGGATGCTCGCCTGGCCCAGCAGGATGGGGCGCTGGCCCGAGAAGGGCCGCATGGGCAGCGCGTCGGGCCCCCAGATCCACATGGCGAGCCCGCGCAGCAGGATGGAGGCGGCGATGGTGATGATGATGAGCGAGATCACGGAGGCGCTCCGCGCCGGGCGGATGGCCCCTCGCTCGAGGGCCGCGCCCACCAGGGTCACCGCGGCGACGGCGGTGAGCACGGCCAGGGGCATGGGCAGGCCGGCCCGGGCGCAGGAGAGGGCGATCAGCGCGCCGAGGGCGACGAACTCCCCCTGAGCGAAGTTCACGATGCCGGTGGCGTTGTGGATGAGCGTGAAGCCCAGGGCGATCATCCCGTAGACGCTGCCCAGGGTCAGGCCCGAGACCAGGTATTGGGCGACTTGGGATAGGGTGGGCGTCATGGACGGCGCCGCGCCCTCCGCCGGAGGGCGCGGACGAGCACCTCCGCGAGCTGACGGCGGGCCCGCCCCGGGGGGCGGGCCCGCCCAGAATTGTGGCGCGCCCCTACTCGATCAGCCTCCAGGTTCCATCCACCACCTGGACCATGACGAAGGCGTCCTTGGTGAGGCCGTTGTGGTCGGTGGGCGAGAAGTTGAAGATCCCGCCAGTGCCGACGAAGCCCTGGGTCTGCTCGATGGCGTCGCGCACCGCGGCGCGATCCCCTCCCACTTCCCGGAGCGCCTTCACGACGAGCTGGATGGCGTCCCAGGCGTGGCCGCCGAAGGTGTCGGCCGGCTTGTTGAACTCGGCGCGGTAGCGCTGGGCATAGTCTTCGAGCACCGCCTTCTGGGGATGGTCGGCCGGGATCTGGTCCACGACGATGAGGCGCCCCGCGGGCAGCACGACGCCGTTGGCCGCCTCGCCGGCCAGCTCCAGGAAGGTCTCGTTGGCGACGCCGTGGCTGCACACCAGGGGGATGTCCATGGCGAGCTGCTGCATGTTCTTGGCGATCACCGCCGGCCCCGGCGGGGTGCCCCAGCAGACCACGGCCTGCGCCCGCGTGCCCCTGATCTTGGTGAGCTGGGTGACCATCGAGGTGTCCCGCGGCCCGTACTCCTCGTAGGCGACGACCTCGATGCCCGCCCTCGGCATAAGGGTCTCGATCTCCCGGCGGCCTCCCTTGCCGAAGCCGGTGTCGTCGGAGATCGAGGCGATCCGGGTGATGCCCTTCGCCTTCAGGTAGTCAATGATCTTCTCCACGGCCATGCGGTCGCTCTGGGGGGTCTTGAATACCCACTCCCGGACCGGCTCGACGATGGAGATGCCGGCCGCGCAGGAGATGAGGGGCACCTGCTTCTGCTGGACGTACTCGATGACCGCCATGGTGGTGCCGGTGCGGCTGGGGCCCACGATGGCGATCACGTTGTCCCGCTCGACCAGGCGCTTGGCGGCATTGATCGTCTCGGTGTTCTCGCCCTTGGTGTCCTCGATCTTGATCTCCAGCGGGCGCCCGTTGATGCCTCCCGAGCTGTTGATCATGTCCTGGAGCATCTGCGCGGTGTTGCGCTCGGGGATGCCCAGGGACGAGGCGTCGCCGGTGATGGCGAACATCGCCCCGATCACGTAGGGCTCGCCCGCGAGCTCCACCCCAGGCGGGCCCACCGGGGTGGGTGTCCGGCCGCAGCCGGCGAGCCAGAGGGCCCCCGCCGCGGCGAGCAGCAGCACTGCCAGCATCGTCGTCCTCATCAGTTCCCTCCCTCTCGTGTCGGTCAGATTCCGCTCAACTCTTCGGCGGAGAGGACACGCGCCCCCCCGGCCTGCAAGGCGCTGATCGCCCCCTCGGCATCGTCTATGCGGAAGACGACCACCGCGCTGTCACCCCGGGTGCCGACGAAGGCGTACAGGTACTCGATGTTGAGCCCCCGGGCCGCCAGCATGTCCACCACCCGCGCCAGCGCCCCCGGCCGGTCGGCCATCTGGACCGCGATCACCGCCGTCTCGGTTACCGTGAAGCCGGCTTCGCTGAGCGCCTCCCGCGCCCGGGCGGGCTTGTCCACGATCAGGCGCAGCACCCCGTAGTCAATGGTCTCGGCCAGGGAGAGGGCGCGGATGTTGACCCCCGCGTCGGCGAGCGCGTGCGCCACCTCCGCCAGCCGCCCCGACTTGTTCTCCAGGAACACCGAGATCTGGATCGCCTTCATCAGCCGAGGTCCCTCCTGTCCACCACCCGCTTGGCCTTGCCCATGCTTCGCTCGAGGGTGTTGGGCTCCACCAGCCGCACCGCCGCTCTCAGGCCGAGGGCGTTCTCGATCTCATAGCCGATGCGCTCGCTGAGCCGCTCAAGCTTCGTCACCTCGTCGGAGAACACCGCCGGGGACACCTCCACCTGCACCTCGAGCTCATCGAGGCCCCGCGGCTTGCGATCCACCACCAGCAGGTAGTTCGGCGTCGTGCCCTCGACCCCGATCAGCACCTCCTCGATCTGGGAGGGGAAGACATTCACGCCCCGGATGATCAGCATGTCGTCGGTGCGCCCGGTCACCCGCTCCATGCGCCGGAAGGACCGCCCGCACGGGCACGGGCCCGGCAGCAGCCGGGAGATGTCCCGGGTGCGGTAGCGCAGCAAGGGCAGCGCCTCCTTGGTCATGGCGGTGAACACCAGCTCCCCGTACTCGCCCTCGGGGACGGGTTGCCCGGTCTCGGGGGAGATGATCTCGGGGTAGAAGTGGTCCTCGTTGATGTGCATGCCGCGCTTCTCGCGGCACTCGAAGCTGACCCCGGGGCCGATGATCTCGGATAGCCCGTAGATGTCTATCGCGTCGATCCGGAGCGCGGCCTCGATCTCGTGGCGCATGGTCTGGGACCAGGGCTCGGCGCCGAGGATGCCGACGCGGAGCGGGAGCTGCCCGAAGTCCACCCCCATCTCCCGGCCTACCTCGGCGATAACCAGAGCGTAGGATGGCGTGCAGCACAGCACGGTCGAGCCGAAGTCCTGCATGATCTGGAGCTGGCGCTTGGTCTGCCCCCCGGAGGTGGGGATGACCGAGGCGCCCACCAGCTCCGCCCCGTAGTGGATGCCCAGCCCGCCGGTGAAGAGCCCGTAGCCGTAGCTGTTCTGGACCACGTCGCGGCTGTCGGCCCCGGCGCCCACGAGGGTGCGCGCCATCACCTCGGCCCAGGTCTGCACGTCCTGGCGGGTGTAGCCCACGACGGTGAACTTGCCCGTAGTCCCCGAGGAGGCATGGAGGCGCACCACCTCCTCCATGGGCACCGCGAACAGGCCGAACGGGTAGGTCTCACGGAGGTCGTCCTTGGTGGTGAAGGGCAGGCGCCCTATGTCCTCTAGGCCGCCGACATCCCCGGGTGCGACCCCGGCGGCCTCGAGCTTGGCCCGGTAGTAGGGCACCCGCTGGTGGACCCGCGCCACCGCCTCCCGGAGCCGGGCCGACTGCAGCTCGCGCAGCCGCCCGGGCTCCATGCACTCCACCTCCTGGTTCCAGCACCGCGTCGTCTGCGCCACCGCGGCCCCTCCGATCGTTGCCTTCGGCCTCCCCGGCGGCGCCGCGCCGGGGCGCCTGTGGCTTCGACGGACCGCCTGGGTTCCCCTCCCTTGCCTGCCGGTGCGCCTCTGTGCTATTCTCATCTCGCCATCTTCCGCGCTTGGAGTCTGTATGCTCAGTGCTGCCGCCGCCCCGCCCCGCGTGCTGCTCTCGGGTGATGAGGCGGTCGCGCGGGGCGCCTTGGAGGCCGGCGTCCGCGTCGCCACCGCCTACCCCGGCACCCCCTCGACCGAGATCCTCGAGGCCCTCGCCTCCTGCGAGGGCGTGGACGCGCGCTGGGCCCCCAACGAGAAGGTCGCCCTGGAGGTCGCGCTCGGGGCCTCCTTCGCTGGCGCCCGCGCCATGGCCTCGATGAAGCACGTGGGCGTCAACGTCGCCTCCGACCCGCTGCTGACCGCCTCCTACACAGGGGTGCGGGGCGGCCTGGTGGTGGTAAGCGCCGATGACCCCGGCATGTTCAGCTCCCAGAACGAGCAGGACAACCGCCACTACGCGCTGTTCGCCAAGGTCCCCATGCTCGAGCCCTCCGACAGCCAGGAGGCGAAGGACTTCACGATCGCCGCCTTCGAGCTGAGCGAGCGCTTCGACACCCCTGTCCTGGTGCGCATCACCACCCGCATCGCGCACGCCAAGGGCCTGGTGGCGCTCGGCGCCCGCCAAGAGCGGGAGGTGAGCGGTTTCGCCCGCGACCCCGCGAAGACCGTCATGGTGCCCGCGCACGCCCGGCGCCGGCACGAGCTGGTCGAGGAGCGCATGCTCCGCCTCGCCGAGCACGCGGAGGAGACGCCGCTCAACCGGATCGAGATGGCCGACCGCCGGGTGGGCGTGGTCTGCTCCGGCATCTGCTATCAGTATGTCAAGGAGGTCCGCCCGCGCGCCTCTGTGCTCAAGCTTGGCCTGACCAACCCGCTGCCGGAGGGCCTGATCCGGGGGTTCGCCGCGGCCGTGGAGCGCCTCTACGTGGTCGAGGAGCTCGACCCGTACCTTGAGCGACAGGTACGGGCGCTCGGCGTGCCGCTGGCCCACCCGCCCACCGCGCCCCGCACGGGAGAGCTGTCCCCGGAGGCGGTGGCGCGCCACCTGGGGGCGCGCCGCCGCGCGCCGCGCCCGCCGGCGGCCGACCTGCCGCCCCGGCCGCCGGTGCTGTGCCCCGGGTGCGGCCACCGGGCGCTGTTGACGGTGCTGAAGCGCCTGAAGGTGTTCGTCTCCGGCGATATCGGCTGCTACACCCTGGGCGTGCAGCCCCCGCTTCAGGCCATGGACACCTGTGTCTGCATGGGCGCCTCCATAGGGCTCGCGACGGGCATCGAGCGCGCCACCGGCCGCGCCAACAACCTGGTGGCGGTGATCGGCGACTCGACCTTCGTGCACTCCGGCATCACCCCGCTCATTGACGTCGTCTACGGCCAGGGCGCCACCACGGTCGTCATCCTGGACAATGAGACGGTGGCGATGACCGGCCACCAGGACCACCCCGGCACCGGGCGGACGGCGGCCGGGAAGCCGACCCATCGGCTGCGCCTGGAGGAGGTGTGCCGCGCCTGCGGCGTCGAGCAGGTGTCGGTGGTGGACCCCTATGACCTTGCGCGCACCGAGGAGGCGCTGAGGGCGGCGGTGTCGAGCCCTGCGCCGGCGGTGGTGATCGCGCGGCGCCGGTGCGTGCTGCTCGATCGGCAGGCCCGCCCGCCGGCCCGCCGCGTGGATGCCGAGCGCTGCGTGGGCTGCGGCCGCTGCCTGAGCATAGGCTGCCCGGCGCTGAGCGAGGCGACCGCGGCAGGAGGACGGAGGAAGGTGGTGGAGATCGCGGCCGCGCTGTGCGCCGGCTGCCGGGTGTGCGCGCAGCTCTGCCCGGCGGAGGCGATCGTGGAGGCCGGCGGCGATGGCTAGGCGCGCGGTCACCAGTGTCACCATCGCAGGCGTGGGCGGGCAGGGGATCATCCTGGCCAGCGACATCGTGGCCGAGGCGGCGCGCTGCGCCGGCTGGGAGGTGAAGAAGAACGAGGTGCACGGCATGGCCCAGCGGGGCGGCGCGGTGACGAGCGAGGTCCGCTTCGGGGAGCGGGTCCACTCCCCGCTGGTCCCGGATGGGGAGGTGGATGCGCTGGTCGCGCTCGAGATCCTCGAGGCGCTGCGCCACGCCCACCGCCTCCGCGAGGGCGGAGTGGTCATCGCCTCCGACCTGCGCATACGGCCGGCGGTGCGGCCGGCAGGCGCCCCCGAGTACCCGGCGGACGTGGTGCAGAGGCTGCGGAGGGCGGCGAGGAGGCTGGTGCTGGTGCGCGCCACGGAGCTGGCCCAGCAGGCCGGCAACGTGCGCGCCGCCAACACGGTGCTGCTGGGCGCCCTCTCCCGCCACCTCGACCTGCCGCTGGCCGCCTGGCGCGCCGCGCTCGGGGCGGTGGGCCCGCGGCTGCTGGAGGTGAACCTGCGGGCCTTCGAGATGGGGCGCGCGCTCCGCCCGGCGCGGGCGAGGGCCTGAGGGCCCGCTGGGGCGGCGGGTTGTGCTATACTGGGAGTCGGTGAGGGAAGTCAGGAGGGGCGAGCTCCGATGAGCTGGGCGGTGCTGGCGGGAGCTGGCCTGGCGCTGCTGGCGTGGTACGGGATCGGGGCGGCGTGGGCGTCCTCGGTGGCGAGGCACCAGCCGGAGCTGCGGGACTCGGTGCAGGGCGGGCGCTATGGGTGGCGATGTCCCCGCTGCGGCAGTGTGCAGGCGCCGGCGTGCCGGGTGCGGGGGTGCGGCGGCCCCCTGGTGTGGGTGCAGCGGGGGACGCGGGTGATGTGCACGCGCTGCCACCGCAACCTGGTGGCCCATCCGATGCTGTTCCGGCAGGCGCCCACTGCCTGGCCGGCGCGGTGTCGCCGGTGCGGGTGGATGGGCGTAGTGAGGGAGTGGAAGGTCGGCTAGGGCAGGGGCCTGCTGAGGGTGACCCAGAGCTGCGCCGGCCGGAACCCCAGGGCCTGGTGGTAGAGGTTCCAGGCCGCCTGGTTGTCGCGGTATACGTGGAGGTGGAAGCCCTCGGCTCCCTCCTGAAGGCCGGCCTGCAGGGCGCGGATGCAGGCGAGCTTGGCGAGGCCGCGGCGCCGCCAGGCGGGCGTCACCTGCACTGACGTGATGGCGAACAGCCGCCGTCCGCGTTCCCGCGCGTACTCCTCCCACAGGCCGCACGCGGCGCAGGCGACTGGCCGGCGGCCCTGCACCACCTCGACGAGCCGGCGCGGCGGAAAGAAGGGCGACTCGATGGTGCGGGCCTGCACGCCCAGGCCCCAGCGCCGCGCCTGGGCGCCGATGCGATCGGCCTCGGCGAAGAGGGCATCCAGATGCGCCTGGTCGGCGGCATCGAGCATAGGGGTGGCGTACCAGCACGCTTCGCGGAAGCCCATCGCCTCCGCCACCTCGACCAGGTTCCGCCGCGTGGGGGAGAGGCCGGGGATCTCGTAGGCGCCGGCGATGCCGTTGTAGAAGGGCTGCGTCCCCTGCACCCAGCTCGGGGTCAGCAGCGCGCGCCGCGCGCCGCTTTCGGCGAGGCGCGCGAGGGCGGCCTCGAGCAGGGCTTCCATAAGGCTGCGGTCGCGCTCCGGGGCGACGAGCGCGTAGATGTGTCCCTCGGCGCGGTCCACGCCGCGGGCGGCGGTGTTGTCCCAGAGGGTGCTGCCCTGGCCCAGGTGCACAAATCCCAAGATATCGCCCGACTGCTCGGCGACCAGGAGCTCGGTATTGCCGAACGAGGGCACCTCGACGGCGCGGCGGCGCAGGTCGGCCTCGGTGAGCCGGAGGAAGTTGGGCGTGTTGGCGAGGGCTGCGTTCCAGACGGCGACGAGCCCGGGCAGGTCGGTGGGCCGGTAACGACGGATAACCATAGAGCCGCTGCCTGCTTGCGCGCCCCGCGAGGTCGTGCGCTGGGCGTCGGTTGCCTGGTGAATTCGCCCGCGAGGGCGCCGCTCCTCCGGCGGAGTGCGCCTTGACACGAGGCAGGTGGGGGGATACCATCCCGCG
>CAYLPT010000091.1:0-3553 GCA_964385645.1 uncultured bacterium
CCGCCCAGCTCCTCAAGCCCCCACGCCAGTATCGCCGCGACTCCGAGGGCCGCATCCTCTATCGCCACGCCATCGCCGAGGCCCTCGCCGAGGAGATGACCCGCGACTCCCGCGTCATCCTCTACGGCGAGGACGTCGCCGACTACGGCGGCGCCTTCCAGGTCACCGTCGGCCTGCTCGAGGCCTTCGGCCGGGAGCGCGTCTTCAACACCCCCATCTCCGAGGCCGCCATCGTCGGCGTCGCCGCCGGCGCCTCCATGACCGGCCTCCGCCCTGTCGCCGAGATCATGTACATTGACTTCATGCCCCTTGCCATGGACCAGATCGCCAACCAGGCCGCCAAGACCCGCTACATGTTCGGGGGCAAGGCCTCCCTCCCCATGGTTGTCCGCACCACCGTGGGCGGCGGCCGCGGCTATGCCGGCCAGCACTCCCAGAGCCTCGAGGCCATGCTCACGCAGGTCCCCGGCCTCAAGGTCGTCGCCCCCTCCACCCCCTATGACGCCAAGGGCCTCCTCAAGACCGCCATCCGGGACGACAACCCCGTCATCTTCGTCGAGCACCAGCTCCTCTACACCGAGAAGGGCCCTGTCCCGGAGGAGGAGTACACGCTCCCCCTGGGCGTCGCCGCCCTCCGCCGCGAGGGCCGCGACCTCACCATCGTCGCCTACCTCTGGATGATGAATGTCGCCCTTGAGGCGGCCGAGCTGCTCGCCCAGGACGGCATCGAGGCCGAGGTCCTCGACCCCCGTACCCTCATCCCCCTCGACCTGGAGGCGATCGCCGCCTCGGTGCGCAAGACCGGCCGGCTCCTCATCGTCTGCCAGGCCCCCAGAACCGGCTGCTTCGGCGAGCACATCGCCTACCGCGTCCAGGAGGCGGCGTTCAGGGACCTCAAGGCCCCAGTGCGCATCGTCGCCGCCTACGACGTACCGCCCCCTATGGCCCAGACCCTGGAGGCCGAGAACCTCCCCAGCCCCGAGCGCGTCGCCCGCGAGGCGAAGGACCTGCTGAGCGCCTGACATGCACCATATCCTGCCCGACGACCCCCCCATCGTCATCCTCTCCGCCGCCCGCACCCCCATCGGCCGGTTCAACGGCGCCCTTGCCCCCTTCGGCGCCCTCGAGCTCGGCGCCCTCGCCATCGGGGCCGCAATCTCCCGCGCCGGCCTGGACCCTGGGCAGGTGGACACGGTGAACATGGGCCTCGTCGTCTCCGCCGGCCTCGGCCTCGGCCCCGTCAAGGCCGCCGCCCTGCGCGCCGGCCTTCCCCAGGGCGTGCACACCCGCGCCATCGAGACCGTCTGCGCCTCCGGCATGGATGCCGTAGCCCTCGCCGCCCAGTCGCTGCTGCTCGGCACGGCAGAGGTCGCCCTCGCCGGCGGCATGGAGTCCCGCACCAACGCCCCCTACCTGCTCGGCCCCCGCTTCACCCGCACCACCGACCACTGCCCCAAGGGCGAGCGGCTCCGCCTCCAGCGCCGCGGCGCCTACCGGTTCCTCCTCGCCGACCTCCCTGAGGAGCAGCTCCGCGCCTCCGACCTCATTGACCCCACCACCTACGACGGCCTCTTCTGGCCCGAGGACCGCAAGTTCATGCGCCAGTACGCCCTCGACTTCGCCGCCCGCCAGGGCTACTCGGTGGACCTCGTCAACCGCTTCGCCGCCGACAGCCACCACAAGGCGCGGGAGGCGACTGACAAGGGATGGTTCCGCGACGAGATCGTCCCCGCCGGCGAGGTCGCCAGCGACGACCTGCTGCCCCCCGAGCGGCTCCAGCGTGAGCTCGAGCAGAACCCCGACGACCTCGCCTCCGCCTACAACGCCTCCACCCCCGCCGACAACGCCGCCGCCCTCGCCCTCACCACCGGAGGCCGCGCCGCCGCCCTCGGCCTCCAGCCCATCGCCCGCATCCTCGGCTACGCCCGCCGCGACGGCCCGCCCGCCGACTACATCAGCGCCCCCGTCGCCGCCGTCCAGGAGCTGCTCGACGCGCTCCGCGCGGCCGGCCGGCCCGCCGGCTTCACCATCATCGAGGCCAACGAGGCCTTCGGCGTCCAGCTCCCTCTGTTCGCGAAGGCATTCCAGGGGATGGACATGAACGTCCACGGCGGCGCCATCGCCCTCGGCCACCCCCTCGGCTCCGCCGGCGCCCGCATCCTCACCACCCTCCTGCACGCCATGCGCCGCCGCCAGCATCGCCTCGGCCTCGCCACCATCTGCTACGGAGGCGGCGGCGCCTATGCCATGGCCGTCGAGGCGCTCCCATGAGCTCCGACGAGCCCGCGCCCGCGCGGCCCACCCTCCTCGTCTTCGGCGCCGGCAACATCGGCCGCTCCTTCGTCGGTCAGCTCTTCGCCCGCGCCGGCTACCGGGTGGTCTTCGTGGACGTGGATGACCGGCTGGTGGAGGCCCTCAACCGGGAGGGCCGCTACCTCGTCCAGGTCAGGGACCGCCGTCCCGCCGATATCTGGGTGGAGGGCGTCTCCGCCCTCTACGCCCGCCAGGCCGACCGCGTGGCCGCCGCCCTCGCCCAGGCCGACCTCGCCGCCACCGCCGTCGGCCCCGGCGCGCTCCCCCACATCTACCCCCACCTCGCCGCTGGCCTCCAGCTCCGCCGCCAGAGGGGCCGGCCGCCCCTCGACATCATCATCTGCGAGAACCTCCGCTACGCCTCCCGCGCCTTCGCCCAGGGCCTCGCCGAGCACCTGCCCGCCGGCTTCCCCCTCGACACCTACGTCGGCCTCATCGAGACCTCCATCGGCAAGATGGTCCCCATCATGCCCGAGGAGGCCCGCCGCCGCGACCCCCTGCTGCTCTACGCCGAGGCCTACAACACCCTCGTCCTGGACGCCCGCGCCTTCCGCAACCCCATCCCCGACGTCCCCGGTCTCGACCCCAAGGAGAACATCGCCGCTTACGTGGACCGCAAGGCCTTCATCCACAACCTCGGCCACGCCGCCTGCGCCTACATGGGCCACCTGCTCGACCCCGAGTGGCGCTTCATCTGGCAGGCCGTCTCCCACCCCGAGGTGGCCCGCGTGGCCCGGCAGGCGATGTGGGAGTCCGGCCGGGCGCTGATCCGGCGCTACCCCCAGGAGTTCGACGAGGCCAGCCAGGGGGAGCACATCGAGGACCTCCTCTCCCGCTTCGCCAACCAGGCGCTCGGCGACACCATCCACCGCGTCGGGCGCGACCTGCCCCGCAAGCTCTCCCGCGACGACCGCCTCGTCGGCGCCCTGCTCATGGACGCCCGGGAGGGCGTACCGGCGCCGGCCACCACCCTCGCCGTCGCCGCCGCCTTCCACTTCCGCGCCGGCGACGAGCACGGCCGCCTCTTCCCCGCCGACGCCGCCTTCGCCGATCAGCTAGCCCGCCGCGGGATAGAGTGGGCCCTCCGCGAAGTCTGCGGCCTCGACCCAACCGACCCCACCGAAGCCCGCCTCACCGCCGACATCGTCGCCGCCTACACCGCCCGCCGCCCGGTGTAGGCGGCGACGATGTCGGCGGTGAGGCGGGCTTCGGTGGGGTCGGTTGGGTCGAGGCCGCAGAC
>CAYLPT010000092.1:0-10984 GCA_964385645.1 uncultured bacterium
CCCACCACCCCCTCGCCGCCGTGGGCGGCCCCTTCAACGCCATCTTCGTGCGCGGCAGCTCCGTGGGCGAAGTGATGTTCTACGGCCAGGGCGCGGGCGCGCTCCCCACCGGCTCCGCCATGGTCGGCGATATCGTAGACGTGGCGCGCAACCTCCGCTCCGGCTGCACCGGCCGGGTCTCCTGCACCTGCTTCGAGGCCAAGCGGGCGCGCCCCATCGAGGAGCTGGAGACTCGCCACTACCTACGCACCCAGGTGGCCGACCGGCCCGGCGTGCTGGCCGCCATCGCCACCGTCTTCGGCGAGGAGGGCGTGAGCCTCGCCTCCGTGCTTCAGATGGCGGCCTCCGGCGAGCAGGCCGAGATTGTCTGGCTCACCCACCTCGCCCAGGAGCGCCGCATGCGACGCTCCCTCGCCCGCCTGCGCGAGCTGCCAGAGGTCCACGAGATCAGCGCCTGGATCCGCGCCGAGGCGGAGTGAGACCCATGTCCACGCCCCCCCGTCTCGGCTGGCCCGGTATCATCGAGGCCTACCGCGATTTCCTGCCCGTCACCGCCAAGACGCCGGTCGTCACCCTGCAAGAGGGCGACACCCCGCTGCTCGAGGCCCCGGCCCTCCAGAGGCGCATCGCCCTGCCCCTGCCCCTCTACCTGAAGTACGAGGGCGCCAACCCCACCGGCTCTTTCAAGGACCGCGGCATGACCGTCGCGGTCTCCAAGGCCCTCGAGGAGGGGCAGCGCGCCGTCATGTGCGCCTCCACCGGCAACACCGCCGCCTCCGCCGCCGCCTACGCCGCCCGCGCCGGCCTCCAGTGCATCGTCGTCGTGCCCCGCCGCTGGATCGCCATGGGCAAGCTCGCCCAGTCGGTCGTGCACGGCGCCCGGGTGGTGGCCATCGAGGGCGTCTTTGACGAAGCTCTCCGCATCGTCATGGAGATCACGCGCGAGCACCCCATCCAGCTCGTCAACTCCGTCAACCCCTATCGCATCGAGGGCCAGAAGACCGGCGCCTTCGAGATCTGCGACTCCCTGGGCGAGGCCCCCGCCTTCCACGCCATCCCCGTCGGCAACGCCGGCAACATCTCCGCCTACTGGAAGGGCTATAAGGAGTACCAGGCCGCCGGCCGCAGCCGCCGTCGGCCGCGGATGCTCGGCTTCCAGGCCGAGGGCGCCGCCCCCCTGGTGCGCGGCGAGCCGGTCGCCGATCCCCAGACCATCGCCACCGCCATCAAGATCGGCAACCCCGCGAGCTGGGCCACCGCAATCGAGGCGCGGGACGAGTCCGGCGGGCTCATCGAGGCGGTCAGCGACGAGGAGATCCTCGAGGCCTACCGGATGCTGGCCGACATCGAGGGGCTGTTCGTCGAGCCGGCCTCCGCCGCCTCCGTCGCCGGCATCGCCAAGCTCGCGCGGCGGGGCTACTTCGATCGTGAGGCCGCCGGCCCTGTGGTCTGCATCCTCACCGGCCACGGCCTCAAGGACCCCGACCGCGCCATCGCCTCCGCCCAGGAGCCCGCCCTCGTCGAGCCGACCACCGAAGCGGTGCTGGACCTCCTCGGCCTGCGAGAGCCGGCCCACGCCGCGTAGGGCGCACAGGTCGCCGCCGCGGCAGGCCAGGCGCCCCGCCTGCCCTTGCCCGCTCGCCGTCGTCGCTCTGTAGGGCGGGGTCGCTCCGCTGCCATAGCCACACGGCTATGGCGCGTTGGCGACTCCGAGCCCCGTCTCCTGAAGGGCGGGCCTGTCCCCTTGCGGAATACACTCCGCTGAGCGACAGCCAAACCCTGGCCCACGAGGAACCGACCATGGTGAGTGAGCCCCTTCTCCAGTCCAACCTCCCCGACGTACCCCTGCTCGCGCGCGGGAAGGTGCGCGACATCTATGACCTGGGCGACCAGCTCCTCATCGTCGCCACCGATCGCATCTCCGCCTTCGACGTCGTGATGCCCAACGGCATCCCGGACAAGGGCCGCATCCTCACCGCCATGTCTCTGTTCTGGTTCGAGCTCACCGAGGACATCGTGGAGAACCATCTGGCGACCGCCGACCCCACCGAGTATCCCGCCCTCATCGGCCGCTACCTCGACGTGCTCGCCGGCCGCAGCATGCTGGTGTGCCGCGCCAAGGTCGTCCCCATCGAGTGCGTCGTGCGCGGCTACCTGGCGGGCTCCGGCTGGCGCGAGTACCAGGAGCAGGGCACGGTGTGCGGGATCGCGCTGCCCCCCGGGCTGCGGGAGAGCGACAAGCTGCCCAAGCCCCTCTTCACCCCGGCCACCAAGGCCGCCACCGGCCACGACGAGAACATCTCCCCGGCCCAGGCCGCCGACATCGTGGGCGAGGAGACTTACCGCCAGCTCGAATCCCTCAGCCTCGCGCTCTACCGGCGCGCGGCCGACTACGCGCAAGAGCGGGGCATCATCATCGCGGACACCAAGTTCGAATTCGGCTGGCGCGGCGACCGGCTCATCCTCGTGGACGAGGTGCTCACGCCGGATTCCTCGCGGTTCTGGCCGCTGGACGGCTACCAGCCTGGCCGCCCCCAGCAGAGCTTCGACAAGCAGCCTGTTCGGGACTACCTGGACTCCCTCGACTGGGACAAGCGCCCGCCCGCCCCCGAGCTGCCCCCGGAGGTCGTCGAGGGAACGCGTCAGCGCTACCTCGAGGCGCTGCGGCTCCTCACCGGACGGGGGCTTGACCGCTAGTCCCCCGCGGCGTCACGTTTGACCGCCCACCGTCGGTCCTGATATACTCGCAATGCCATGGAGGCGTCCTCTTCCCAGCGCAGGCCCAAGCGCGCGGTCGTCATCATGGACGGCGCCGCGGATGAGCCTCAGGAGGCCCTCGGCGGCCGCACGCCGCTCCAGGCCGCCAGGACCCCGAACTCGGACGAGATCGCCCGCGCGGGCGTCTGCGGGCTGGTGAGGACCATCCCCGACGAGATGGAGCCCGGCAGCGATGTCGCCACCCTGTCCATCCTTGGCTACGACCCCCGGCTGTACCACACCGGCCGGGGGCCGCTCGAGGCCGCGGCGATGGACGTGCCCCTCAACCCCGACGACGTCGCCTTCCGCTGCAACCTGGTCTCCAGCGACGGCACGACCCTGCTCGACTACTCCGGCGGCGAGATCCCGACCGCCGAGGCGCACACCCTTATCGCCCTTGTGAACGAGCGGCTCTCCACCCCGCGGTGGCAGTTCCACCCGGGCGTGAGCTACCGGCACGTCATGGTCTGGCGCTCGGGCTCGCCCGACGTCGAGACCACGCCTCCCCATGATATCATCGGTCAGCCCCTGGAACCCCACCTGCCCCGCGGCGACGGCGAGGCCGATCTCCGGCGGCTCATCTGGGACTCCCTGGAGCTGCTTGACGGCCACGACATCAACCGCCGCCGCCGGGATCAGGGCAAGGCGCCGGCCAACATGGTCTGGCCCTGGGGGCAGGGGCGCTCGTGCGCCCTGCCCTCCTTCGCCCTTCAGCGGGGCGTGCCAGGGGCGGTGATTGCGGCGGTTGACCTCGTGCGGGGGGTCGGCAAGTGCGCGGGCCTGACCGTTCTGGAGGTGCCTGGCGCGACGGGGAATCTCGACACCGACTTCGCCGCCAAGGGCCGGGCGGCTCGGGAGGCGCTGGGGCGGTGGGATTTCGTGCTCGTTCACGTGGAGGCCCCCGACGAGGCCAGCCACCAGGGCAGCCCGGAGCGCAAGGTGTGGGCGATCGAGCAGGTGGACCGCCACGTTGTCGGGCCGCTGCTGGAGCACCTCCGCGCCCTGCCCGATGGCCGCATCATGGTCCTCGCCGACCACTACACGAAGATCTCCACCCGAACCCACGACCGCGAGCCGGTGCCCTTCGCCGTGCTGGCGCCGCGGCGCGGGCGGGCCGAGGCATTCGATGAGCAGCACGCCGCAGAGACCAAGCGCGTCATCGCCGAGGGCTGGCGCCTCATCGAGCTCCTCTTCGAGGCCTGAGACCAAGGCCTTCCTCGAGCGCGCCGCCGCCACCATCGCAGAGCACCGCATGGTCGCCCCCGGCGACCTCATCCTCGTCGCCATCTCGGCCGGCCCCGACTCCACCGCGCTGCTCCGCGCGCTCCACCGGCTCCGCCGCCGCCTCGGGTGTCGCCTCTGCGCCTGCCACGTTCACCACGGCCTCCGCGGCCCCGACGCGGACGCCGACGCGGAGGCCGCCGCCGCCCTCGCCCGCGCCCTCCGCGTCCCCTTCACCGCCCGGCGCGCCGAGGTCCGCGAGCTCGCGCGGGCGCGAGGGCTCTCCCTCGAGGCCGCCGCCCGCGCCGTTCGCTATCAGCTCCTCGAGGAGGAGGCCCGCCGCGCACGCGCCAGCCGCATCGCCACCGGCCATACCGCCGACGACCAGGCCGAGACGGTGCTCCTGAACCTCCTCCGCGGCGCCGGGCCGGCCGGCCTGGCCGGCATCCCGCCGGTCAGGGGAAAGATCATCCGCCCCCTGCTGCGGACCACCCGCGCCGAGGTGCAGGCCTACTGCGCCGCCGAGGGGCTGGACTACCGCGTCGATGCCACCAACGCCGACCCCGCCTTCCTCCGCAACCGCCTGCGGCTTCAGGTCCTCCCCCTGCTGCGCCGCCTCCAGCCCCGCGTGGACGCCGCCCTCTGCCGGCTGGCGGACATCGCGCGCCTCGAGAATGACTACCTCGCCGCCGCCGCCCAGCGCGCCCTGCGCGACACCGCCGCCCTGGGGGCCCGCCAGGTGCGCATCGCCCGGGAGCCCTTCTGCGCGCTGCCCGAGGCGCTCCGCAGGCGCGTTCTGCGGGCCGCCGTCGCCCGCCTCAAGGGCGATGAGCTCGACCTCGAGTTCGACCGCGTAGAGGCCCTCGTTGCGCTCGTCGAGTCGGGGCGCACAGGCGCCACCATCGAGCTGCCTGGGGGATTGCGGGCCGAGCGCGCCTACGGCGGGGTCATCATCAGCGCCGCCGCGCCGGAGCGGGCGCCCCCCGGCGGAGAATGGACCCTGCCCGTGCCCGGCGAAGTCGTCATCGAGGAGCTGGGCGTGAGGTTCACCGCCGTCCGCTCGCGGGCCCGGCGCACTCCCTCCGACCCCTGGGCCGCGCTTGTGGATGCCGCCAGAGTCAAGCCGCCGCTCACCGTCCGCACCTGGCGGCAGGGAGACCGCTTCCACCCCCTGGGGATGCGAGGCTCGGTGAAGCTCCAGGACTTCTTCGTGAACCAGAAGGTGCCCCGGCGGGAGCGGGCGCGAGTCCCGCTGCTGCTGGCCGGCGGAGAGATCGTGTGGGTTGTGGGTCACCGCCTGGATGATCGCTGCAAGGTCACCCCGCGGACGAAGCGGACGATCAAGCTCGAGGCGCAGCGCCTGAGAGCCCAAGACTAAGGGAGAAAGGGAATGTCAGCTCGAGAAGAGATCGCTGAGAAGCAGCGCAGGGTGAACGAGTTCCTGGAGGCAAAGGGCTTCGACGCCCTCCTGCTCGCCAGGACCGACAACTTCGCCTGGTTCGGCTGCGGCGCCGACAGCCACGTAAGCCTCGCCGCAGAGGCCGGCGTCGGCGCCCTCCTCATCCAGCGCGACCGCAAGACCCTCATCACCAACAACGTCGAGCGGGGCCGGCTTCTTGAGGAGGAGCTCGCCGGCCAGGGTTTCGGCGAGGACATCAGCCCCTGGTACGACGACGCCCTGCCGCCCGCCCTCGCCCGGCTCGCCGCTGGCGAGAGGGTGGCCTCCGACACCCCCATGGATGGGGTCACTGCCTGCCCTGAGGACATCGCCCGGCTGCGGGAGTCGCTCACGCCCGAGGAGGTCGAGCGCTACCGCGGGGTGGGCCGGGACGTGGGCCAGGCGATCGCGGAGGCCTGCCTGGAGGTGGAGCCCGGCATGACCGAGCACGAGGCCGGCGCCGCCCTTGCGGGGGCCCACTTCCGCCGCGGCGTCGCGCCCATCGTCGTGCTCGTGGCCGCCGACGAGCGCCTGCTCAAGTACCGCCACCCGATACCCACCGACAACCCCATCAAGCGCGTAGTCATGCTCGTCGTGTGCGGACGCCGACACGGCCTCATCGTCTCGGCCACCCGCCTCGTGCACTTCGGCGCCGTACCGGAGGCGCTGCGACAGAAGCACGCCGCGGCGGCGGCCATAGACGCGACCTTCATCTCCCGCAGCCGCCCCGGCGCCCGCATCGGCGACATCGTGAGGGCCGGCCTCGAGGCCTACGCAGCCCACGGCTACCCCGAGGAGTGGAAGCTCCACCACCAGGGCGGCCCCACTGGCTACGCCACCCGCGACTACCGCGCCACGCCGGAGAGCGACGCCGTCGTGCAGCCCAACCAGGCCTTTGCCTGGAACCCCTCCATTACCGGCACCAAGTCCGAGGACACCATCATCGCCACGCCGGACGGCCCGGAGGTTATCTCAACCTCGCCGAGCTTCCCCACCATCTCGGTCTCGGTGGACGGGGTCAGGCTCGCGCGGGCCGACATCCTGGTGCGCTAGCGGCCGCGGCGCTCAACCGCCGCGGGGCGGGCTCGTGACGGAGGCGGTGAGGATCTTGTCTCCCACCGCGATGGCGTCCACCACCTCCATGCCCTCGACCACGCGGCCGAAGGCGGTGAAGCCCATGGCGTCCAGGTGCGGCGCGTCGCCCAGGCAGATGTAGAACTGCGTGCTGGCCGAGTTCGGCACCATCTGCCCGGCCTGGTAGAGCCGGGCCATCGCCACCGCGCCGCGGGTGTGCTCGATGGGCGAGCGCTCGTCGCGGATCGTGTAGCCCACCGCCGGCCGGCCCGCGAGCTGTGGGTCGCCGACCTGCACGACGAATCCCGGCTCCACGCGGTGGAACGCCATGTCATCGTAGAAGCCCGCCTGCACGAGGTTCACGAAGTTGGCCACCGCCTCCGGCGCCGCCGACCCGTCCAGCTCCAGCCTGATCGTCCCCTTCTCAGTCACCAGCTCGGCGCGGATCGCCCGCTGGCCCCGCACGGCCGCCATCTGCTCGGCCGTCGGCGGGCCCAGCTCCGGGGAGGGCTCCGGGGCCTCCGGCTCGGGCTCCTCCTCGACCTCGGGGGCGGGCTCGGGTAGGGCCGCGGGCGCCGCGGGCGGGCGCGCCCTGCAGCCAGCCAGCGAGAGCAGGCAGCAGGCCAGCACGATGCCCATCGTCGTTCGCTTCATCTCATCACCACCGGGCTCCCATATTCTCACAGCGTGCGCGTGACCTTCGTGAGCCGCCGCGGCGCGTCGGGGTTCAGGCCCCGCACCAGCGCCAGCCGGCAGGCGAAGAGCTGCCCGAGCGTGGCGAGCGGGATCGGGCTCAGCGGCTCCGGCGTCGCGATCGGGCAGCGTATTGCCAGCTTCGAGGCGGCGGCGATCTCCTCGCGGTTGGTGAAGGTGAGCACGTCCACGTTCTGGCGCCCCAGCCGGCGGGCCAGCCGCAACATGAAGGGGTACGTGGGCCCCGCCGGCGCGAACAGCACCACCGGCGTCGCCGGGTCCACGAACGCGACCGGCCCGTGCAGGAAGTCCGCCGCCGACATGCCCACCGCGCCCAGGTAGCACGTCTCCATCAGCTTCAGCGCCGTCTCCCGGACCGTCGCGTAGTTGAACCCGCGCGCCAGGCACAGACAGCGGGCCGCGTAGCGGTAGTACCCCACCACCTCGGCCACCGCCTCCTCCTGCGCCAGCGCCGCGCCCATCGCCTCCGGCAGCGCGGCGACCTGCCTCTCCGGCAGATCACCGCCCAGGGCGCGGCAGATCATCGTGATGGCGACGAGCTGCGCGCTGTAGGTCTTGGTGGCCGCCACCGCGCGCTCCCTGCGGGCGTGCAGGGCCACGGTGTGGTGCGCCGCGCGGGCCAGCGAGGAGCCGACCTGATTGGTGACAGCCACCGTGTAGGCCCCCAGCCGCCGCGCCGCCCGCATCGCCCTCAGCACGTCCGAGCTCTCCCCCGACTGCGACAGCCCGATCGCCAGCGCTCCCTTCATCCCGCCCGCGGCCGGCGCCGGATACAGCGTGAACAGCGACAGCGCCGCGCCCGACACCGGGATCCCCAGAAAGCGCTGGAACAGATAGTGCCCATAGATCGCGGCGTGGTGCGACGTGCCGCGCCCCGCCACGAAGATCATCCCCGGACGCTCCCGCCGCAGCGGCGCCAGCGCCCGCGCCAGCGGGCCCGCCTCCCGCTCCAGCAGCCGCGCGATCCGCTCCGGCGCCTCGTGGATCTCCCGGTGCATCGCCGGCCGGGGCCGCGGCGCCGCCCCGGTCTCCGCGCTCACCGCCTTCGCCATGCCCGCAGTCCTCATCGGCCGCCGCGTCGGGCCGACCCGACGCCGGCCGCTAGTAGTAGCGAACCCCGAAGTCCGCGAACTCCCCCCGGTACCGCTCCCAGCTCACGGTCACCGACGACACCCGCGCCCCGCTGGGCCCGCGGCGCAGCTCCTCCAGTAGCTCCTCCAGCTCCGTCCGGTCGCCCTCCGCAACCACCTCCACTTGCCCACCGGGCAGGTTGCGCACCCACCCCGTCAGCCCGCGCGCCTCCGCCCGCCCGACCACGAAGGCTCGGAACCCTACCATCTGCACGCGCCCCGCGATCAGCGCCCGCAGGCGCGCCAGCCCGCGCGGCCCCTCGGCCCTCCGGTCAGCTCGCATCGCAACAGAGCGCCCACCCGCCTCACAGCCGGCGCCGCAGGGTGGCCTCGGCGCGGACGTGGACGATCTCCCCGAAGTAGAAGCGGTGGTAGTCGCGCCGGGGGTAGTTGCGCCGCTCGAGCGCCCTCGCCATTGAGGCCGGCGCCACATCGTTGGCGTGGAGCACCCTGCACTCGTAGTGCAGCACGCACTCCTCCACGATCGGCGACCTCACCTTCACGCTCGCCCCGGCCGTGAGGCGCGCCTCCGCGAACTTGTCGTGCTCCCGCCCCGACACCGTCCCACAGAAGGCCGCCACGTCGGCCAGCTTCCGCGGCAGCACGTTCACCGTGAAGTCGCCAGTGTTCTCCAGGCACCCGTACGTGTAGCGCGACGAGCGCACCGGCGCCACGAACACCGGAACCCCCCAGTAGATGCCGATGGAACCCCAGCCGATGGTCATCGCGTTCGGCCGCCCGCGGCGGTCCAGCGACACCAGCAGCAGGCCGGGATGCTGCAGCGCCTCCAGCGTCTCCGCGAGGTACTCCAGCGCGACGGCTTCCGCCTTGGCCACGACTCGCTCTCCCCGGAGCAGTGTATCCCGATTCCCCGGCCGGCGCCCGGCCCCTCGTCGGCCCGTCCGCCGGCGCCGGCCCTAACCCAGGGCCTTCACCGCCTGGGCGACGTCCGAGACGCCCATCACCACTGTGCTGGGCTCCCCGGCCCGCGCCGCGCTCCCGTACAGGTAGCTGATGTTGACCCCGGCGGCCGCCAGCTTCTTCGCCGCAGCCGCCAGCGCGCCGGGCTCGTTCGGCAGCCTGGCGATGACCACCGGCTGCTGCACCACGTTCATCCCCGCCCGCCGCAGCGCCGCCTTGGCCTTGGCGTTCGACGAGGTAACCAGGCGCACCACCCCCACGTCGGCCGCATCCACCACCGAGATGGCCTCGATGTTCACCTTCGCCCGGGCCAGCGCCGCGGCGAGCTTCGCCGCCTGCCCGGGCTTGTTCTCCAGCGTCACCGAGAGCTGCGTCCCTCTCCGCATTCCCCTTGCCTCCTTCGCACCGCGTTCTCCCTCGCAGGCGCTCTTCTGCCTCGCCCGCCGCCCTCCTCCGTGGCCGGCGCCACAGCTCTGCCCCTTTGGCGTCTTGAGTCGCCGCCCGAAAACATGGAAGAACGAGGTGCGGGGCGTGGGCCCCGGTTCGCCGGCGCCAACCCCGCGGAGGGACCCGTGTGTGAGCATCCGTCTGGGCCTCTGCTGGGTCAGCTTCTCCTCGCCAGCGGCGCCATCACGGCCGCCGATCTGCGGGAGGCGCTCCAACGCCAGGAAGGCAGCGACAAGGCCCTCGGGCAGATCCTGCTCGACCTGGGCGCCGTCGCCCCCCGCCAGCTCGAGCGCGCCCTCCGCGCGCAAGCCCGCCTGCGCGGCCGGCCCGACCGGCCGGAGCCCTTCCTGCTCGTGGTGGACGACGACCCCGAGGTCGGCGCGGTGGTGCGCGACATCCTCGAGGGAGGCGGCTACCGCGTCGGCGTCGCCCAGAGCGAGGCGGAGGCGGTCGCCGCCGTCCTCTCCGATCCCGTCTGCCGGCCCGCGCTGATCGTCCTCGACCTCGGCCTGCCCGACTATGGCGGACTCGAGTTCCTCACCCTCCTGCGCAAGAACGGCGAGACCAGGGACATCCCGGTCATCATCCTCACCGGTCGGCCCGACCTCGAGGACAAAGTGCGCGCCTCGGGGCTGCCCATTGATGACTTCATCGGCAAGCCTGTCGCCGCCCGCCGCCTGCTCGAGATCGTGGATGCCGTCCTGACCCAGGACAACCCGCAGGCCGCCCACCGCCGCCCGTAGACCGCGCCCTCCGCCCGGCTCTGTGGGCCGGCGCCTCCGAACCCCGCCCCTAGCAGGACCCCGCGCCGCGCGCGACGAACCTGTGCCACCTCAGGCGACGAGTTGAGCTGGACCGTCCTCCCCGCGCCCAGGGGCCGCGGGCGGCGGAGCGCCGCGCCCCCCATGCGCGGCCTACGAGCAGATGGCTTCCTTACACCTGGCAGCACCCCAATCAGGGAGGCAGGCCGTGGCAGTCAGTCCCGGGGAACGTGACCGGCGCGCCCGCGTGCTAGTCGTCGAGGACGACGAGGAGGTGGGGCGCTTCCTGGAGGAGGTCATCACCGCCAGCGGGTATCTGGTGGTCAGGGCCAAGAACGGCGCCGAGGCCGTCGCCGCTCTCGCCGCCCCCAAGCAGGAGGCCCCTCACGCGGTCCTGCTCGACCTCAACCTCCCCCTGGAGAGCGGCGTCTCCGTCCTCTCCTTCCTCCGCAACGTCATGCACAGCGGCCTCCCCGTGGTCGTGCTCACCGGCAGCGGAGGCCCCGAGGAGGAGCGCGCCG
>CAYLPT010000093.1:0-3651 GCA_964385645.1 uncultured bacterium
GTTCTCGGTGGTGCGCAAGCTGGTGGGCCACGGGGTGGGCCGGGAGATGCATGAGGCGCCGCAGGTGCCCAACTTCGTGTCGGGGGAGCGGGAGAGCTCGCCGGAGCTGGTGGAGGGGATGACGCTGGCGATCGAGCCGATGGTGACGCAAGGCGGCCCGCAGGTGGTGCAGGATACGGATGGGTGGACGTATCGGACGCGGGACGGGTCGCTGGCGGCGCACTTCGAGCACACGGTGGTGGTGACCAGGCAGGGATGCGAGGTGCTGACTCGGCGCCAGGGACCGACGGGGGAGGAGGTATGTGCGCGGGAGGCGCCCGGGAGCGTGAGGTCATGAAGGTGAGATCGTCGGTGAAGAGGCTGTGTGACCGGTGCAAGATCGTCCGGCGCCATGGGAAGGTGCGGGTGATCTGCGACAAGCCCAAGCACAAGCAGGTGCAGGGTTGAGCGCGGGAGGCGGATAGATGGCACGCATCGCGGGAGTGGACCTGCCGCGGGACAAGCGGCTGGAGATCGGCCTGACCTACATCTACGGGATCGGGCGCTCGCTGAGCCGGAGGATCCTGGCGGAGACCGGGGTGAGGCCGGAGACGCGGGTGCGGGACATGACCGAGGACGAGCTGACGCGCCTGCGGGAGTACATCGAGCGGAGCCTGCGGGTGGAGGGAGACCTGCGGCGCACGGTGCAGGCGAATATCCAGCGGCTGGTCGAGATCGGGGCCTACCGCGGTCTGCGGCACCGACGGGGGCTGCCGGTGAGGGGGCAGCGGACGCGCACGAACGCGCGGACGCGCAAGGGGCCGAAGCGGACGGTGGGCGTGCGGCGGTCCCGGCGGTAGCGGGGTGAGGGACACGATGAGGAGCAGACACCATGGGGCGTAAAGGATCGCGGCCGAGGCGGCGGGAGCGGCGGGTGGTGAGCCAGGGGCGGGCGTACATCCAGTCCACGTTCAACAACACCATCGTGACGGTGACCGACGCCAACGGCGACGTGCTGTCGTGGGCGAGCTCGGGGTCGGTGGGGTTCAAGGGGACGAAGAAGGGCACGCCCTTTGCGGCGCGGCTGGCCGCGGAGGCGGTGGCCCGCAAGGCTATCGAGTACGGCATGCGCCGGGTGGACGTGTACGTCAAGGGGCCGGGCAGCGGGCGGGAGACGGCGATCCGGTCGCTGCAGAGCGCGGGGCTGGAGGTGAGCAGCATCCGGGACATCACGCCGATCCCGCACAACGGATGCCGGCCGCCGCGGCGCAGGCGGATCTAGGCGGGGAAGGACAGCATCGAGATGGCACGATATCGGGGAGCGGTGTGCAGGCTGTGTCGGCGGGAGGGGGTGCGGCTGTATTTGAAGGGAGAGCGCTGCTACTCCAGCAAGTGCGCGATCGAGAAGCGGGCCTATCCGCCCGGGGAGCACGCGCACGCGCGGGTGCGGCGGCGGATCTCGGACTACGGGATACAGCTCCGGGAGAAGCAGAAGCTGCGGCGCATCTACGGAGTGCACGAGCGGCAGTTCCGCCGCTACTTCGAGGAGGCGACCCGGCAGCCGGGGGTGACTGGGGCGGCCCTGTTGCAGCTCCTGGAGCGGCGCCTCGACAACGTGGTGTTCCGGCTGGGATTCGCCAGCTCGCGGGCCCAGGCGCGGGTGATGGTGGGGCACGGGCATATCGCGGTCAACGACCGGCCGGTGAACATCCCCTCCTATCTGGTGCGGCCGGGAGACAGGATTGCGGTGCGGGAGGCGAGCCGGAAGAAGGCGCCGATCGTGGCCGCGGTGGAGAGGGCCGGGGGGAGGCGGCTGCCGGCGTGGCTCCAGATCGAGGGTGACGCCATGAGCGCGACGGTGCTGTCGCTGCCGTCGCGGGCGGAGATTGACACCCAGGTGCAGGAGGAGCTCGTCGTGGAGTTCTACTCGCGGTGAGCCGCCCCGGCCCGCGCGGGCCGGGAAGGAGGAGGATCGCATGATCATAGACACGCTGACGCCTCGCATCGAGCGCCTGGACGACGGGAGGGACCCGCGCTTCGGGAAGTTCCTGGTCGAGCCGCTCGAGCGCGGCTATGGAACTACGTTGGGCAGCGCGCTGCGGCGGGTGCTGCTGTCCTCCATCCCCGGGGCGGCGCCGACCTTCGTGACCATCGAGGGTGCGCTGCACGAGTTCTCGACCATCCCGGGAGTGGTGGAGGACACCACCGAGATCATCCTCAACATCAAGGAACTGGCGATCAAGGTGCTGGAGCCCACCGAGGGTGTCGAGATGCCGCAGGCGCCGGCGGAGGGCCCGCGCATTCTGCGCATAGACCGCACCGGGCCGGGGGAGGTGCTGGGGGCGGATGTGGAGACGCCCAGCGACGTGGAGATCGTCAACAAGGACCTGCACATCGCCACCCTGGACAGCAAGGAGGCCACCCTGGCGGTGCAGATCGAGGTCGAGCGCGGGCGCGGCTACGTGCCGGCGGAGGAGCACGATACCTCCCGGCGGCCCATCGGCGCGATCCCCGTGGATTCGATCTTCACTCCGGTGCGGAAGGTCGCCTTCCGGGTGGAGCCGACGCGGGTGGGGCACATGACGGACTTCGACCGGCTGCTGCTGGAGGTGACGACCAACGGGACGATTGACCCGGGTGACGCGATCAGCGATGCGGCGAAGGTGCTGGACCGTTACCTGATCCTGTTCTTCGACTTCCAGCACCAGGAGGAGGAGCTGGCGCGGCCGCCGGAGCTGGAGTCGGCGCTGTCACGTCAGCTTCAGACCCGCATCGAGGAGCTGGAGTTCTCGGTGCGGACCTCGAACTGCCTGCGGCGGGAGGGGATCACGACGGTGGGGGAGCTGGTCCAGCGGACCGAGAGCGACCTGATGGCGATCCGGAACTTCGGCCGCAAGTCGCTGCAGGAGGTGAAGGATAAGCTGGCGGAGCGCGACCTCTCGCTGGCACCCGAGGCGGAGCCGGCGCCGGAGGGGGCGGAGGGCGAGGGCGATGACGAGGACTCCGAGCAGGAGGTGTGATCAGCCGTGAGACACCGACTCGCGGGGCGGCGCCTCGGACGGCCCACCGATCAGAGGCTGGCGCTCCTTCAGAACTTGGTTACCTCGCTCCTGTGGCACGGCCGCGTGGAGACGACGGCGCCCCGCGCCAAAGAGGCGCGGAGCATGGCAGAGAAGCTCATCACGCTAGCAAAGGAGGACACAGTCCACCGGCGGCGGCTGGCGCGGCGGCTGCTGATGCCGCGGGTGGGGCTGGTGCGGATGCGGGAGGGCGCGCACAGGGAGGCCCCGGCTGGAGGGGAAGCGCGCAAGGGCGAGCAGGCGGGCCGGCGGGCGAGCTCGGTGGACAACTCGGTGCGGCACCTGTTCGAGCACGTGGCGCCGCAGTTCCAGGACCGGGAGGGCGGCTACGCGCGGATCGTGCGGCTGGGGCCGCGCCGGGGCGACGGGGTGACGATGGTGCGGCTGCAACTTGTGGACTACCGGGCGCCCGAGTCGCAGTGACGCCCGGGGGGGCGGATGCGCACGCTGAAGCTGACGGTGGAGTACGACGGCACGGACTTCCACGGGTTCCAGCGGCAGCCGAAGCTGCGGACGGTGCAGGGGGTGCTGGAGGACCTCGATCGGGCGATATCGCGGAGGGACGAGAGGATAGCGGCCGAAATTCAGGCGA
>CAYLPT010000094.1:0-12928 GCA_964385645.1 uncultured bacterium
GGGTTCGTGCGGGTGGCGGAGGGGAATCCGGCCTACTTCGAGGACTCGGGGACGGAGGCGCTGTTCCTGGGCGTCGGCACGAACGTGGCGTGGACGCGCCACAGGGACCCGGGGCATCCCACGGCCTGCTATGAGTACTACTTCGGGCGGGCGCGAGGGAAGATGTCCTCGACGCGGGTGTGGATGTGCCACTGGGCTTGGCTGGAGTGGACGCCACAGGGTGAGGAGGGGACAGGTTGGGACGACTACGGGGGCCTGGGGTTCTACAACCAGATGGTCGCGGCCCAGTTCGACCGGGTGTTTGAGCTGGCGGAGGAGAACGGCCTGCGGGTCATGCTGGTGACCGACAACAACGACGAGCACTTCACCGACGGCCCGGCGCCGGCCGGGGAGTGGCCGGGCAACCCCTACAACCGCATCAACGGGGGGCCCTGCCGTCAGCCGCACGAGTTCTTCTCCTGCCCGGTGGCGCGGCGGCACTACCGGAACCGGCTGCGTTACATCATCGCGCGGTGGGGTTACAGCACCTCCCTGTGGGCGATCAACTCCTGGAACGACCAGTACGAGCCCACCGAGGAGGTACGGGACTGGCTGGTCGAGATGCGAGACTACGTCCATGGGCTAGTGGAAGGCTATCGGCCGATCCTCTACGGGTCGAACTACACGGCCAACGATATCATGGACTATGCGCAGGCGGGCCGGGGGATGCCGCAGGGCGAGCGCAAACCGGTGGTGACGCAGGAGTGTGAGTACACCTCCGGCCAGGAGTGGTTCATGCCGACCCTGCGGCGGGCGATCTGGCGGGGGCTGGCGGAGGGTCAGGCGTCGGTGATGTGCTGGTCGCACGTGGAGGTGGAGCAGCAGGACGCGTGGGGGATCTTCCAGCCGCCGCTGCGCTTCTTCGCAGACATGGACCTGCACCGGCGGCGCTGGGATCCGGTGAGGGTGGAGGTCGCCGGGGCGGAGGCGTCGGAGGGCGACCTTCCCCAGCGGGTGACGACGGTGCGGAGCGGCCCGGACGCGCCGGCCTGGGGGAGGCGGGCGCCGGAGAGTCGGTTCCCGGTGGATCTGGAGCGGAGGGAGCAGGCGCTGGATGGGCTTGGTTCGTGGCTGTACGGGACGAGCGCGGCGCGCGCGGGGTGGCGGAATCCGCCGACGTTCGACGTGGAGCTGCCCTGGGGCGGGCAGTTCGTGGTGGACGCGGCGGAGATCGGCGGGGGCGATCAGGTGCTCGAGGTGCGGGTGAACGGGGTGATTGCCCAGCAGGTGCCCCTCAGGGGCGGTCGCCGGCTGCTGAGGGATGAGGAGCGGAGGACGGCGGTCGCGCTGCCGCCGGGGCGGCACCAGATCTCGGTGGACAATGTGGCGGAGGTGGGCGACTGGATCCGGGTGCACAGCTACCACGTGGTTGCGCCGACCGACTCGCCGGCCGCGCTGGTAGACGCGCGGGGACTGCAGGCAGGGGACAACGCGTTCGTGTACCTCCAGAATCAGACCTACGCGCGCCTGCCCCGGGTGCTGGGGGCGCGGCCGCGGCCGCTGGGCGGGGTGATGCTGGTGGTGAGGGGCCTCGAGGACGGCGCCCACCAGGTGGCGAGCTTCGATACCGACCGGGGGGTCCCGGGGGAGGTACAGCAGGCGGTCTCCCGCGGGGGCGTGCTGACCTTGACCCTGGAGCGCCTGGAGGACGACCTGGCCCTGCGGGTGAGGCGGGTGGGGCCCGCGTGAAGTGGTCACGTCGCCATAGAACCGCTCCAGCCTTGTTCTGCGGGCATCCTCCGATGTGTCGTGGGCGGCTGTTGACTGACACCAGGTTTCCCGCGGCCCAGAGCAGCAGGATGGGCCTCTGAGGGGCTCCCTCCAGGCTAAGGTGGCCCCCGCAGGCCCAGCCCGGACCGGCTGACCTCCCGCAACAAGCCGGTGTAGTCGGCCATGGCTACGGGGCGCTAGTGCGCGAGGCTGTTCCTGATCTGCCGGGCGGCACTCACCGCCGGAAGCCAGCGGCGCTCATGCTGAAGCCCGTGTTCGCTTCGGAGAACGGATTCCACCCGGCCCAGGTCGACGCCCAAGGAGTCCGCCCCGGGCCCGTCGTCCGGCCCCGCTGCCAGGAGCTCCGGGCTTGCCCCTGCGCATTGCCACCGAGCCCCGTATCTGTGCGTGAGCCCCCCGCAGACCTCAAGCCGGAGCCTGTCTACCAGCGGTAGCAGGAGTACCACCCGGGCCCGCCAGAGCCGATGCGCGATCTCCTCCTCGTCGCCAAGGAGAGCTAGCGCCGCACTGTGGAGCTCCAGACCGTACTCAGGTGTGAGAGGCAGAGCGCCCCGCGACCACACAGCTCGCGCAGTCGGAGTCGGGGATGAGGGCCGGTCCAACCCAGCTCGCCCTGGGCGCTCGCCTAGTCTGCCACCTCCTCTGCATCCCACCTGACAAGCTTGTGGGCGGTCCAACCGCGGTCGTGAGCATAGCTCGCCAGTGCCGCGACGATGTGTGGAGTGGGGTGTCCGATGCAGTCCCAGAGCCACTCCGCAAGGAGGACATCGTGTCCGGAAAGCGACGGGAACATGTGCTCGCGCCAAGTCGCCTCTGGACCTTGGCCCCGATCTCCCTCGGCCTGGCGGCAGAGGAGACGCATCTCTAGGGCAGATGGCAGCCCCCAGCGCCGTACCCCGGTGCGGTCAACCGACCAGACGTGATTGGGGTGGCGGGCGACGCTCTGGCGCGGCCTCTGCGCCTCCTTTGCCCGGGATGACGCCGGCGCTCGACACCAGCAGGCGACCGCATGTACCTTCATCAGTCAAGGATCCCCAGCAGCACTAGAGACTCCTGCATAAATACGTTGACATTTGGTGAGCTGGCGCTATACTGGGGGTATGAGCGCCAACGCATCGCAGAAGCGACGAGATGCCGCAGTCCTGGAGGCGCGTCGCCTCCAAGCCGTCAAGGCTTTCAAGTCGGGGGAGGCCTTGGCAACGATCGCCCGCCGCCTGGGGGTAACCCGACAGGCGGTCTGGAAGTGGCGACAGGCTTATCGGCGCCGCGGCCGATCCGGGTTGCAGCGCCGAGCCCGACCTGGACGCCCCGCCAAGCTCTCGACTGGCCAACGCAAGCAGCTGCTGCGGTGGCTGGCGGATGGGGCCGACGCCCACGGATTCCCAACCCCGGTCTGGACAACGCCGCGCATCGCTTCTCTCATCTGGCGCCGCTTCCGGGTGTGTTACCATCCCGATCATATCGGCAGGCTCCTGCACCGCTGGGGCCTGTCGTGGCAGAAGACCACGGGACGGGCCGTGGAGCGGGATGAGGAGGCTATCGCTCGCTGGGTGTCTCATACCTGGCCCCGTCTCAAGAAAAAGCCTGCGCCCGACGCGCGCTGATGGTGTTTCTCGACGAGAGTGGCTTCTCGCTCATTCCTTCCTTGCCCAAGACCTGGGCGCCCAAGGGTTGTACCCTGTACTCAAGCATCGCATGGGCTGGCCCAAACTCTCCACCATCGCGGCAGTCGCTCCCAACCCCCATGTGTGGCTCCATCAGGCGCCAGGGACGGTAAAGAGCCCCGACGTCATTCGATTCGTACGCTACCTGCTGCGGACAACCTCGCGTCCCATCATGCTGTTCTGGGATGGCTTGGGCGCCCACTGGTCCGAGCGCACCCGCTGCGCGCTGCGAGCCTATCGCCACCGCTTGACCGTTCATCGGCTCCCCGCCTATGCCCCGGAACTCAATCCCGCCGAAGGACTCTACGCCTACCTCAAGGGCCATGTCCTGCGCGGCCACTGCCCGCCCGATTCCGAAGCCCAGCAGCGCGCCATTCGCCGCGCCGTCGCCCAAGTGCGATGCCGACCCACGCTTATTCGTCCCTTCTTCCGTCGCACCCCTCTCTCTTCTTGATCGTGTGTCAACCTATTATTGCAGGTCTCCCTGGGTCAGAGAAGGCGACGTTCTGGAGCGCCCCCTCCGCCAGCCGCTTGAGCAGTCTCCTCGGATCCACTCGCGATCTCCCGATGGACGGGAACGCACGCCCCTGTCGCCATTGTAGCATACCGGCGGCGGATCCGGGAAGGTGGAGCCTGACGACTTGCACCCCCGCAGCTGCTGTCCCACCAGGGCATGCCCGGCCCCTCGCGTGTCGCGCGGCTCGCGCGCCCCTACACCCTACTGATCCCCCAGCGGCCGCAGCAGCGCCTCACCGATCTCGTCGGCCACCGCGAGGGCGTTGTCGAGGAAGCGGGACGCCTCTGGGGTGAAGGTGTCCGGGACGTGGTGGCTCTCCAGCCAGTGCCGGTTCCCCTCTGCGGGCACGAAGAGCCGCAGCAGGTCGGTGTCCCCGAGGGTCACGGAGTCGTTCTTGATCAGCGCCCGGCCGACGATCGCCGACCGCTCGGCGAGGTCGCCGCAGAACACCGCGAAGCCCCGCGCCTTGGCAACCAGGCTCAACGCGCCCCCGCCCAGGAAGGGATCAACGAGGCGCAGCCGCGACCACGTGCTCGGGGGATGCACTCCCGCGATCTCCCGGAAGATGAGGGGGACCAGCTTGCGCTTGCCACCGAAGTAGGGAGGAAGTGACTGGTAGCCATGCCAGGACATGAGCCTCCTCCCCTCAGCTCCACTCCGGCGATCTCTTCACCTCGTGGCGAGGGCGCCGGGTCCTCACCACCTGCAAGGCAATGGCGCAGGCGATCGCCAAGTCGTCGTGCTTGCCAGCTTCCGCTTCCTGCGCGCCGCCGTCCTTGCTCACGAATGAGAGGCACTCGTCGATGAGCGTGGGGGAGCGCAACAGCAGCTTCCCGTCGGCCAGTGCCGCGGCCATCTGGTCGATCATAAGGGGCTTCGTCGTGGAGTTAGTGGGCCAGCCCAGCTTGACCCGCTTGCCCTGTACCCAGTAATGCATGTGGGGGTAGTGGAGCTCACTGCGCAGCGTGAGCAGAGCGGGCAGCCCGTGCCCGTTGGACTCCACTGCTAAGTAGGCCCATCCGTAACTGGCCGCGAGGGCGGCCAGCAGGCGGGCGAATACGTCGGGCCGCCACTTGCCATGGAGTTCCGCTACCTGCTCCCGGGTGGCCCAGTCAAGGACGACGGCGGCACACCAGTCTCCGTGCTCCAGTCCCTCGGCCGCGTCAGCGCCGACGGCGTAGTGTCGGCCCACCTCGGGCATCCGATACACGGTGAGCCGGCCCGGGGCGACCGCGATTGGGCCCACGTACTCCCGGCCCATGCACCACCGGTACAGGGCCATGGACTGGACCTGAAGGGGACGCTGCTGCTGGGACTGCTTTGCCATCGCCAGCAGGGAGGCGACGGGGAAGCAGCAATGGCCCGTGGTCAGGAAGCAGCTCACATCATCCTCCGGGTACTCCTGCACAAACCTCTCCCGTAGCAGGTGCCGCTTCCAGCGGCGCCAGCGCAGCTGCGCATCGTCGAGGCGATGGGCTCAGCGCAGACTGATCTCCTCGTCGCTGAGGTCGCCCAGCGGCTCTCCTTCCAGTCGGTAGGCGGGCTCGTCGAACCACCGGAACAGGAAGGGGTGGAACCCGCTCTGCCCCTTCTTCGCCTCCGTCCAGAGGATGTGGAAATAGTTGCCGAAGCCATTCGGCGTGCTCTCGACGATCACCCGGCCGTCGGCCGGCACGGCTTCCAGGAGGGCGGCCAGCGCCTCCTGCGGATGGGGCCAGTGGGCGACCTCGCTGCACAGCAGGTTGTGGATCGTCAAGCCCCGGCCGAACCCCGGCGACCCCGCGGTGCCCACGAAGATGCGGGAGTTCAGGCCGGACCACCAGATCTCCCCTTTGTTGTCCAGCTTTCGTGGGGTAGCGGCGATGCCAGGCCGCGGGCATGCGAGCCCACATCAGCTTGATGATCCCGAAGATGCGCTGGGCCGACTCGGCGTTGTGGGCGACGATCGCACACACCCGGTTCGAGCGCAGCAGGCAGTCGCTCAGGAACAGCCCGCAGATCAGGGTCGTGAAGCCGACCTGGCGCGGCTTGAGGATGATGTCACGGGAGCTACGCGACCCGTAGTACGCAAGCTGGGCGGCGTTGAACCGCAGCGGCTGCACCCCCGAGTCCTTGGTGAGGATGTGGAGGTGGCGCTCGATCCACGGGCGGGGATCCTCCCGCGCCCGCAGCAGCTCCTGTAGGCGCTGCCGGTCCTTCCTCGGATGGCCGGTTCCACTACTCCGTCGTGTCTGCCTCGTTGACTCTGCGGATCTCATCCTGGATATCCTCATCTGACATGCCGAGCGGGTCGAAACTCACATCGAGTTGCTCGGGGATCTTCTTCAGCAAGCCCAGACTCTGGAGCACTTCCGCCCGCCGGGCCACCGCGGCCAGCGCGGTGTTGAGGGCGCGGACGTGTTGGGGCGACTGGGGATCACTCGCCGCCACCGAGCTCCAGGCCTCCCGGGCGATGGCGGCCAGCGCGGCGTCGATATCGAGCGCCATGTCGGTTACCGACTCCGCGGTCTCGGCCCGCCGGAGAAGCTCCTCCATGGCGCGCTCCCGGGCCGCGTGCAGGTCCCGCTCGACAGTGCGTTTGCCCACGCCGACTACCTGGGCGACCTCAGCCGCGCTGAGGCCGCGCACCGCGTGCAGATGGAAGACCATGCGGCGCCGCTCGGCGAAGCGGAGGCGCTCGGTGGTGGGCTGCTTGTCACCGGGCATCGGAGTCCTTCCGTTCCTGGCGGCGCCGCTCCCGGAAGCGACGCTGCCGCTCCGCGCTGGCGCACCTTGCGCTGCAGAACTCGGCGTTCGCGCGGGGCGGGAAGAACACCCGCGTGCACCAGGGGCAGCGATGCAGCCTAGCCTCGCTGGCCGCCAAGTCGCTAAGCTGTAGGTGCAGCGCCCCGATCAGGGACCCGAACAGCACGGTGCGGAACCCGCCCACGACGCGGTTGGGCTGCACGGCCCCCGGAGCATCCGGTGGACTCGAGACTGGCAGCTCGGCCCGGCCCACCCACTGCCGATGAGCTTGTGCCTCGTAGCGGTTGAGCTGCGAGCGGAGGACCGAGCGGGCGATCTGGCGGGCCTCGTCGTCGCTCAGAGGACGACCCGGGTCATCCTGGGTGGGGACCCATTCGCCGACGGAGCCAGCCTTGCGCTTCCGGTCTTCCTCGCTCGCCCATACCCGAACCAGGCGACCCCCCAGCAGCATCACTTCCACCAGCTGCCCGGAGGAGGGCGCCGGTCCGAGTCGGGCGCGCAGCAGGCCGCAGTCATCCCCTCGCAGCCCGCGGAAGAGGTCGCAGCACAGGTCCAGCTCGTAGGCCAGCTCCCGAAGATACCAGACCGGCTCCCGCAGCCCCAGCCGAGTGGCGGCCGGCAGCGCCTCGCGCTCGGTGTCGGGGAGCCGCTGCATCCAGTCGCGGTCCCCGAGGCTCCCGTACTGCGCGTAGAAGTCGATGATCTGCCCATCGGTCGGCGGCTCGCTCCGGGCGAAGGTGAACAGGAACGCCCCCAATACGCCAGGGTCCACATGGGAGCACAGGGGAGCGCGGCCGCAGCGACCAGCAGGCTGCCCTCGGGTCGAGCGAAGTCGACCACCCGCGCATCCTCGAAGGGGCCGCCGTCCCCGCCAAAGGTCTCTAGCGGCTCGCCCGGGACGCACCGAGCCTCCACGCGCGCCCAGAGTCCGCCGGACCGTTCCGAGCTCGCGACCGCAAGCTGCATGATATCCTCCTCTATAACGTCTAACAGCAGGTATAGCGTGACAGGGAGAGTATAACCGCGACGAGGCGAACTCTCAACCGCCTGAAGCGGTAACTCGCGCTAGAACCACTCCAGCCTTCCTCTGCGGGCATCCGCTCATGCGTCGTGGGCGCCGAGCTTCGGTGGAGGAGGCACGCGGGTGGATGCGGCTGGTACCGCAGTCTGTCTGGTGATGAGGGCGGTGGTGGTGAGTTCCCGGTGGGAAGGGCGGAGTGGGCGGCTGGCGCTGGCTACGGAGGCTTGCCGGAGGGGATTAGCTGGCATGGCCGCAAGTGCTGGGCGTCGGTGCGCCGGAGGTCGGAGGAGCTGGTGGCGCTGGGGTGGGAGACGGCCTCGGCGAAGGGTGTCCCCTCCCACAGTGGACGGCGCGTCTTGCCCGAGATCGGCGTCACCAGCTTCGGTCTGGCGGCCTCAGGGCACCGACTGGCTGCCTGCTGTTGCCTTCCCAGTTCACCGGCGGGCCACCTGCGCGCCGCGTGAGGCCGTCCGCCATGGTTGTGCCGCGTTCGCGGTCCCCGCCCTGGCGAGGTCCAGCATCAGCTCACGCGGGAACCGCCGTAACCAGGACGGTTCAGAGCGGTCTGGGCGCCACTTGACCACTTCAGCCTACGCCGCATCGTGGAGCTTCCCGACTTCCAGATGAACCCGGCCGAGGTGCTGTCGGTGGAGATACGCCAGTTCGTGGGGCAGAGAATGAAGGGCCTGGTGCCCAGAGTCATGGGGCAGGCGGCCGACGGAGAGCACGTCTAGGGCGCGAACCCGCCGCAGGTGGGGCGGAGGGACATTCGTCAACGCGTTGGAGAGTACGGCCCTACATCAGCCCTAGGCGCTCGGCCACGCAGGACAGCTGTACGAGTTCGCGCAGCAGGCCTACCCGAAGCGAGCCGGCCGATTCCGGTGGGGGACACGTCCTCAGAGTGGCGCGTTGGTGTTTCCCTGAATCATACCGGATGGCTCCTTGTGCGCGATCTCCGGGGTTGATACCACGCGCTCGTTCGGGAGCTTCTGCGGCAACATGGAGCGCAAGCCCGAACGCCAAGTGCGCATCGGCCCAGGGCTCGCGGTCCGGCGCACAGGGTGGCAGGAGGATGTTCTCGGGTTGACGAAGGCAGTGAGGCGAAGGACGCTGCGGATTGGTGAGTTGGGGGGCATGTAGGCCAGCGGTGCGCGGCAAAGGGGGGATGACATGCGAACGTTACACCGGATGGGCAGACTGCCCTGCGCTTCCATCGGTGTGCTCTGCACCGTCGCTTGGGTGGCCGTCGGCGCCACATGGGCGGGCAGTGCCCCGGCCAATCCGGCCAGGCTGTTCGACGTCCAGCTCGTGAAGCTAGGAGAGCAGGCCTTGGACCAGGGGGAGGTCACATCTCTCGGCGCGGTGGTGAGAGCCCTCGCCAAGAGCCACCGGGAGATCCTGGTGTACATCTGGCTGGCAGACCAGGCGTACCCGGTGGGACCGGGCCCGGAGCGAGATGAGTACGTCCCCTGGTCGGCGATAGCCGAGCTTCAGGCACTGCACCACTACATCCAGGAGCACAGTAAGAGCGCGGTATCGGCAGTGTCGGTCGTGATATTGGCCGCCAGGGACGGTGACAACGCAGGGCAATGGCATCAGAGTACCGCCAATGAGGTCTGGGAGAAGCTGGGACACGCGGGCGTCGGCCTGCGAGCCTACGCCTACGCAGCGTTCAAGTTTGACATAGCGAGGGAAGCGGCGCGCGCCATAGGACGACGGCCTGATGATTACTACCTGCCCGAGCTACTCGTCGTTGACACGCAGCTACTCGTCGTTGACACGCAGAAGCTGACCGTCGAGGGGGCGCGTGGCGGCGACCCCGCAGAGGTGGCGACGTGGCTGCGCTCTCGTCACGCGAGGGGACCCGAGCACATTGAGGGCGTGCCGGAAGACTCGCGGCGGAGTTGGTTCGCGAGGTCTATCCAGATGGTGATAGACAACAAAGTATGGCCGCTTGAACGCGAGAAGTTCGAGCCTCATCGCGAGGTGACGGTACGCGAGTTTGCCAATGCCCTGCGCAACATCAACCGCGACTATGCCTCACCCCCTTATATACAGGGCCAGATCGACCACGAGCCTCTCGACCGCGAGCGGGCGTTAGCCATCGCCGCGCGCGCTCTCTACGGGCCAGACCCGGCGAAAGCCAGGGAGGCGCTCGACGAGCTCTGGCCCCCCGGCGGAGAGCAGCTTGAATCCGGCATGGAGGAAGTGGCACTGGCATGGGAGCGCGCCTTCGGTCACTTCACCGGTGCGGAGGCAGCGTCCTCGCGCGAGGACATGAGGCACTACCTGGTCATGGCCCTTGCCGATGGCCTAATGTACGCACAGCCATCTCTGCGCGCCAAGTGGCCGCTGACACGAGAGGAGGCGGCATGGCTGCTGGGTCGTCTGCTGATCGACACGAAGGCACCATTCACTGGGGTGCTCTTTCACGCACCCCACCTGGACTTACCGGATGGCCAAGCTTCCCAGACGGTCAGAATCGCCTACAAAGGACAGGATGGAAAGCTGGTCACGCTGTACCCGCAGGACTACGCAGCCGCGCGAGTACCCGGACCCGCGAGAACCTACGATGCACAGGCGTTAGAGAACGGCAAGTCGCTCGCCTCAGCGGCCGCCTTCTTCCAGGTTCTTCCATGCGCGGACACCTCCACGTCGCGGGTTCACCGCCGTGTCGGGCACAAGCCGCTCGTGGTCCAGGCTCGTCGTGATAACCCCAGATCCAGGTCGAGGATGACCACCCTGGTGATCGACTCTGACGACGCGGATCGGATCAAGGCCGCGAACACGAAGTGGGGACTACTCGACTACTGGCGAGTCGCGATCCTGACGGCGCCTGGCCCCTCGTCCGGGGGGCCAGGCGATGTGAGAGCCGAATGGCCGGGCGCCCCCGCGGTCAGCGTCTCTCTCTCCCCCGACGGGGTCACAGAGTCTGCCGCCGCGCCGACGGCGTACCAGCCCGGCGAGGAGACACCACAGAGACCGTCCGGGGATATGCCCTCGGAGGTCGTCACCCCCGGGGGCCTCGGCGGCGCCCCGACACCGAGACCGGGGGATCACGCCCCGCCAACGCAGCCGCTTGCTCGGCCGGCGGAGGTAGAGGTCATACTCTCCGACAGAAGTGCAGAAGTGGGCGGGTCACTCAAGATCACCTTCCGGGTCAAGAACGAGCAAGGCGTAGAGCTGCAGGACCACGAACCGGTGCGGCTCATGATCAGGCAGGACCCCGACGAGTCCGGCAAGGCTCGACTCACCCTACCGCGTACCGTGACAGTAGAGGGCGGGGGCCAGAGCACCCAGTTCCACGCAATCGCCCCCGGGGTGGTGCACCTGCGGGTCGTCTCTGAGGACGACTTCGTGAAGGTGACGGGCGGTGACTACGACCTCGGCTCCTTCAGCGTGAGCGTGCGCCGTCCGCCGCGAGCACGAGAAGATGGGCGGCACTGGTGCGGTCTGATCGTCCATCCGGCGCGTGGGGATGGCTACAGGGTGGCTCTCTGCGCGCGCCGGGTTCTGGGCTCGCTCGACTACGGGTTGGCGAAGGATGGAGAACTGGCCGACGTGCTGGGCGCTGACCCCAGGGGAGGAGCAGGGCGGAGCGAAGCTCTGCTTGACCTGCACGCGTGGAGGGCGGTGGAGCTGCTCGACCTGGACGAGCTGTTCGTGCTGCGCCTGGAGCAGCGCTCAGGCGGCGGGTATTCACTCCGGGGAGAGATGTGGTCGCGGCACCTGGGCGAGGAGGGCGGCCAGGTAGCGAAGCGGAGGAGCCTGGGCGTGGTGGAACTCGAGGACGGCGCCTCGATCCGCGATGAGCACTTACGCCAGCTCCTCAAGCCGGCGGTGGAGTTGGTGCGGAAACTCAGACCGGACGGCGGGTAGAGGGGCAGGGCCTGCGCTCTCGGTGAACTCCTGCCATCTGAGCGTCAGTGCCCGCGTCGGTGGTCATCCACCGCCTTGCCGAACCCCAGGGCGGATGTCGACGTCTTTGCCGCGCCCCCGTGTTGGCCTGAGGCAGAGCGGGAGCCCGTAGGCTGACCGGTACGGCGGGTCTGATCACGTGCTTCTGCCGCGGACTCGGACGTCCGGGGTTCCCCTCGCTGTGGCGGCCGTACAGGAACCGTGGGCGCGCGCCCGCTGCTGCCAGGGCTAAGCCGAGTCGCTCCGCCACGTGGCGCGGGGGGGCCTCGACGATCAGGCGGACCAGGACCCGCCGGGAGAGGCTCCCGTCCCATTAGCAGCCCTGTCAGCAGGAGAGCGGCGACAAGCAGGCCGGCGATGACACCTCCGACGAGCGCCCCGCGGCGGCGACTAGGGCGAGTCCCTCTGAGCTTGCCGGGACTGCGGCAGGCGGCGAGCAGCTCGCGGTGGAATGCTTGCGCGCTCTGGTAGCGACGGTCAGGGTTCTTGTCCAGGGCTCTGAGGAGCACCCGGTCCACCCGGGGCGGCAGGGCAGGATTAAGGCGGCGCGGCGGGGGCGGCGGATCCTCGGCGACCTGCCGAAGGGTAGCCAGGGGTTCGGGCCGCGAGAAGGGGACGCGGCCGGTGAGCATCTCGTAGACCAAGACGGCGAGGGAGTAGACATCGCTGCGGTGGTCGGCCTCCTGTCCCTTCGCCTGCTCGGGCGACATGTACTGCGGGGTGCCCATCCGGCCGTCGCGGCCGCCGCGGCCCGCCCGAGCGATGCCGAAGTCGGTGATCACCACCCGACCCTCGGCGTCGAACATGACGTTGGAGGGCTTGACGTCGCGGTGCACCACACCACGACGGTGCGCGTGCTCGAGGCCGGAGCTGATCTGGTCGGCTATGCTCAACGCCTCGACCACAGGTATCCGCCGTGCCCGCAGACGATCGGCGAGGGTGCCGCCCTCTAGGTACTCCATCGCGATGTAGCGAGGCGATGTGTCTACGTTCGCCTCGTAGATGGTGACGATGTTGTGGTGTCTGAGGCTGGCTGCCGCCTTGGCCTCGCGGGAGAACCTGTCCAGCGCCGCCGGATCTCCCTCGAGCGCGGGGGCCAGCACTTTGAGGGCGATGACGCGGTTGGTGCCCGGCTGGACGGCGCGGTAGACGACGCTCATGCCGCCGCTGCCCAGCATGCTCTCGATCCGGTAGCCGCCTATGCGCTCGGGTGCCACTCGCTCGTCCCTGACTGCTTGGGCCCGCGCCCACCGGCGTCGGCGGGCGGACCTGCCGACCTCAGGTAGACCTCAG
>CAYLPT010000095.1:0-50811 GCA_964385645.1 uncultured bacterium
GGGCGGGGGGCGTCGGGCTGCTGGTAGCGAAGGGCGACCACGGCGAGGTTCATGCTGGCGAACAGGAGCATGAAGACGATGCTCGCCGCGCTCGCCACATCCTCCAGCGGCAACGCGAGCGCCATCGCGAGGATGAGGGCCGCGGACACGAAGATGGCGGCGTGCGGGGTCCGGCGGCGGGCATGGATGGCGGCGAAGAGCGGGGGAAGGTTGAAGTCGCGGCCCATAGCGAAGGAGACGCGAGACGAAGCGTAGAGGGTCGCGTTGAGGGCCGAGGTGGTGGCGAAGATGCCGCCCAGGAGCAGCAGCAAGATGCCGCCGGGCGCGAACTGCCGGGCGGCCTCGAGCACCGCCAGCTCGGCGTGCTCGCCCAGCAACTGCCAGCTGGCCACACCCTCCGGCGTGCGCACCGCGGCGAGCATGGTGAAGGCGATGAGCACGTAGATCGGCACCACCAGCACCACCGAGAGGAGGATCGCCCGCGGGATGGTGCGCCTGGGCTCCTGCACCTCCTCCCCGCACTGGGCGATGATCTCGTAGCCCTCGAAGGCGATGAAGGTCAGTCCCATGGCGGTCAGCATCCCGCCGAATCCCTGGGGGAGCATGGGGGTGAAGCGCTGGGGCCACTCCGGCACGGCCCGCAGCGCCCACAGCCCGGAGGCGACGAACACGAAGAGCACCGCCATCTGGCCAAGGGTGAAGATGCGCCCCGTCTGGCCGGTCTCGGCCGAGCCGCGGTAGTTCACCAGCGCGAAGGCGAGAATCACCGCGGCCGCGTAGACCTTCACCTCCGCCGCCTGCGACAGCCCCGGCAGCCCCAGGCCGAAGGCGCCGAGTACCTGCGCGAAGTAGGCCCCGAAGCCCAGGGAGTAGAGGCTAGCCGCCACCGCGTTGCTCAGCCACGATCCCCAGCCGGCGAGGAAGCCGAAGGGCGGCGGGAGCGCGAGCTTGGCCCAGGCGTAGCTGCCGCCGGCGTGGGGGTAGGTGGAGCCGAGCTCCGCGTAGCCGGCGGCCACGGTGAGCGCGATGAGGCCGTTGAGCGCGAAGGCCAGCAGCAGGCCCGGGCCGGCGGCGCCGGCGGCGATGCCGGTGAGCACGAAGATGCCCGCGCCCACCATCGCGCCCAGGCCGATCAGCGTCGCGTCGGCGAGGCCGATGCCCCGCCGCAGCCGCAGCTCTCGTTCCTGCATGCTCCGTGACCTGCTCAGCCCGACGATTGTACACCATCCGTCAAGGCCCGGCGGCGGCCGGCTCTTCCAGCAGAGACGCAATCTGGGGCCTGAGGGCGCGCAACACCGCATCCGGTGGGGCAGACACCCTGTCTGCCCGGGACCGGACAGGCCGGGAGCCTGTCCCACCTGGGTGCTGGCACCAGGACAGGAGGCAGGAGGCAGGCTCCTGCCCAACGCCCCAGGGAGGACGCGGTCTCGGGCCGGAAGGCCCGAGACACCGGTGCCACACCCGCGGTGGCGCCGGTGGTCTGCTCTACAGCAGCGGCCCCACCTCGACGCGGCGGCCCTCCTCCGCACTGACGTAGGCCGCGTAGAGCACGATCGCCACATCCCGCGCCAGCAAGAAGCCCGAGGCCGGCTCTCGCCCCTCCTCGATGCAGGCCACGAAGTCCGCCATCTCCTGGGGGTAGCCCTGGTTCCAGTGCTCCTGGGGGGAGGGGAAGGTCCAGCCGCCCTTGGTCTCGATCTTCTCAGTGATGTACTCGTCCCGGAAGATGGACTCCTCGGGCGCGTAGGCCACACAGGAATTGTTCGGGTTGATGTTGGCTCGCAGGCGCGCGTTCGACAGGTAGGCCTCCAGATAGTTGTGCACCCCGCCCAGGGTGGTGTCCCCGGCGGCGATCTCGGCCACCGAGCCGTCCTCGAAGGTGAGCACAATCAGCCCCCAGTCCTCCACATCCTGCCAGTCGGTCTTCAGGTAGTGGCGCGGCTCCTGACGGAACGACTCGATGCGCGTCAGCCGGCCCACCTCGCACGTCACCCGCCGCGGGCGGATGGGCCGGCCCTCCCGCCGGCGCCCCTCCCACTGCTTGAGCTGGAGCACGGCCCCCAGGGGGTGCGCGCCCTTCAGGGCCAGCGACCCGCCCCCGGCAGTCCGCCACCGCTTGGCATAGGGCGAGGGCGAGCCGGAGTGCGACTCCTCCGCCTCCAGCCGCAGGATGGCGCCGCCGGCCGCCTCGGCCAGCCGCCGCAGCTTCACGAAGGCCGGGGCATACACCCAGTTCTCGGCGTAGCCGAACAGCACCCCCGCAGAGGCGACGGCCTCCCCGATGGCGTCGCACTGCTCGATCACGTGATCCAGCATCTGCCGCTTGCGCACGGTTTCGCCGATGAGCTCGTCCGCAGGGGTGTCGGGCTCGCCGAAGTAGCCGGTTAGGTGTTTCTCGCAGATGATGTGCTTGCCGGCCCGCGCGGCGGTGATGCAGAGGGGCGCGTGGACGTGGTTGGGGGCCACGATGTCCACCGCGTCGAGCTCGACGCCGGCGAGCATGTCCTCCAGGGTGGCGAAGACGCGGGGGATCCCATGTCGCCGCGCGAAGTCCTGCGCACGCTCCTGGGAGCGGCCACACACCGCCACGATCTCGCAGCGCTCCTCGCCCAACTCCCGCAGGCTGGGCACGTGGAACTCGGCGGCGTTGCCATAGCCGACCAGGCCGATGCGTACCTGCTTCATGGGTGTGTCACCTCAGAGGGCGCGCCCCCGCAGGCCTGCGCGCCTACAGGATTGGCCCGAGGTCAACGCGGCGGCCCTCCTCCGCGCTGACGTAGGCCGCGTAGATGACCAGGGCGACCTCTCGGCCCAGCGCAAGCCCGGAGACCGGCTCGCGCCCCTCGATGATCGCGGAGACGAAGTCGGCCACCTCCTGAGGGTAGCCCTGGTGCCAGTCCTCGTCCGGGGAGGGGAGGCTCCAGCCCGCCTTCGTCTCGATCTTCTCCGTGATGTATTCCTCCCCGAAGATCTCCGGCGCCGGCGCGTAGGCCACACAGGAATCGTTCGGCACGATGTTCGCGCGCAGGCGCGCGTTGGAGAGGTAGGCCTCCAGGTAGTTGTGCACACCCCCCAGGGTCACATCCGCGGCCTTCACCTCCGCCACCGAGCCGTCCTCGAAGGTCACCACCATGAGCCCCCAGTCCTCGACATCCTGCCAGCCGGTGCGCAAGTAGTGTGTCCGCTCGCGACGGAACGGCTCCGTGGCGGTGAGCCGGCCGACCTCGCACACGACAGAGGCGGGCCGGATGGGGCGCCCGAGCCGACGCTCGCCCTCCCGGCGCTTGAGCTGCAGCGCCGCCCCCAGGGGGTGGGAGCCCTTCACCATCAGGGAGCCGCCGCCCGAGGTGATCCAGCGCTTGGCGTACTCGGCGTGCGAGCCCGAGTGCGACTCCTCGGCCTTGATCCGCAGGATGGTGCCGCCGGCCGCCCGCGCAAGCCGGTCCACCTTCACGAAGGCCGGGGCGTGGACCCAGTTCTCCGCATAGCCGAACACGATCCCGGCCGACCGCACGGCCTCCGCGATCCGGTCACACTGCTCGCGGAGGCGGGCCAGCATGTGGCGCCTGGGCGTGCTGTCGCCGATGAGGGCGTCCCGGGGGGTGTCCGGCTCGCCGAAGTAGCCGGTGAGCGGCTTCTCGCACAAGACGTGCTTGCCGGCCTGCGCGGCGGCGATGGTGAAGGGGGCGTGCAGGTGGTTCGGCACCGCCAGGTCCACCGCATCCACCCCCGCCTCCTGCAACAGCTCCTCGAAGCTCCCGTAGACGGCCGGTATGCCGTGGCGCTCGGCGAACGCCTCTGCCGCGCTCGGGGGCTGCCCACAGACGGCGGCCACCTCGCAGCGCTCCCGGGGCAGCCTTCGGTAGCTTTCCAAGTGCAGGTTCGCCGAGAAGCCGCAGCCAACCAGACCGACGCGTACCGGCGCCATGTGTCCCGACACCTCCTCGCTAGCGGCGCTCATAGACCTCGGGGTTGACCACATGGTCGGGCCGCTCGCCGCGGAGCACCGCCAGGATCGCGTCCACGACCCCATTGCCCATCGCGAGCAGCGCGCCCGGCGTGTTGGAGGAAACATGGGGCATGGTCACCGTCCGCGGCGACTCGACCAGTCGGCGGCAGGTCGGCGGCTCGGTGGCGTAGACATCGAGACCCGCCCCGTAGATGCGGCCCTCGGCGAGCGCGTCGGCCAGCGCCTCCTCGTCCACCAGCGCGCCCCGCGCCGTATTGATGAGCACCGCGGTCGGCTTCATCAGCGCGATCCGCTCGGCGTTGATGACGCCCCGGGTCTGCCCGTTGACGGGCATGTGCAAGGACACGAAGTCCGCCTCTCGCAGAACCTGCTCCAGGGAGCCGGCCCGCTCCACGCCCCACTCCCGCGCGAACGCCTCGTCGAAGGCCGGGTCGTAGGCGAGCACGCGCATCGCGAACCCTCGCCCCCGCCGGGCGACGCCCTTGCCGATCCGACCCAGCCCCAGGATCCCCAGCGTCGCTTGCCACACATCCCGCCCATAGGTGTTCTGCCACTCCCCGGCCTTCGTCGTCCGGTCTCCCTCCGGGATGTGGCGGGCCACCGCCAGCAGCAGCGCGAAGCTCATGTCCGCCACCGCCTCGGCGTTCGCGCCCGGCAGGTTGGTGACCACGATCCCCCGGCGCGTGCATTCCTGCAAGTCCACCTGGTCAATCCCTGCCCCGTGGCGGGCGAGGACCCGGAGCCGGTCTGCCCGCGCGAAGGCTGGGGCCGAGAACTCGTCCACCCCCGCCCCCACCGCCTCCACGCCCTCCAGAAGAGGCGCCAGCTCCTCCGCGGTCATCGGCCGGCCATACGGGTTGTGGACGACCTCGAGCCCGGCGGCCAGCAGCCGCTCCTCCGGCTCGCGCGTGATCTCGCTGAAGGACGTCGCGGTGATCAGCACCTTCATCTGCCGCTCCTCGCCCGGGCGCCTACACCGTGCCCTTGAGCCGCACCATCTCTATGTTCTGAAGCGGGCACCGCCGGAAGCACATCCCACATGCCACACACTTCTGCTCGTCAATCGAGAAGACGTCCAGGCCCTCCTCGGCGATGGCGAAGCTCGAGCAGATCCGCGCGCACAACCCGCAGCCCACGCCGCACCCGCACCCCAGGCATCGGGCGGCCTCCGCCACCGCCTCCTCCTCGGTGAGGACCGGCAGATAGGGGGCGAAGTCCCGCCGCCGCTCCGCCGCCGGCCGCGCCTCAAGCTCCACCCGCGCCTGGCGCGGCAGCCCGGCCGAGCGGGCCAGCACCTTCTCCTTCGAGGCCTCGGTCAACTCCGAGTCGTACCTCAGGAACGCCTCTGCCCCCGACAGATACCGGTCCATCGTCGCCGCCACCCGCCGGCCCGAGGCCACCGCTCCGATCACCGTTCCCGGGCCGGTCGCCGCGTCGCCGCCGACGAACACCCCCTTCACTGCGGTCTCCCCTGTGCGCGGGTCGCAGGCGACGGTCCCCTCTTCGGTCATTGCGATGCCACCCCCGCCGTTCTGTAGGGCGGGGTCTCCGAACCCCGCTACACCCGCCGGGACGGCCTGCCCCACCGCGCAGACGATAGTATCACAGGCGAGGGTGAACTCGGTCTGCTCCACCGGGTCAGGCCGGCGCCGGCCGGAGGGGTCGGGAGCGCCCAGGGTGTGGACGACCATCCGCAGGCCCGCCGCCCGGCCGCCCCGCTCGAGCACCTTGATGGGCGCCACCAGGTAGAGCACGCGCACCCCCTCCTCCTCCGCCTCCAGCACCTCCTCGGGCACCGCGGGCATCTCGTCTCGGGTGCGCCGGTAGCAGAGGAAGACCTCCGAGGCGCCCAGCCGCACCGCCGTCCGCGCGGCGTCCACGGCCGTGTAGCCTCCCCCCACCACCGCCACCCGTTCGCCCAGCGTCACCTCTTGCCCCCGCGCCACCCGGCGCAGCAGCTCCAGCGCAGAGATCACGCCCTGCGCCTCCTCGCCGGGAACGCCCAGCCGCCGGCCCTCTTGGCAGCCCAGGCCGAGGAACACCGCGTCGTAGCCCTCCTTCCGCAGCCCCTCGAGCGTGATCTGATCCCCCAGGCGAGTGTTGCACTTCACCTCTACGCCCAGGGATTGCAGCGCAGCGAGCTCACTGTCCAGCACCCCATCGGGAAGCCGGAAGCCCGGGATGCCGTAGCGCAGCATGCCGCCGGGCTCGGGCTCGGCCTCGAACACGGTCACCTGGTGGCCGGCGCGGGCGAGGTCCCAGGCGCAGGCGATGCCCGCTGGGCCGGAGCCGACGACCGCGACCCGCTTGCCCGTGGGCGCGCGCCGGGGCGCCTCCGGCCGCCAGCCCTCCCGGGCCGCACGCGCGATGACAAAGCGCTTGATGTCCCGGATGCGGATCGGCGCGTCGAGGTCTCCGCGGGTGCAGGCGTCCTCACAGGGGTGCGCGCAGATGTAGCCGCACACCGACTGCAGCGGATCGCGGGCCGCGATGAGCCGGTAGGCGCCCTCGAAGTCGCGGGCCGCGACCCGCTGCACATAGGCCTGGGCCGGCACGTGGTTCGGGCAGGCGACCTTGCAGGGCGCGGCGAGCTGCGGGTCCCTGATGTGCGCGTGGCCCGGGTACAGGGTGAGGCGCTCAGCGGAGGTGACCTCCCCCACGAGCAGGTCCCGCATGGCGCCCCAGCTCTCGAAGCCCATCCGGTCGAGATAGCGCAGCACGCCCTCGCACATGCCCTCCACCAACCCGTAACCGTGCACGAGCACGCCCGTACACACCCCCACCAGGTCGGCCCCGTAGAAGGCCATCTCGACCGCGTCCTGCCAGGTCTCCACCCCGCCGGTCGCGGTCGTGCGCACCTCCGGGCCGTTGCGCCTCCTGATCTCGTACAGATCGCGCAACGCGAGGGGCTTGCACCACCGTCCCGAGGTGCAGGTGAGGGAGACCTGCTCCTGGAGGTGGATAACCGAGCGCCTCGGGTTCCAGATGTCAACCGGGGGGAGGGCGAGTCGGTTGGAGTTGGAGCCCACGGCGTCGGCTCCCGCGCGATACGCGGCCTCTGCCACCTCAGCGATGCGACCGCCCTCGGGGCTGAGCTTGACGAAGACGGGGATAGAGACCGCCTCCTTCGTCGCGCGCACGACCTCGGCCACCGCCTCGGGCTGCATGCCCATTGAGGCCCCGCTCTGCGGGCCCGCCTCCGGCGCCTCCCCCGTGAGGGCTAGGTTGAAGGACATGTTGGGGCAGCCCATGTTGACCTCGAGCACGTGCGCCCCCGCCTGCGCAAAGGCCCGCGCCATGTCCACCCACCCCTCCACGCCCCGGTCGCCCGCGTACGAGTAGTTGGCCATAATCACGAAGTCGTCGTCCACCCGCGGCAGCGACTCCTCGATCAGGCGCAGCGCCTGCTCCAGGTTGAGGCGTCGCTCGGCCGTGAACACCAGCAGCCCCTCGGGGTCGAAGTAGGCGTAGCGGGGCTCGCGGTTGATGTAGGGCGGCGGGTCGAAGGTCAGCTTGATGGAGGCCCCCGACCAGCCCGCCTCACACCCGCGCGCGAGCTGATCGGCCGAGTGCGTCGTGGGGCCTGAGGCAAGGAAGAAGGGGTTCCTGAAGCGCACCCCGGCGATGGTCACCGCCAGCCGGGGGTCCCGGCGCCAATCGCTCATCTGCGACCTGCACTCCTTGCTCGGAAGAACAACACCTCTCTACTCTTCAACGCAACCCCGCCGCCCTCCCTCCCCGCCGCGTCGCGCTGGACCCGGAGGAATCCGGAGCCCCGGGTAGAAACCGTCTGGCGGACGTGCCGCCAGCCATCATACCCTCGGAGGAGACGGATGACCCAGCTCTCGCTCAAGCCCCCTGGGGCCCGGTACGACGCCGTCGCGCTCGGCGAGGTGATGCTGCGGATAGACCCGGGCGACGTGCCCATGCGCCGCGCCCGTGGGGCGCGCTTCTGGCACGGCGGGGGGGAGACGAACGTCGCAGAGGGACTGAGCGCCTGCTTTGGCCTCAAGGCGGCGGTCGTCACCGCCCTGGTGGACGACGGCATCGGCCGCAACATCGAGCACCAGCTCCGGGAGGCAGGGCTCGACACCTCCCACATCATCTGGTTCTCCACCGACGGCAAGGGCCGCTTCTCCACCGACGCGAAGGGCACGCTGCACAACGGGCTCAACTTCACCTGGGCCGGCAAGGGCGTCCTGCCCTCGGTCACCGAGTATTACCGCGCCCACACCCCCGTGCGCGAGCTCAAGCCCGGCGACGTGGACTGGGAGCGAATCTTCTCCGGCGGCGTGCGCTGGTTCCACACCGGCGGCATCTACACGCTCATCTCGCCCACCTCCTCCGAGCTCGCCATAGAGGCCATGGAGGCCGCCGGCCGCCACGGGGCCTTCCGCTCCTTCGACCTCAACTACCGGGCGAAGGTGGAGCCGGACAAGGAGCGGGCGCGCGCCATCAACCGCCGTATTCTTCCCCACACCGATTTCCTCGTCGGCAACCAGTCCGACTTCGACGACGCTCTCGGCTATGAGGTGAGGAAGGTCCTGCCCTCCGAGCCCTTCGAGGCCTGGCTCAGCGCCTACCAGGAGACGCTGCGGCGGGTGGCGCAGGATTTCCCCAACCTCAAGCTGATCGGCACCCAGCTCCGCGCCGCCATAACTGCCGACCGCATCAGTTGGGGCGCGGTGCTCTACGACGTCGCCGGCGACACCATCCACCAGGCGGTGGTGAGGGAGAACGTGGAGATCGCCGACCGCACCGGCGGCGGCGACTCCTTCATGTCCGGGGTGGCGGCCGCGCTGCTCAAGGGGCAGGACCTGGAGACGGCGGTGCAGTGGGGCGCGGCGCACGGGATCCTGGTGCAGGAGACGCCCGGCGATACCACGATGGTGACCCAGAGGGAGGTGGAGCGGGAGGTCCAGCGCGCGCTCAAGGGAGGAGGCGTGAGCGCCCTGCGCTGACCCCGTCGGCATCGCCCCACCCCTGATTACAGGGAGGAAGGGACATGCGCAGCTACCAGCGCGACCGCGCCCGCGTGGACGCCGCCCTGCGGGCCAGCGGCGTGGTCGTGGTCATGAATCGGGATCACGCCAAGGAGCCCGAGCACCTGGTCACCACCATGTGGGAGGTGTATCAGGCAGGCTATGTGGCCGAGTGCACCTTCCGCATCGAAGCCGCGCTCATCAAGGAGGCGATGGCGGAGCTTACGCGCCGCCGCGCGGAGGCGCCGGCCGACAAGCCCTTCGTCTTGGGCGTCGGCAGCGTGATCAACCCGAAGGAGCTGGAGGCCGCGATCGAGCTGGGCTTCGACATGGTGGTGGCGCCGGCGAACGTGATGGGCGGCTATGGCGAGGGCAAGGAGTTCGTGCGCATAGCGCGGGAGGCGAATGTCTTCTCGGCGCCCGCGGTCCTCTCGCCGACCGAGCTCCAGTACTTCATCGAGCGAGACGACGGCCTGGAGCCCGACTGTGTTAAGGTGTTCCCCGCCGGGGTGCACGGCCCCAGCGGAATCGGGGCCCTCCTCGCCCCCTATGTCCGGGACCGACACCGAGGGCGGATGATCATGCCCACGGGCGGCGTCAACCACGAGACGGGCCCGCAGTACCAGGAGCACATCGCCAAGCGCGGGTACCACCCGGTGCTGGGCATGTCGAGCCCGCTCGATCTGGTCGGCAAGCGGGGCAGGCCCGGGGACCCGGAGACGATCCGCGAGTCGCTCGCGGCCTTCAAGGCAAGCTTCCGGCCATACTCGCCCTAGCGCGCCCGCTGCGCGCGCCACTCCTCGGCGAGCAGGGCCATCGAGACCGAATCCAGCCACCGCCCTCGCTTCCAGTGCGCCTCCCGGTGGAGGCCCTCCTGGCGGAACCCGCACTTCTCATAGCAGCGGCGGGCGCGCGCGTTCTCGGCGAAGACCTCCAGGTGAATCCGGTGCAGGCCCAGGTCCTCGAAGCCGATCCGGCACACCTCGCGCACTGCGGCCGCGCCGCAGCCCCGGTCCCAGTGGGACTTGTCGCCGATGATGATCCCGAAGCCTGCACTGCGCCCAGACGCGTCGAAGTGCAGCGCGCAGTTGCCGATATGGCGCCCATCGGCCTCGATTGCCCAGTTGCGCGAGGCGGCCCCGGGCCGGGAGATGCTCTCGAACCACTCCCGCTCCGCCTCCAGCGTGATCGCGCCCGACTCCAGGATGGTGAACTCGGTCACCTCCGGGTCGTTCAGCCACTCGACGTAGTCGGGCAGATCGGCCTCGGTGATCGGCCTCAGCATGACCCGCGGCTCGCCCATGCGCCTGCCTCCTGGTGCTGCCGGAGAGCCCGGCATCTCTCGCCCGGGCCCGCCCCCGCGCCCCCGCCGCGGGACCGCGGCTCACAGGTCAATGAAGACCTTCATGATGCCGGCGCCCTGGGCCTCGATGTAGCGGTAGGCGTCGAGCCAGTTCTCGAAGGCGAAGTGCCTCGACTCCAGGGGCTCGGTGACGATCTCCCCCGCGGCGATGCGCTGCACCGCCTCCTCGTAGTCCGGGTGGCGGTACATGAGGGTGCCGACGAGGGTCAGCTCCCGGTCGCCGATCACCGCCAGGTCCATCGGCGGCTTCTCCTGGAACACCGCCACCACCACCACCGTCCCGCCCTTGTTCACCTCCTCGACGGCCGCCGAGATTGCGGCCGACGCGCCCGCGCACTCCAGCGCGATGTCGAAGCCCTCCTGCCCGAAGACGCGCGCCGCGGCCTGCCCGAGCGGCTCGGCGGCCGCGTTCGACACCGCGGTCAGCTTGCAGGCGCGGGCCACCTCCAGCCGGAAGTCGCTGATGTCGGTGATGAGGACATTGGCGCCCCGGCACCGGCACATCTGCGCCACCAGGTTGCCGATGGGCCCCGCGCCGAGCACCACCACATTGCGGCCGCTCATCTCGCCAGCGCGGCCGCTGGCGTGCACGGCGACCGCGGTCGGCTCCACCAGCGCGCCCTGCACGAAGGTAAAGGAGTCGGGCAGCAGCACCAGCTTGTCGGCGTCCACCGGGAAGAGGTCCTGGCCCACCCCGTCGGTCTGGAAGCCGAAGACGCGCAGGTCGTCGCAGATGTTGTACTCGCCCCGGCGGCACGGCGCGCACCGCCCGCACACAACCTGCGGCCGCGCGGTGACGCGCGCCCCGACCGGTACGCCCGCCACGCCCTCGCCCACCGCCTCGACCACCGCGGCAAACTCGTGCCCCTGCACCTTGGGGTAGTGCATGAAAGGGTGCCGGCCGTGGTAGGCGTGCACATCGCTGCCGCAGATGCCGATGCACTTGATGCGCAGCAGCACCTGCCCCGGCCCGGCGGTCGGCTCGGGGACGTCGCGGTACTCGATTGCCCCCGGCCCGGTCATCACGGCCTGCCTCATCCCGGCCTCCTCCTTTGCGCGCTGACGCGGGCCACTTCTGGGGCGTCGGGTTGAGCCCTGCCGCACAGGCGCACGGTTGCGGTGAAGACAGACCCGCGGCCCGGGCGGCGACCAGTGAGGCCGCTGCCCCGCGCCCGGCGTCTCCGGGGCTCGGGATGCCGTGCACCTGTCCTGCTGGGGCTGGTCCTCGGCGGCGAGTGTGACAAGCAGGCCGGCCCGTTGCAGGCCCGCGCCTTGCGCGCGACGCCGCCGGCCCGTAGTATGGGGGTGGCCCCAGCCAGGCCGGGGCCGGGAGGTGACTGCGTTGGCCAGGGAATGGAGCGGACAGGTAGAGCGCATTGACGAGTACCGGTGGCGGATCCCGCGGCGCTACAAGCCCGAGATGCGCACCGACGGGATCGTGTACGCCTCCTCGGAGATGATGCGGGAGCTGCGCCAGGACAACTCCCTCGAGCAGGTGGCGAACGTCGCCTGCCTGCCTGGCATCGTGGGCAGCTCGCTGGCGATGCCCGATATCCACTACGGGTACGGCTTCCCGATTGGCGGGGTGGCGGCGACCGACATCTCCGAGGGTGTGGTCTCGCCAGGGGGCGTGGGATATGACATCAACTGCGGCGTGAGGCTGCTGCGCACCACGCTCACGCGGGCCCAGGTCGAGCCACGCATCAAGGACATCGTCAACCGCATCTTCACCGAGGTCCCCTCGGGCGTCGGCAGCAAGGGCAAGGTCCGCGTCGACGCCCGGGAGCTCAAGCGCGTGCTGCGGGAGGGCGCCCGGTGGGCGGTGTCCCAGGGCATGGGCTGGCCGGAGGACCCGGATCACATCGAGGACGGAGGCAAGATCGAGGGGGCGGACGCGGAGGCGCTCACCGAGCGGGCCATCGAGCGCGGCCGGCCCCAGCTCGGCACCCTCGGCGCGGGCAACCACTTCCTAGAGGTGCAGGTCGTGGACGAGATCTACGACCAGCACACCGCGCGGGCGCTCGGCCTCGAGGCGGTGGACCAGGTCACGGTGATGATCCACACCGGCTCGCGCGGGCTAGGCTACCAGGTGTGCGACGACGCGCTCCAGGAGATGCAGAAGGCCGTGCAGAGGTACGGGATCGCGCTGCCCGACCGACAGCTCGCCTGCGCGCCCGTCGAGTCTCCTGAGGGCCGCCAGTACCTCGCCGGGATGGCCGCCGCGGCGAACTACGCGTGGGCCAATCGCCAGTGCATCACTCACTGGACGCGGGAGGCCTTCGAGCAGGTGTTCCAGACCAGCGCCCGCGAGCTGGGCATGGAGATCATCTACGATGTCGCGCACAACGTCGCCAAGCTGGAGAGCCACGAGGTGAACGGCGAGCGGCGGAGGCTGTGCGTCCATCGCAAGGGCGCGACGCGGGCCTTCGGGCCCGGCCGGCCCGAGCTCGCCGCCCACCATCGGGAGACGGGCCAGCCGGTGATCGTACCGGGGGACATGGGCCGGGCCTCCTTTCTCCTGGTGGGCACCGAGCGGGCGATGAAGGAGACCTGGGGCTCGACCTGCCACGGCGCGGGGCGGCTGCTGAGCCGGCACGAGGCGATCCGCCGGGGCCGGGGCCGCAACATCGCCGAGGAGCTGGCGGGCAAGGGCGTCTACGTGCGGGCCGCGAGCCGCCAGGTGCTGGCCGAGGAGATGCCGGAGGCCTACAAGGACGTGGACGAGGTGGTGCGGGTGTGCCACGAGGCCGGCATCTCGAAGCTCGTCGCCCGCCTCCGCCCGATCGGGGTGATGAAGGGGTAGCGGGGTCTGCACGGCGCGTCGAGCGGGAGGCGCGTCCCCCTACCCTCCGTACCACCTCTCTCCCATCCGCAGCTCGCCGGTCCAGATGCCGCGGATCATGTCCTTGGACTCCTGGCAGTGGCGGATCACCTGGGCGATGTCCTGGCCCTGGATCTCGCACACGATGGGGCCGGCGTAGCCATCCTCCCGCAGGCGCTCATAGGCGCCCTGGAAGTCTATCATGTTGTTGAGGTGGGGCGGCTGGTGCTCCATGAAGTTGCCCCAGTAGTGGTTCACCCCGTTGTGGTGGACCTCGACGATCCGGCCCTTGAAGGTCTCGAGCAGCGCGAGGAACCGCTCATCGGAGAACACCGCCATGTAGGCGTGGCCGATGTCCAGGTTGATCCCCCACCCGGGCACCCGCTCGCACACGAACTGCAGCAGGTCCGGCCCGCCCACCTCGTAGCCGATGGGCAGCTCGTGCGCGCGGGCGAGCTCGACGGCGTGGAGCGCGTAGTCGAGGTTGTACTGCCACAGCGCCTCCCGGCCCCGCACGAAGCCCCAGGTCGGCCCGCCCATGTGGAAGGTCATCGCCGCCGCCTTCAGGCGCACCGCCAGCTCGATGCAGCGGTCGTAGTAGTCCCAGGTGAGCCGCCGCAGATGCCGGTTCGCCGAGCACAGGTTCCAGTCCAGGTGCGGCGAGTGGACCGTCACCCACTGGAATCCGGACAGCGCGTCGGCCAGTCGGTCGAGGTCGGCCTCGGCGGCCTCGAATAGATCGAGGCCGACGTTGGGGTGGTTCTCGGGGTAGCCGAGCTGGGCCTGATCGAGGGTGGGCACGACCTCGAAGCCCGCGAAGCCGGCCTCCCGCACCATACGGATGGCGTCGTAGATGGTCTCCCCGTGGGTCGAGGGCAGGAAGTGGGTCGAGATGCCGATGCGGTCCTCGATGGGCAGCATGGGGCAGTGGCCTCCGTGGGCGGTGTGGGCGCCGAGCGCCGCGCCAGTCTAGCGTCGGGGCCCTGCCCCGTCAATGACGCGCCTCAGCGCGCGGGCAGAAAGGGCCTGCGCACCCGCGCGACGGGCACGCCGCGGACCGCGATGCGCTCGGGCCGCACCTCGCCCAGGCCTGCCTCCGCGGCCAGCCGCAGGTGCTCGACCTCGCCCGGGTCCACCCCCATCACCAGGCAGCCCACCGCATCGGTCGCCACCGGGTCGAGCCCGGCGATGACCAGGTCCATCCTCACCGGGGTGCCCGCGGTCTCGTGGCGCTCGGAGCCGACAATCCCGTCCACCACCGTTAGCGCCGGCCGCAGCACCGTCGCCAGGTCGCGCAGGCGCTGGTGGAGGTCCCGGTGCATAGCGCTCTTCTCGGGGAAGACCGCGCCCATGAGGTTCTTGATCCCAAGGGTGACGTCGGCCAGGCAGTGGCGCTTCAGCTTCGGCAGGTTGACCAGGCAGTCGGCCTCCAACACCGTGCGGGCGATCCGCACCCGATGGAGCGAGAGCGCGCCGGGGATCTCGAGCGGGACGTGCTCGTCGTCGAAGAGGTTGAGCAGGCGCACGCCCAGGTCGCTCGCCAGCGCGGGCAGTCCGACAAGCTCGAAAGCGCGCTCGGTGTTGGCGCGGCTCCAGTTGCTCTCGGCGATGGTGATGTGTCGGCAGCCTAGCCCCTTGAGCCAGCGCACCAGGGCGGCGATGATGCGCGGGTCGGTGGTCACCCCGTCCGCGGGCGATCGGGGCTCGACGTAGTTCGGCTTCAGGACAACGCGGCCCTCGCGCTTGATCGCGGCCTGGGCGTCCACCAGCTCCAGCGCGTCCCGGACGAGGGTCTCGGGGTCGGGGCCGTGGGTGATTGCGACCACGGGGCCCGGCATGGAGCCTCCTTCGAGGATGGAGTCGGGCAAGCTACTTCTGCAGTCTGACGCCGGCCACGAAGGCGGGGTCCTGTCCGACATCGCGCACGCCGGCCAGCAGGCTCCAGTGCTCCCGGCCCAGCACCAGAGGGATGTCCGCGAGCACATCGCCCCGGAGGGCGTTAGGGTCCGAGATGTCCAGCGAGAGCGCGGAGCCCCGCGGGAGCCGGAAGTCGAGCCCCAACCCGAGACGGGAGCGCACCAGGCCATAGCGCACCACGGCGAGGGACTGCGGCTCTCCGAGCTGGACGCTCACATCGGACTCGCCGCCGATGTCATCTATGCCCAGGCGCAGGAAGCGCTCGTCGTCGGTGCGGATGTCGAGCCGCCCGGAGGGGTAGGTGCGCCCCTCGGCGGGGGCGTAGACGATGTCGAAGGCGGCATCTATCTGGGGCGGCTTGAGCCTCTCTCGCACGGCCGACAGGTCGGCGGTGATGGTCTCCGCCTCGGCCGCCACGCGAGGGATCGCCGGCGCTGCCCGGCGGAGCTCTCCCGATACGACCTCCAGGTCCTCGCCCACCCGCCGCAGCGAGATCGCCAGCTCGTGGACCGCAGACAGCGTCTCCTCCGCCTTCCGCTGGTGCTCGGGGTCGGAGAGCGCATCGGCGAGAATCTGGGTGAGGCGGGCCGCGTTCTCGGTGGTTCGGCGGGCGCTGGCAAGGGTCGCCCGCAGGTCGGCCAGCGTGGTCTCGGAGGCGAGCCCTTGCTCGAGGTGCGAGGCCATCCGCCGAAGATCCCCCACCGCGCCCCTGAAGTCGTTCAGGGCCGCCACCACCTGGGGGCGTGACTCGTCGGCGAGGGCCCGTGCCGCCTCCCCCACCTGTGCCGCCGCCCGCGAGACCTCCACGAAGCTCTCCAGGGCCTGGGTGACCCCCTGGATCACCTCCTGCTCGGACAGGAGTGTCTGCACCAGCCGTGAGGTGCGGTTCAGGTTCTCGAGCAGGTCGAGCCCGGCGTCCACGATGTCGGCCAGCTCCGGCGCGGCGGTGCCCTCGACGCACACTCCATCCGTGAGGGGCGCGGCCGTGGGGCCGACCGGGGCCGGCAGCACCTGCACAAAGCGCTCCTGGATCAGGCCGGAGGTGGCGATCCGGAACTCGTAGCTGTCGTAAAGCGTGTAGTGGCGGCTGCGACGGATCCTCAGGAGCACCTCCGCCTTCAGCTCCCTGTTGATCGCGACCGATTCGACCTCCCCGATCTTCACACCGGCCAGCCGTACCGGATCGCCTCGCTGCAGCCCCCGCGCATCCCCGAAGATGACACACACCTCGTAGGCGCCGACCCCCGCGCGGTAGCCCCGGATGTAGAGGGCGAACACCACGACCAGGGCCAGCGCCAGCAGGGTTATCATCCCGACTTTCACCTCAGCGCCGCTGCGCATCGAGACCTCCTGGTCAGGCAAGGGCCGCCTCGTCGGCGAGCGGCCCATCGGGGCGGCCGGAGAGGAACTGCACCACGGCCGGGTCGGCCGAGCGCTCGAGCTCGGCGAGGGGGCCCAGGGCAAGCAGCCGGCCCCGGTGCAGCAGGGCCGCGCGGTCGGAGACGCTGCGCAGGGTGGACAGGTCGTGCGAGACCACCACCGAGGTCACGCCCACCTGGTCGCGCAGCCGCCGGATGAGGTCGTGGAGCGCGGAGGCCGAGATCGGGTCCAGACCCGCGGTGGGCTCGTCGTAAAGCATGATCGAGGGGCCCATGGCCAGCGCTCGCGCCACCCCCACCCGCTTGCGCATCCCCCCGGAGAGCTGCTCCGGCAGCAGCGACTCGGTGCCCGACATGCCGACCATTTCCAGCAGCCCGGCAACCCGCCCTGCCAGCTCTCCGGCCCCGATGCGCCGGTGCTCCACCAGCCCCAGGGCCACGTTCTCGAACACCGTTAGCGAGTCCAGCAGCGCCGCCCCCTGGAACACCATGCCCACGCCCATGCGCAGCTCATCCAGCTCCCGCTCGCTCAGACCCGCGAGGTCCACCCCGTTCACCAGGATGCGGCCGCCGGTGGGGGAGATGAGGCCCATGATCAAGCGCAGCAGCGTCGTCTTCCCCGTCCCCGAGCGGCCCATGACGGCCACGATCTCGCCTCGCCGGACGCTCAGGTCGAGCCCGTCGAGGATGACCCTGCCGTCCAGGGCGTAGCGGAGCTCCTCGAGCTGGATGGGAGCTGCCTGCTCGGCCACGGTCAGTACCGGAAGATCGCCATCGAGAGCACCAGGTTCGCGGCGTAGATGAGCACCACGCTGAGGACCACCGCCGAGATCGTGGCGCGGCCCACGCCGGCCGCCCCGCCACCGGCCCGTATCCCCTGCCGGCACCCGACGAGGGCGATGATGAGCCCGAAGACAAGGCCCTTCGCCACCCCTCCCCACAGGTCGTGCGGCGTCAGCCAGCGCTGGACGGAGCTCACATACTCGCCCGGGCTGACGCCGACCGGCACAGAAAGCAGAAAGGCGCCCGCCAGGGCCGCCGCGTCGGCGATGATCGTCAGCAGCGGGAGCATCACGACACAGGCCAGCAACCGGGGGACGACGAGGTAGCGGGTGGGGCTGATGGCGAGCGCCCGCAGGGCGTCCACCTGCTCGGTGACGGCCATCGTCCCCAGCTCCGCGGCGAACGCCGAGCCCACGCGCGCCGCCACCACTACACCGCACAGCGCCGGCCCCAGCTCCCGGGCGATCGCCACCGCCGTGCCTCCCCCGAAGTAGGCCGTAGCGCCGAACTGCACCAGGTAGCCCGCGGTGTGCCAGCCCCAGGCCATGCCCACAAAGAACAGGGTCACCACCACGATGGGCAAGGAGTCGGTGCCGACGATCGCCATCTGCTCGACGGTGCGGCGCCAGCCGATGCGCCCTCGAGCCAGGTAGCCCAGCGCGCTGACGAACAGCAGCACCCCGTCCCCGACGAAGGCGAGCGCGGACAGCACCTGAAGGCCGACGGCCCTCGGCAGCGCGCCGGCGCCGCGACTGTGGCTAGCGTACCATGGAGACGAAATACCCGTGCACCCTTGGGTCGTCGGTGAGCTCCGGGTGGAAGGCCAGGGCGAGGAGGCGCCCCTGCCGGGCGGCGACGATCCTCTCTCCGCACGTGGCGAGGACCTCTACTCCATCGCCCACCCCGGTGATGACGGGCGCGCGGATGAACACCGCGCGGAAGGGGCCGCCCCCTATCCCGTCCAGGTCCAGATCGGCCTCGAAGCTGTCCACCTGCCGCCCGAATGCGTTGCGCCGGACGGTGATGTCCATCACCCCCAGCGTGGGCTGGTCCCCGGCGGCCGACTCGACCCTCTTCGCCATCAGGATCATCCCCGCGCAGGTACCCAGCAGCGGCCGGCCCGAGGCCGCCAGCTCCCGCACCGGCGCCAGCAGCCCGTAGCGGTCCATCAGCTTGCCAATGGTGGTGCTCTCCCCGCCCGGCAGGATGAGCGCGTCGCAGGCCGCGACCTCCTCCGGGGTGCGCACCGGGCGCGCCTCGACCCCGAGGCGGCGCAGCGCCTCCAGGTGCTCGCGGACGGCTCCCTGGACGGCCAGGACCCCGACCATCTCCCGGCTAGTCCTTGGTCCAGGTCCAGGGGCCGACGAGGGGCGCGCTGACGATGAGCGCGCAGATGAGCAGCCAGCGCTGCACCCAGCCGGCGAGCTGCCCCGCGCCCAGGCCGAGCGCCAGCCCTACCCCGAGCCAGATTCCCGCGACGCCGATGCCTCTGCCGATCATGGGCACTCCTTACCTCCCGCGGCCCCTACCACCCCCGTGTCTGGAGCAGCTCCTTCTCGTCCATCCTCGATACATCCAGGCCGGCCATCGGCTCGCCGATGCCCTCCGAGACCCGGGCCACCACCTCCGGCTTGTCATAGTAGGTGGTCGCCTCCACGATCGCCTTCGCCCGCGCCGCGGGGTCGTTAGACTTGAAGATCCCGGAGCCGACGAAGACCGCCTCGGCGCCCAGTTGCATCAGCAGCGCGGCGTCGGCCGGGGTGGCGATGCCCCCGGCCGCGAAGTTGGGCACGGGGAGCTTGCCCGCGCGGGCGACCTCGCACACCAGCTCGTAGGGCGCGCCCAGCTCCTTGGCGGCCGCCATCAGCTCGTCCGAGCGCAGGGTGGTGAGCCGCCGGAGCTGCGACTGCACGAGTCGCATGTGCCGCACGGCCTCGACGACGTTGCCGCTGCCGGCCTCGCCCTTGGTGCGGATCATCGCCGCGCCCTCGCCGATGCGCCGCAGCGCCTCGCCCAAGTCGCGGCAGCCGCACACGAAGGGCACCTGGAACTGGTGCTTGTCAATATGGAACTGCTCGTCAGCAGGGGTCAGCACCTCGCTCTCGTCAATGAAGTCCACGCCCAGGGCCTGCAGCACCTGGGCCTCCGCGAAGTGCCCGATGCGCACCTTCGCCATCACCGGGATGGTGACCGCGGACATGATCTCCTTGATCTTCACCGGGTCTGCCATCCGCGCCACGCCGCCCTGCGCACGGATGTCGGCGGGGACGCGCTCGAGCGCCATCACCGCCACCGCGCCCGCCTCCTCGGCAATCCTGGCCTGCTCGGCCGAGGTGACGTCCATGATCACCCCGCCCTTGAGCATCTCCGCCAGGCCCACCTTGTTGCGCCAAGTGGATCGCTCCGCCATTCCAGACCTCCCTGGGCCCCCGCCGGGCTCGCCGGCGGGCGGCCGCCGCTCCTATCTTAGTACTTCCGAGCGGGGTGTGGCAAGTGGGGCGCGGAGGGGCCCGCGTCACGCGCGGGTTGACTTCGCGCGCCGGATGGGCTATCCTGTGCGGGGGGCAGTGCGTATGAACGCCCGGACGTCCGGCTATCAGACGATGGCGACGAAGCGCCGCGCTGGCGTTCGTGCGCCCGCGTCTGCCTGACGACGCCCCTCACAAAGGTCCGCACGCACGACGCCAGACCGCACCCAGCGAGTCTGGCGTCTCCGCATTCACCAGGGCGGCCGGCCGCCGGCCGCCCGGCCAGGGAGGCGCAGGCATGATGCTGCTCGGCACCCAGCGGGTCAACGGCCGCGGCGCGCTCGAGATCGGCGGATGTGACGCGGTCGAGCTGGCCCGCCAGTTCGGGACCCCCCTCTACGTCGTGGACGAGGCCCACCTCAGGGAGACCTGCCGCCGCTACCGGGCGGCCTTCGAGTCCCGCTACCCGCAGGTGCTCATCTCCTTCTCCGCCAAGGCCCTCATGACCAGCGCCATCTGCTGCCTCGTGGAGCAGGAGGGGCTGGCCCTCGATGTCTCCTCCGGCGGCGAGCTCCACACAGGCCTGGCGGCCGGCTTCCCGCCGGAGCGCATCCTCCTGCACGGGAGCAACAAGTCCCGCGCCGAGCTCGAGATGGCGGTCGCCCACCAGGTGGGCTGGGTGGTGCTGGACAACCTGGACGAGGTGGAGGCGCTGCAATCCCTCGCCGCCGCCCGGGGCGCGACCATGGACGTGCTGGTGCGCATCGCGCCGGGCGTCCAGGCCGACACCCACACCCACATCCAGACCGGCACCGTGGACACCAAGTTCGGCCTGCCCATCGTGGGCGGGCTGGCTGAGGAGGGCGTGCGCCGCGCCCAGGCCGCCCCGAACCTCCGCCTGCGCGGCCTTCACTGCCATATCGGCTCCCAGATTCTCGAGCCGGGGCCCTTCTGTGAGGCGGCGGAGATGATGGTCGCCCTCGCCGCCGAGCTCCGGGACGGGCTCGGCTTCACGCCCGAGGAGCTCGACCTCGGCGGCGGCCTCGGCGTCCGCTACCGGCCCGAGGACCGGCCCCCCTCCCTCGAGGAGTACGCCGAGGCCGTCACCGGCGCGCTCCGGCGAAGCTGCGAGCGCCGGGGCCTGCCCCTGCCCCGGCTCATCCAGGAGCCCGGCCGCAGCCTCGTCGGCGAGGCCGGCCTGACCCTGTACACGGTCGGGGTCGTCAAGGACATCCCTGGCATTCGACGCTACGTCTCGGTGGACGGCGGCCTGTCGGATAACCCGCGGCCGGCCTTGTACGGCGCGCGCTACGATGCCATCGTGGCGAACAAGGCGCGCGCGCCGCGGACGGGTAAGGTGACCGTGGTCGGCAAGCACTGCGAGACAGACACTCTCATCGTGGACCTGGAGGCGCCGGAGATCGCGCCCGGCGACATCCTGGCGGTGCAGACCACCGGCGCGTACAACTACTCGATGGCGAGCAACTACAATCGGCTGCCGCGGCCGGCCGTGGTGCTGGTCGCCGACGGGCGGGCGGATGTTATCGTGGAGCGAGAGACCTACGACGATCTGGTCCGCCACGACCGCATCCCCGACCGGCTCCGGCGCCGGGAGACCTCTCCCCGCCGCTGAGCCATGAGCCTGCAACTGCTCACGGTCGTGGTCGCAGGCGCCGGCATGGGCCTGATCGGCCTGGTCTACAACTCTCTCGCGGCCTACTTCATGTTCGCCGCGCTGGTGGCGGTGCTGCTGGTCGCCTATGCCAGCTCGCGGCTCTCCGCGCGCACACTCGCCTGGCGCCGGGAAGGCGCAGGCCGGGTGTTCGAGGACGAACCTTTCCCGGTCAGGATCGAGCTCGAGAACACGGGGAGGCTGCCTCGCCTGCTGCTCGCCGTCGCCGACGCGCTCCCACCCCTGGTCGGCTCCGACGCGGAGGTCGAGTTCGTCGTGCCGGCCCTCTGGCCCGGCGAGCGTGTGTCCCTGTCCTACCGCGCCCGGGCGCGCAAGCGCGGGGTCTACCCCCTGGGGCCGATCACCGTCTCCGCCTCCGACCCCTTCGGCCTCTTCCTCCACGAGCGCCGCCTCGGCGAGCGCAGCGAGGCCATCATCTACCCGCGGCCGCTCGAGCTCACGGGAGAGGCGGGCCGCGCGGGTGCAGAGCCGAGGGGGGTGACGACGGGGGAGCGCGCGAGGTGGTCCCTGTCGGGCCTGGACTACTACGGGATCCGCGACTACCGGCCCGGCGACGAGCTGCGGCGCATTCACTGGCCGGCCACCGCCCGCCACGGCTCCCTCAAGGTCATCGAGTACGAGCACGGCGCCTCCGGCGACCTCGCGGTCGTGCTGGACACCAGGGAGGGCGCCGAGTACGGGCCCCCGCCCGACACCACACTGGAGGTGGGGGTGAAAGCGGCGGCCTCCCTCCTGCACTGGGCGCTCTCGGGAGAGGGACGCGCGTCCCTGGCGGCCGACTCGCCCCAGGGGCCCCGGCTGGTCGAGGTGGAGCGCCCGACGCGGGAGTACGAGCTGCTCGAGGCGCTGGCGCGGGTGCGCGCCGACGGGGCATTGGCCCCCTCCCAGGTGACCGACTGGGTGGGCGCTATGCTGCCCTCAGGGTACCGGCTCTGCATCATCACGGCGGCCCCCGATGAGGGCCTTCCCGGGGTAGTGGGGAGGCTGGTCGAGCCCTCCGGAGGCGGGCTGTGGGTGGCCGTGGTGCTGCTGGACGCGGCTAGCTTCGACCCCAGAGGCGGCCCGTCGGCGGCCGAGCCGGCGGAGGCGCTCGCGCGGGCCGGAGCGACCGTCACGGTGCTCGGGCGGGGTGACGACGTGGGGGAGGCGCTGGGGAGGATGCTCGTTGCCGCGGACTGACCGGACGACGACGACAGAGGAGGCGGTCCTCTACCTCGGGGGCGCGCTGGCGCTCGCCGCCTGCCTGGTCGCCCTGGGGGTGGCGGGCACCAGCACCTCGGTCGGGCTGGCGGGCGCTCTGCTCGTGTGCGCGGGCGTGGTGGTGAGCTGGCACACGCGGCACTGGCGCCTGTCCCGGGCGGTGCCCCTGGGCCTGGCGCTCGGCGCGGCGGCCGCCGCGGGCCTGGGCGCGCTGATCGCGCACGACATCGCGGCCGAGGTCTCCGGGCTCTACGCGGCCCGCGCCGACCCTGGGCTCGGGCTGGCCCTGCGTATGGCGCTCCTGCCCCTGGCGTTGAGCTTCGTGCTCGTCCGGCCCGAGGCGGTCCCCTTCGCCATGGTGCCGGCACTGGCCGTCTTCGGGCTCATCTCCGGCCGAGGCCAGTGGGGCCACCTGAGCCTCTGCTTCGCCATCTTCCTCGCCGCCGGCCTGGCGGCTGTGGGCCACGCCATGGTGCTGACCGGCCTGCCCCCAGGCGGGGGGCTGTGGGCCGGCCGGCGGGGGGCGGAGTGGCGCCGGCGACACTGGGGGATACTCACAGCCTCCATCGCCGCCATACTGGCCCTCGGATATGCCCTGTACCTGCCGACCGCCACCTACCTGCCTCAGTACCGCTGGCAGCTCATATCGGGCATGGGCGGGGGCGGCACAGGCGTGCCGGGCCGCCTCTACCGCTCGCCCGACGCCGCCCGCAGCTATCCCATCGGCCGCGGCCCCGTCGCCCCCGTCGAGACGCCGGTGATGAGAGTCAGCGGCCCGGCCGCGGGCTACTGGCGGGGCGAGGTCTTCGACCACTACACCGGGCGGGCCTGGCTGGCCTCGCAGGAGCCGCGGCTGGTGGGCCCGCCGCAGGAGAACGAGCTCGATCTCACCAGGTACGTCCCGGCCCCGCCCGGCGCCTCGCTCGTTACCCACCGGGTCGAGCTGGAGGCCGATCTGCCCTTTGTCATCCACGCCCCAGGGCTTCCCCAGCGAGTCAGGCCCGAGCCGCCGCTCGATCTCACCGATGTGCCCAACCTCCTCGTGGACGCCTATGGCTGCGTGGTCGCGCCCCAGTACCTGATCCGGCACGGCGCCGCCTACACGGTCACGTCGGCGCCCCTCGACATGGCCCCGGCAACCCCTGGCGCGCCCGCCGACGCGCACGTCCTGCCCTCACCCTCCGACCTGCCTCCCCAGTACCTGCGCGTACCGATGAGCGCCCGCCGCGTCGCGGACCTGGCGCGCGCAGTGGCCGGCGACGAGCCGACGGCGCTCGCCAGGCTCAGCGCGCTCGTCCAGCACCTGCAGGGCGAGTACGCCTACTCCCAGGACGTGCCGGCCACCCCCCGCGGCCGGGACGCCGCGGACTACTTCCTCCTCGACCTCAAGCGGGGATACTGCGACCTCTACGCCACCGCCCTGGTCCTGATGGCGCGCTCGGTCGGCATTCCGGCGCGCCTCGTCACAGGCTACGCGGGTGGCGAGTACGACCCGGAGACGGCGACCTACCTGTTTCGAGGCACGGACGCGCACGCCTGGGCCGAGGTGTATCTGCTGCCTTGGGGATGGACGACCGCAGACGCGACGCCCGCGGAGGGCCCAGTCCCACTCTCGCCGCTCAGGCGTCTTGCGCTCTCCGCGGGGCTCTTCGTCCATCGTCACCCTTGGGCGACGGCCCTTGCCGTGCTCTCTCTGATCGCCGCGCTGGCCCTTGGCGCCCTGAGGGCAATGCGCATCGGCCGGTGGGGCGCCTTGCCCGCCGCCCGCGACGCGCGCGCGGCGGTCGCCCGCGCCTACGCGGAGGCCTGCCATCTACTGGCCCGACGGGGCCGGCCCAGGCGCGCGGCCCAGACGCCCCTGGAGTTCCTTGCCGCCCTCGAGGCCCGGCCCGACGGACTCGCCGCCGCGCTCCCCGCCGTGCGCTCGCTCACCGAGGTCTTCGTCATCGCCCGCTACGGGCCCGGGCCGGTGGAGGAGGAGACGGCGGCATCCGCGCGCAGCCTCGCGCGGCAGGTTCGCGTCGCCCTGCGTCGCGGCCGCCGGCAGGCTTGAGTACTCAGGGAGCGATCTGGCGGTTGGGGGCGCGGCTCAGCCTCGTGTCGCCCTCCGGGGGAGCCCCCACCGGCCCGGGGCCGTGCCGGTCCCACACCAGGATGGTCTGTGTTGCCGCGTCCCAGCCCACCGAGGCCCCCACCGCCCCCGCGGTCGCGCGCAGGGGGATCATCGGGTGGCCGGCGGCCAGCCGCGGGGCGGCCTCTAGCCGCACCAGCTCCCCGTTGATGATCGCGTCGCGGTCCCCCGTCGAGAACAGCGCCCGTTGCTCACCCCGCCGCACCGCCGCGTAGTTCGCCCGCGGGCCCACCTCCAGCCGCATGCGCAGCGCCGTCGCCAGCGGCCCGGCCGGCACCAGCCAGTCCTCCCCGGCCCGCACTGGGCTCAGCGGCAGCGCCACCGCCCGGCCATTGACGCTCAGCCGCGCCCCCGACCCCACCACCGGCGTGGGCACGCCCGTGGGCCGCTCCAGCGCCGCCTCCACTGCTGCCACATCCACGACCTGCCCGAGGCCGTACTCCTCCAGGCGCCGAACCACGGCCTCCGGCCGCACCTCCCCCAGGCGGTAAGGGTCCGGATGATAGGCTAGATGCACCACGCCTGCCGACGCGTCGTAGGCGAAGACGACGCGCTGGTAGACGATCTTCACCGGGGTGCCGATGGGCGCCAGCTCATAGAGCTCGTGGGCGTGCTCAGGGTACGTGCGGAGACACCCGTGGGAGGAGTAGCGTCCGATGGAGGAAGGGACGTTGGTGGCGTGGATCCCATAGCCGGGGGCCGACAACCCCATCCAGCGGTCGCCCAGGGGATTGTCGGGCCCCGGGGGCACGGGCTTCTCCTCGATCGCCCATCGGGGCGGGAACCAGGTCGGGTTCTTGCGCCTGTTGACGATGGTGAAGTCGCCGGTGGGCGTCTCCCACCCCCGCATGCCGATGGTCACCGGGTAGGCTCGCTCGGGTCGGCCATCCCGGTAGAAGTAGAGCACGCGCTCGGTCAGGTTGACGACGAAGCCCTGCTTCGCCGGCTCCCTCGCCCCCGGCGCCGCGGGCAGCCAGGCGAGCGGGGGAATGCGCGCGATGGGGATCAGCAGCAGCTCGTCGCCCTCCAGCAGGTCGCCCTGGTTCGCGTTGTAGATGGCCGAGGCGCTGACCCCGTGGCGGCGCGCGATCTCGTAGATGCTCTCCTTGGCCTTCCTCTGGTAGGTTGTGGACTGGCCGATGACCGGGGGCAGCGAGCCGAGGGCGCGGGCGAGCGCCTCCTGCGCGCGGGCGGGCCCGGCCCAGGAGGCGATCGCGAACAGGACCCCCAACGCCAGCAGTGTCCGATGGGCTCTCATCGGGAGATCACGCCGCGTGCATTATTCCACAGCAGACTGCGGCCCAGCGCGGCCCCGGGCGGCGGCGTGAGCTAAGGGTCCGCGATTCTGCTATAATGAATGGCGCACAATCTCAACCTGAGGAGATGGTCATGAGGTCGGCTTTGATGGTGTGGGGCGGATGGGAGGGGCACGAGCCCAAGCAGTGTGTGGACATCTTCGCGCCCTTCCTCGCCGAGCAGGGATTCGACGTGCGGGTCTCGGACACGCTGGATGTGTACCTCGAGGAGGACTACATGCGGTCCCTGAGCCTGATCGTCCCGGTGTGGACGATGGGCGCGATCACCAACGAGCAGGAGAAGGGGCTTCTGGACGCGGTCCGCAGCGGGGTCGGGATCGCCGGCTGGCACGGCGGGATGGGCGACTCCTTCCGCAACAACTGCGAGTACCAGTTCATGGTCGGGGGTCAGTGGGTGGTCCATCCCGGCGGCGTCATAGACTACCGCGTGAACATCGTCAACCACGAGGACCCGATCACGAAGGGGCTCTCCGACTTCGACATGCACTCAGAGCAGTACTACATGCATGTGGACCCCTCGAACGAGGTGCTCGCCACGACCACCTTCAGCGGCGAGCACTGCCCCTGGATCGAGGGGGTGGTGATGCCGGTGGTATGGAAGCGCCCCTATGGCGCGGCGCGCGTGTTCTACTGCTCCCTGGGGCACGTAGCGGCGGACTTCGACGTGCCCGAGGCGCGCACCATCGTGCAGCGGGGCATGCTTTGGGCGGCGAGGTAGGAGAGGGGCGACGGCCCCGCGCATGCGCCTGCGGCGACATGCGCGCGGCACAGAGCGGCAACGGCCGCACCGGCGAGGCGTCCAGACAGGGGTTCGCGGGGTTTGTCTGCTCGCCGGGGACGTGGTATCTTCTAGGGAGCGTTGAGCCGCGGGTGGCCCCCTTCCCGCGGGCGATTGGCGTCTTGGCCGGACCTGCCCCAGGCAGGCGCCGGCCTGGGCGCGCGCCCATGAGGTAGAGGGCTATGGCAGACCGCCTGGAGCGGGAAAGCGCGGCCGCCCCTCAGCGGCCCCGCCGCATCATCCGCCTGTCCGCCGAGCCGCACCGCCGGCGTCTGCGCTACGAGGTCGTCGGCCTGGCGCTCTTCACTGTCGGCTTGCTGCTGCTGACCGGGGCCGGGCGGCGCTCCGGGCTCGTCGCCCCCCTCCTGCACCGCGTGCTGGCCTTCCTTGTTGGGAATTTGGGCGCGGCCGCGGTGGGCGCGGCGCTGGTCTTGCTCGGCGCCATCATGGTGGTGCGCTGGCGGCGCATCGAGTTCGGCCGGCTGGCCGCCGGCTTCGGGATCCTGCTCTGGATCGTGCTCGGGATGTGGCAGCTTGCAGCCCCCGCGGCGGGGGTGCTCGGGCGGCAGTTCGCGGACGAGCCCGGGGGCCTGCTGGGCGTGCTGCTCGCGGAGGCCCTGAGGCCGCTGTTCGGCCAGACCCTCGGGATGCTCCTGCTGCTGCTGGCGGCGCTGTGCGCGCTCGGCTACATCACCGACACGCCGCTCATCCGCATCCTCGCCGGGGGCGCGCGGCTGGCGGTCCTGGTCAGTCGCGCCAGCGCCCGCTCCCTGCGCAACATGCACCTGCCCTCCTTCCGCAGACCCAGGCCGCCGGCCCCCGGAGCGCGGCGCAGGAAACCCCAGCCCGTGCCCACACCCGAGGCTCCGCCCGCCCTCCCCGGGCCGCAACCCCAGCCCGAGGAGCCCAGCGCCGAGGCGCCCGCCCCCGGGCCGGCCGGCCCTCAGCTCCAGCTCCTGAAGGTCGAGGATGAGGCAGAGGAGGACGCCGCCTACGCCGACTACAAGCTTCCGCCGCTGTCGCTGCTCTCCGAGGCCCCCTCCTCGGAGGAGGCGGAGCGGGAGGCGCTCGCCAGCGTCGAGACGCTGGAGAACGCCCTCGCCAGCTACGGCATCGAGGCCCGGGTGGTGGACGTCGAGCGCGGCCCGCGGGTGACGCGCTACGAGATCATGCTGCCGCCCGGGGTCCGGGTCTCGAAGGTGACCAACCTGGCCGACGACCTGGCCTACGCGCTCAAGGCGCTCGCGGTGCGGGTGGAGGCGCCGGTGCCGGGCAAGGGCGTCATCGGCGTCGAGGTGCCGAACCCCGAGGTGACCTTCGTGCACCTGCGGGAGATCCTCGAGTCGAGGGAGGCGCAGCGCATCAAGTCGCGGATCGCCTTCGCCCTGGGGCGGGACATCTCCGGCCACCCCATGATGGCCGACCTGGCGACGATGCCCCACCTGTTGATAGCAGGGGCGACGAACTCGGGCAAGAGCGTCTGCCTGAACTCGATGATCGCCTCCCTGCTGTTCCGCGCCCGGCCAGACGAGGTCAAGCTGCTCCTCATTGACCCCAAGCGTGTCGAGCTGAGCCTTTTCGAGGGCATTCCCCACCTCGCTGCCCCCGTCGCCCACGATGCCAAAGAGGCGGCAGGCCTGCTGCGCTGGGCGATCCGGGAGATGGAGCTGCGCTACTCGCAGTTCGCCGACCTGGGGGTCCGCAATATCGCGGGCTGGAACGAGCGCGCCAGGGGCGACCCCGATATGGAGCGGCTCTACTACCTGGTCATCGTCATTGACGAGCTGGCCGACCTGATGATGCAGGCGGCGACCGAGTTCGAGACCTCGATCTGCCGGCTGGCGCAGTTGGCGCGGGCGACGGGCATCCACCTGGTGGTGGCGACCCAGCGGCCCTCGGTGAACGTGATCACCGGCACGATCAAGGCGAACATCGCCTCCCGGATCGCCTTCGCGGTGGCCTCCCAGGTGGACTCGCGGACGATCTTGGACATCAACGGCGCGGAGCGGCTGGTGGGCTCGGGCGACATGCTCTACCTGCCCCTCGACGCGCCCACAGGCAAGCCGATCCGCATCCAGGGCGCCTACATCAGCGAGCGCGACATCGGCGCGCTTGTCACCTTCCTGAAGGAGCAGGCGAGGCCCAGGTATGCCGAGGGCGCGGTGGAGAGCACCGGCTCGGTGGCGCTGCCCGGGGAGTCCGAGGAGGCGGAGGACCCCATGTTCGAGACCGCGTTGAACTACGTGCTTGCGACCAAGCACGCCTCGGCCTCCATGCTCCAGCGCAAGTTCAAGCTCGGCTACACCCGCGCGGCGCGGCTCATTGACATGATGGAGGAGCGCGGCTATGTCGGCCCCCATGACGGCCGCCGCCCCCGGGAGGTGTACGCCACCACCGCCGACCGCATCGCCGAGGTCACCCGCCGCGAGGCGCAGGGCGCGGAGGACCAGGAGGACGAGGAGCGCGGGGAGGACGACTAGGACCGCGAGGCGACGGGCCGCGGTCGCCGGCAGCGTTTGGGCCCCGAAGGCCCGAGACAGCGGGTAGAGAGTCGTTCCCGCTCTGCCCGAGGCGCACGGCCTCCGCCATGGCCGATGAGCCGTACTTGCAGGACCTCCTGTGCGCCTCTGCGGTGAACCCAAGGAGCTCTGGTATGAACGTGATCGTCATCGTGCTCGACAGCCTGCGGCAGGACCACGTGAGCCTGTATCATGGGGGCCGCGGTCCCTTCCCGGATGTGCTGGCCTGCCAGACGCCCAACCTCGACCGCTTCGCGCGGGAGTGCATCGTGTTCCACAACGCCTATCCCGAGGGATTGCCCACCATGCCGGTGAGGCTGGCGCTGATGACAGGGCAGTGGACCCTGCCCTTCCGCGGCTGGGAGCCCCTGCGCGAGAGCGACGTCACGATCGCGCAGATCCTGGGCGGCCGGGGCTATGTGTGCGGGCTGATCTCGGACACCTACCACTACCGCGCGCCAGGCATGAACTACCACCGTGGCTTCCACGCCTACCGGTGGGTGCGGGGGCAGGAGTACGACCCATATGTGTCCTCGCCCACGCGGCGCAACCTGGACGACTACGTGAACCCCAACTACGACGAGCAGTGGCGCCGCCGGGTCGGGCAGTTCCTGGCCAACACCGACGACTTCCAGCAGGAGTCCGACTGGTTCGCCGCGCAGGTGGTTGAGGAGAGCATCGCCTGGCTGAAGGCCAACCGGGTGCACGACCGGGTCATGCTGTGGGTGGACTCCTTCCAGCCCCACGAGCCTTGGGCCCGCCGGCCCGCTGGGATGCCTACGGCGACCCGGCCTACCGGGGCCCGCGGTTGATCCTGCCCCTGGGCGGGCCGGCGGAGCGGTGGGCCTCGCCTGCGGAGGTGCGCCTCATCCGCGGCCTCTACGCGGGCGCGGTCAGCTTCGTGGACCACTGCCTGGGGCGGCTGTTCGAGGCGCTGGGGGAGCTGGGCTACCTCCACGACTCGCTGGTCATCGTCACGAATGACCACGGTCACCCCCTGGGCGACCACGGCAAGTTCCTCAAGGGCGCGGACCGCATGTACAGCGAGCTGCTCAAGTGCCCGTTCCTGGTGCGGCTGCCCGGCGGCCGGGGCGGGGGCCGGCAGACGCGGGCGCTGGTGCAGTTCCACGATGTGCTGCCCACCATCCTCGACCTACTGGGCATGGACAGCGACACCCACGCCATGCATGGGCGCTCCTTCCGCGGGGTGCTGGAGGGGGACGCGGACTCACATCGCCCGGCCATCATCGTCGGCTATCACGCGGGAGAGGAGCGCTGTGTCCGCGATGAGAGGTGGTCGTACGTCCATCGGCCCGCGGGCGAGGCCGACGAGCTGTACGATCTGGTCGCGGACCCGGGGGAGACGCGCAACTTGGTGGACGAGCACCCGCAGGAAGCGGCTCGGCTTGCCGGCTGCTTCGGCCCGTATTTCTACCGGGCGCCGGTCCGGGAGGTGAAGGGGATCCAGGGCCGATACGAGATGGGCTCGGCCTCGGTGGAGTAGGGGAGGTGCGAGGCGGGCGCGCCGTTGACTGGGGCAGTTCGGCGGAGTAGAATTCCCAACCACCCATGGCCCCGGAGAACTCGACAAGCCGTCCGCCGCGCGCGCCGCTCGCCGTGCCGCCGCCGGTGGGGAGCACCTTCGCCACCTTCGTGCTCTACGGGTCACTGGCCGCGCTGCTGGCCGCCCTCTACGCGGCCGGCGAATGGTGGCAGCTTGCGGGCGGCTTCGGCTTCCCCTCGGACTCCGCCTGGGCGCGTGCCGTATTCGCCCGAAACGTCGCCGCCGGCCGGGGCCTGTGCTTCAATCCCGACGTGCCGGTGGCGGGCGCGCCGGGGCCGGCCTGGATCGGGCTGCTCGCGCTCGCCGGGCTGACCACGGGCCAATTCCTGTTCAGCGCAAAGCTGCTGGGCCTGGTCTGCGTAACCGTCGCCGCATGCGTCGTCTGGCGGCTCACGCTCGAGCTGTTGGGCGACTGGCGCTTCGCCTTCGTCGCCGGCCTGCTCGTGGCGGCTAGCCCCCGGCTGAGCGCCGCCGCGCTCAGCGGCACCGAGGCAGCGCTCGCCGCGCTCTTGCTGGTTGGTGTGCTGCACTGGCACGCTCAAGGGTGGTGGGGCGGGCCCGCCACCCGCGTGCTGGCGACGCTGGCGCTGGGGCTGGCAGCGCTCAGCCGACCCGCGCTCATCCTCCTGCTGCCCCTCGCGTTGCTCGACCGCTGGCTCATCGCCGCGCTTCACGCGCCCCCCGGCCGGCGCCTGGGCCGCGCCCTGGCGCGAAGCGTGCCCGAGGCGGCCGGCGCCGCGCTGCTGCTCGTGCCCTATCTGGCGTACAACTGGCGGGCCGGCGGCCCGCTGTGGCAGCAGCCCGAGAGCGCCTTCCGCCTCCAGGGGCCGCTGGCCTGGGCCGGCGCCACGCTGTCGCACCTCTGGGCCGACAACGCGGTGGCGCTATGCGCGGCCGCGGTCGGGCTGCCCGTGGCCGCGCTCAGCGCGCTGCGCGCCCATACCCGCTGCCCCAGCCTTCTGCCCGTGCTCGCGCCCCTCGCGCTGCTCATCGCACCCGGCCTCCTCTGGCCCCGGGCGGCGCCCATCAACGCCGAGATCACGGCCTCCTACCTGACGCCCGCGGTCGCAGTCCTCGGAGTCTCGGGGCTGTTCGCCGCCCATCGGCTCGGCCACCGGCTCGCGCCGCGGTGGCGGGGCGCCCGGGGCCGAGCGGCCTTCGCGGGCGGCGTCGCGCTGAGCACGGGCGCGCTGTTCGCCCTGCTGGCGCTCGGGCACGGCCCGATGTGGCGAGAGCACGGCAACCGCGTCAAGCGGGTGAGCGATCTTCAGGGCTACATCGGCCGGTGGGCCGGCGACCACCTGCCCCTGGATGCCTCCATCGCGAGCCGCGAGGTGGGGGCCATCGGCTTCTTCTCCCGTCGGCGCATGGTGGACCTGGGAGGGACGATCTCGCCCGAGGGCCTGGCGGCCCTCAGCGGCCCAGGGTTGCCGGACTCGAACCTGCTGGCCTACCTCCAGCAGGTCCAGCCCTCCCACCTGGCCATCCGCCCGGCGGACTTCCCGGACCTGTCCCGGCGCGCCGACCTTCTTACTCCGGCCGTGACCTGCATCGTCACCGACCCAGTCACCGGCGGCTCCACAACCATGACCCTCTATGAGACCCCCTGGCCGCCGGCCTCCCTGCGAGACGCGGCTGCTCTCGCGACGCCGGGGCCGCGGTAGCCCCTGGGCGGCTCGCTCAGCCGGACTCGGACTCGACCGCGTCCAGCCAGTGGTCCTCGGGCACACCGCACTCAGGGCACACGGCCTCTGCGGCGAGCACGGCGCGCCGCACCCGGGGCTCGGCCGGCAGGTCGGCGCATCCCGTCCCCGTGTAACATGAGGCGACGGCGCCGTAGCGGTCCACGATGATGACGCCTGCTGTCGGCCCTCCCGGCTCGCCCACCAGCCCGTGGCGCGAGAACAGCTCCGCTCCGTGGGTTATCACCGGGTAGGGGATGTGGGCGGGCTCGCTCGGCGTTGCGGCGGTCACGAGGACCACCCGCGCCCCGAGGTGCTCGTAGGCGGGTCGCTGGGCGACGAAGCCGGCCACGTACTCCCGGCACTCGGCCGAGCCAAGGCACGGCAGGAAGAGCAGCACCAGTGCCCCGCGGGAATGCGGCCCGCCCAGCTCGAGGCGGCCCCGCGACGAGTCGGCGCTGAAGGCCGGCAGCGTCCTGCCGATGAGGGCCTCACATGCAGATGTGGGATCGGCTGCCACGGCTTCCTTCCCTCTCGACTGTGACCCCGGCCGGTGCGCGGTGCGCAGCCGGCGCGGCCGGAACCCTGCCCCCTGCCACCGCGATGACACCTCTTCGCCGAGGGGCCTCACCCCACTGTCGCGGGGACCGCACCGATGCGCGCCCGGGCCGACAGGGCGTGTCGCGTCGGGGGCTCACGCGGCCTCGTGCGGCCCCGGCTCCTTGCCGATGAACTCACACTTGCGGCGGCGGTAGTGGACGTAGTTCTCCCAGGAGACGTCCGGCGGCACCAAGTGGTCGGTGTGGGGGATGAAGCCGCCGCCCTCCAACAGCGGGCGCAGCCGGTCGAACTCGCGGTCAATCGCTTCTTTGCCTGCGATTAGCGCGCGCTTGTCGAAGTAGCCCCGCAGCGGCACCCGCTGGCCGAACTCAGCGCGGATTCGATGCCCATCGCTATGGGCCGCCTCGACCGGGTACATGACGTTGACGCCTCCCGCCAGCCAGCCCGGCACAAGGGCGTGGATATTGCCATCGCAGTCGAGCTGGTGGAACTCGCACCCACAGCCCTCCCGCAGCAGCTTCGTGGTGCGGCGGTACTCGGGCACCATGTGCTCGTCGAACCACCGGGGAGAGACCAGCGGCCCCTTGTTGAAGCACATGTCCTCCCACCACACCCCGCAGTCTATGCGCGCCTTGCCGGCGATCCTCTCGAAGAGGCCGTTGCGCAGGTCGCCCAGGTGCCGCATCATCTCGACCACCCAGGGGGTGTCCTCGGCGATGGCGATGGACACGCCCTCCAGGCCCATCCAGTTCCTGATCCAGCCATAGACCGAGCCGCACCACAGCAGCGTGGGCCGCTCGGGGTCGTGGGTCTGGGCGCAGCGCTCTTCGAGGTCCGCCGGGGCGCGGCCGGGTGAGTCGGGGTTGAGGCGCTCGTCGCGAAGCCGCTCCCAGTCGGCCCGGGTCTCGATGGCATAGCGGAGGTAGTGGGGGATGGAGGCGCCCAGCTCGGGGCGGAGCATCTCGGCGATGGCGCCGTCGCCGTCCTGGACGATGATGTGGTCACCCTTCTCCTCGAGCAGCTTCGACTCGAAGGCCGGCAGGAGCCCGACGTTGAGGCCGAGGTCGCCCCCCAAGCCGGCCTCGTCGGTGCCGAAGTACTGCGCGATGGCGCCCCATGGATCATCATACTCGGCGGGCAGTCCCTCCGTGTGCCAGCGCTCGATCGTCTGCTGCCAGGCGCCGAACTCCCAATCGGGGACGCGGTCAACGGGCTCGAAGCGAAAGGTGGCGAGCATACGCTCGCGGTGGGTCATCTCGATCTCCAGTCCCAGCGCGATATGCCGGCCCTCGATGCTACGCCCCGCGCAGCTCCCGCAGCCTCCGGGTGAGCGCGGGGAGGACCTCGAACAGGTCGCCGACGATGCCATAGGTGGCGACGCTGAAGATCGGCGCGGTGGGGTCCTTGTTGATGGCGATAATGCAGTCGGCGCTGCTCATGCCCGCCAGGTGCTGCACCGCGCCGGAGATGCCGCAGGCGATGTACAGCTTCGGTTGCACGGTGCGCCCCGTCTGCCCCACCTGGTGGTAGGCGGGGATCCAGCCCGCATCTACCGCCGCCCGGGAGGCCCCCACCGCGCCGCCCAAGACCTCGGCGAGCTCGCGGATCAGCGCGAAGGCCTCCGGCTTGCCGAGCCCGCGGCCGCCCGAGACGATGACCTCCGCGTCCTGGAGGTTCACCCGCCCGTCCGTCTCCTGCTGCACGACCTCGAGGATCTTGAGGCCGATGGCGCGCTCGTCGAGGTGCACCGGGGTCTCCACCACCCGGCCGGTGCGGGAGGGGTCGGGCTCCAGCGGTCGGAAGACGCCCGGGCGGACGGTCGCCATCTGCGGGCGGGCGTGGCGGCAGACAATGGTGGCCATCAGGTTGCCGCCGAAGGCGGGCCGGGTCTGCACCAGCAGGCGTTCCTGCGCGTCCACCTCCAACCCCGTGCAGTCGGCGGTGAGGCCGGCCGAGAGCCGGGCCGCGACGCGGGGCGCGAGGTCTCGCCCCTGGGGCGTCGCGGAGAAGAGCACGATCTCGGGCTTGTGCTGGTTGATGAGCCCGGCCAGCACGTCGGTGCACGGCCCGGTGCGGTAGTGCGCCAGCGCCGGGTCTTGCACCAGGTACACTGTGTCCGCGCCGTGGGCGATCAGGTCCTGCGCCAGGTCGGCCACACCGTCGCCGAGGAGCACGGCCGCCAGCTCGACGCCCAGCGCGTCGGCGAGCCGGCGGCCCTCGCCGAGCAGCTCGTAAGTGCCCCGCCGAGGGGTCCCGTGCAGGTGCTCGGCCACCACCCAGAGGCCGCGGTACTGAGAGGTGTCCACGTCCCGGCTATAGGCGGCCTCGATCACGATGGCGCCGAAGGCGCAGGCGGAGGCGCAGGCGCCGCACTGCGTGCAGTTGTCGTTGAAGCGCGCCTTGCCCTCGACCATGTCTATGGCGCCGTACGGGCACGCCCGCAGACATAGCCGACAGCCGGTGCAGGTCTCTGGAATCAGAAGGACGGCCATGAGGCGAAGTCTCCAGCCTCCGGGCGGGCTATCCCGCCGCGAGGTTCATATCCTTGAGTGCGCGCGCCAGCTCCTCGACCGCCTCCTCCACCGGCCCGTCGAGGATCTTGCCCCCGGCCCGGCGCTCGGGCGGCCACACCCGGATGACCTGTGTCGGGGAGCCGTCGAAGCCGGTCTGTGTGGGGTCGGCCTCCAGGTCGGCGAGGGTCCACCTGGTGATCTCGGCCCGCTTCGCCCGCAGCACGTTGCGCATGCTCGGATGCCGGGGCTCGTTGATCTGCTTCACCACCGTCACCACCGCCGGCAGCTTCACCTCGACGACCTCGAAGAAGTCGTCCAGCACCCGCCGGGCGCGCAGCCGGCCGTCGTTGACCTCGAGCGAGATGGCGAACGTGATCTGGGGCACGCCGAGCCGCTCCGCCAGCCCCGGCCCCACCTGGCCGGTGTCGCCGTCAATCGCCTGCTTGCCGCACAGTACCAGGTCCACCTCCCCGAGCCTGCGCACCATCTGCGCGAGCGTATAGGAGGTGGCCAGGGTGTCGCTGCCCCGGGAGGCGGGGTCGGTCAGCAGCACCGCCTCGTCCGCGCCCATGGCGAGCGCTTGGCGCAGCGCCTCCTCGGCCTGGGGCGGGCCCATGGTGATGACGGTGACCGTGCCGCCGTGGGCCTCCCGGAGCTGGAGCGCGGCCTCGATCGCGTTCTCGTCCACCGGGTTGACGATGCTCTTGACGCCCTCCCGGATGAGCGCGTTCGTCTGGGGATCCACCCGGACCTCGGTGGTCTCGGGCACCTGCTTGATGCACACGACGCTCTTCATCCGCCGAGCTCCCGGATGACATGGTTGGCGATGACGAGGCGCTGGATCTCCGAGGTGCCCTCGACGATCTCGAACAGCTTCGCCTCCCGCATATAGCGCTCGACGGGGAACTCCCGCGTGTACCCGTAGCCGCCGAACACCTGCACCGCCTTGGTGGTCACCCGCATCGCGGTCTCGGAGGCGAACAGCTTCGCCATCGCCGCCTCTTTCTCGAAGGGCTTGCCCTGGTCCTTGAGCCACGCGGCCCGCCAGGTCAGCAGCCGCGCCGCGTCCACCTCGGTCGCCATGTCACAGAGCATGAACTGAACGGCCTGGAAGCTGGAGATGGGCTGGCCGAACTGCTTGCGCTGCTTGCTGTAGGGCACCGCCGCCTCCAGGGCCGCCCGCGCCACGCCGACCGCGCCGATCGCCATGCCGATGCGCCCCACCGCGAGCGTTCGCATGGCGACCAGGAAGCCGCCGCCCTCCCGGCCGAGCAAGTTCTCCTTCGGCACCCGGCAGTCGGTGAACACCAGCTCCCGGTTGGGCAGGGAGGGGAAAGCCATCTTCTTCTCGTCCTTGCCGAACTCGAAGCCGGGGGTTCCCTTCTCCACGATGAAGGCGCTGAGGCCCCGCACCCCGCGCTCGGGGTTGGTGCTGGCGATGACGACATAGGTCTGCGCCTGGCCGCCGTTGGAGATGAAGATCTTGGTGCCGTTGAGCACGTAGTGGTCGCCGTCGCGCTGGGCGCGGGTGCTCACGGCGGCGGCGTCGGAGCCCGCGCCGGGCTCGGTGAGGCCGAAGGCGCCGATGTGCTCCCCCTTGGCGAGGGGGACGAGGAAGCGCTGCTTCTGCTCCTCGGTGCCGAAGGTCATGATAGGGAAGACGCACAGGACGTGCGCACCGTACACCGCGCCGGTGGTTGTGCAGGCCCGGGAGAGCTCCTCGCCGACCGCGGTCCAGGTCAGGAAGTCGAGGCCGAGCCCGCCGTACTCCTCGGGTACGGGGATGCCCATGAGGTCGAGCTCGCCGAGCTTGCGGACGTTCTCGGCGGGCCAGACGCCGGCCTCATCGGTCTCCTTCGCCCTGGGGGCGAGGTCGTCGTCGCAGAACTCCTTGACCGCCTCGAGCACGGCGGCCTGGTCCTCGGTGAATGTGAAATCCATCGGCTCGGTCCTCTCCTCAGGGTCGGGCGGGCCCCGCGAGCCGCGCCGGGGCCACGGCGTTGATGGTATCGGAAACGGAGGAACGCGTCAACGCGGGGGGCAGGCTTGGGCAGACGGGGCGTCCGCCCCACCGGTAGGCAGGAGGGCGGATCAGGCCTCTCGCTCCAGCCGGTGCAGGCCGGCCTGGCGGGCCAGGTCCAGGGCCCGGCGGTACTCCTCGCTGGTGATGCGGCGGTTGATGGCCGGGAACTCATGGGCGCGGTAGGTGGGGGTGTACTGGGACATGATGTTGACGTAGGTATCGCGGCTGAGGGAGGCGAGGAACTCCATGATGGGCCCGGTGCGGGCGATGTCATCTGGGAACACCAGGTGGCGCACCAGCAGCCCCCGCACGATCAGCCCCTGGTCGTCAAATCGCAGGTCGCCGACCTGCCGGTGCATCTCCGCCAGCCCCTCCCGGCTGCGATCCCAGTAGTCGGGCACGCTCGATAGCTCCTGCCCGACCTCGTTGTCGCCCCATTTCGCGTCCGGCATGTAGATGTCCACGATGCCGTCCAGCAGCCGCAGCGCCCTCACCGACTCATAGCCGCCGGTGTTGTAGACCACCGGCAGCCGCAGGCCGCGTCGGCTCGCGATGCGCAGGGCCTCCACGAGCATGGGGAGCTGGTGGGTGGGGGTGACCCAGTTGATGTTGTGGCAGCCGCGGCCCTGCAGCTCCAGCATCATGTCGGCCACACGCTCGACGCTGACGATGCGCCCCTGGCCCAACTGCGAGATCTGGTAGTTGATGCAGAAGACGCAGTTGAGGTTGCAGTAGCTCAGGAAGACCGTGCCCGAGCCGCCTCGGCCGACCAGTCCTCTCTCCTCGCCGTAATGCGGCCCGTGGCTGGCAACCATGGGCTCGGCCGCCACGCGGCAGTGCCCACTTCGCCCCTCCAGCCGGTTCACCCCACACTGGCGCGGGCACAGGTCGCAGGAGCGAAGCATCTCGCGCAACGCGGCCGCTCGCTGTCCCAGCTCGCGCTCGCCGAGGGAGACGTAGGCAGGGGTGAAATCTTGCCCACCGGGGGCCTGCGCCTGGGTCGGCGCGCCGAGCTGCTGGGCGGCCCGGCAGCCGCTGCTCAGCAGCGCGAACGCGCCCGGCGCGAGCCCCGCCGCGGCCGCGCCCCACAGGGTGCGGGTGATGAACTCCCGCCGCGTCAGGCAACCCGCGAGCAGTGGGCATCCGGCTTGCTCTCTCTTCCCCATCTCCATCCCCCTGGAGTGAGATGCCCCGCCGGCGCCGCCGGCGCAACCGAACCGGCTCGCCGCGGCGCCACTGTAACCTTCCCCGCGCGCGCAGATCGGTCCTTCCTCGCCGCGGCCGCCCGTGGCCCATGCACAGGAAGGCAACCGGAGGCCGGCGAAGCCCTGGAGCAGTGAAGGACGACAGGGGACTGCCATGCTAGAGGGACTCTCGCTTCTCCGGGAGGGCCGCACCAGGCGTGTCTCGAGCTTCGACACCACCGGGGCCAACGCCGACGCCTGGCGCATCGCGGGGGGCGAGACGCGCGAGCTGGCGCGCATCGCCGGCCCGGGCTGCATCCGCCACATCTGGGTTACGGTCAGCGCGGAGGACGAGTGGTATCTGCGCAAGACGCTCCTGCGCGCCTACTGGGACGGCGAGGCATCCCCCAGCATTGACTGCCCCCTGGGCGACTTCTTCGGCGTCGGCCACGGCGTGGTCAGCTCCTACGCCTGCGCGGTCCTCTCCATGTCGGCCTGGCCGGGGGAGACCAAGCGGGCGGCCATGAACTGCTACTTCCCCATGCCCTTTGCCGAGCAGGCCCGCCTCGAGGTGGTGAACGAGTCCGATCTTCCCATCGGGGCCTTCTACTTCTACATTGACTACGACCTGCTGCCGCAGCCCCCCGACGGCCACGGCCGCTTCCACGCGAAGTGGCGCCGCGAGAACCCCACCGACGGCTGGGTCCCCGTCCGGCCCCAGGTGCAGCCGGATGCGTGGGAGGGCGGCGAGGGCGGCCGGGCGCGGAACCTGAGCGACCGGGACAATTACGTGTTCCTCGAGGCGCGGGGACGGGGGCACTTCGTGGGCGTCAACCTCAGTGTCCACAACTTGTGTGGGGGCTGGTGGGGGGAGGGGGACGACATGTTCATGGTGGACGGCGACAAGTGGCCGCCAGACCTGCACGGCACCGGCTCGGAGGACTACTTCTGCCATGCCTGGGGCATGCAGCCCCAGAACCACAACCTGTACCACGGGGTGTCGTACCACCGGCCGGGCACGGTCTTCCAGTATAACGAACGCATCACCGTGTACCGCCACCACGTGGCCGACCCGATCGTGTTCCACGAGTCGCTGCGCGCCTCCATCGAGCATGGGCACGCGAACACCCACAGCAACGACTACTCGTCGGTGGCCTACTGGTACCAGAGCGAACCACACCACGAGTTCGCGCCCATGCCGCCGGCGGAGGCGCGCCTGCCGCGGCCGGACTCGGTGCTGGGGCACGTCGAGCCGCCGGGGCCCCGCAGGGTGAGGGCCGCGGTGCGGGATCGCATGGCGCGCAGAAGGGGCAGGGGAGGATAGGCGCACTATCCCCCATGGGCCTTGGGCCAGTGCTGACCGGATCTGCACAGCCGCGGCGCGCGCGCCGCCGAGCATACCTGGGGATCACCGTCGGCACCCTCGCAGTCCTCGCCGTCGGCTGTGGGCGCCCCCTTGGGCGGGCCGCGCGGCCGGAGGCGGCCGGCGTCGAGGAGGGCGCGCTGGTCACGCTAGAGCCCGGCCAGGCATTCCGCTTCGTAGACCACTTTCGGGGCGGCGAGGCCCCTGCCGACCCCGAGCTGGCGGGCAACCGTGCGGACGGTCTGGTCGAGCTTCCTCTCATGGGCCTTCACCGACCTGTGCTTCGCGCTCCCGCGCCGCACACCATCAGGCAGCCGCTTCGGATGCCCGGCCCCGCCCAGCTCAGGCTCGCCTTCGGTCCCTCGCCGGCGAGCTGGAACAAGGTGGGCGCCGGCATCCGCTTCAGCGTCCGGCTCCACCGCAGCGGTGAGACGACCGAGCTCCTCTCCGAGGAGGTGGGCCGGTGGCGCGGCGCCAACATGCCCAACTGGGCGCCCGTGAGCCTGGAGGTGCCGGCCTCCGAGGGCGAGGAGGTCATCCTCGAGCTGGCGGTTGCGCAGGCGGGTGAGCCGCGGGATGTCCCTGCCGAGCAGACCATCGCCGCCTATGCCCTCTGGGTGGACCCCACGATCGTCGTGCCGGCCGAGCAGAGGCCCCCCAACGTGGTGCTGGTCGTCATTGACGCCCTTCGCCCAGACCATCTCGGCTGCTACGGCTACCACCGCCAGACGAGCCCCTTCATTGACCGGATCAGCCAGGAGGGGGCGCTCTTCGAGCAGGCTCATGCCCAGGGAACCTGGACGCTGCCCTCGATGCTCAGCATGCTCACGTCGCGGCACCGGTTCCTGGTGGGAGCGCGGGCGGCCGGCCCCCCGATGTGGGGCGAGCCTGAAGAGCTCGCGTTCCTCCAGCCCGTCGAGCTGTTCGACGCGCTCCAGGACCACCTTCGCGCGGGCGGCTACGCAACCCTGGGCAGCGTGGGCGGCGGCTTCCTCGACCCCTTGCTCGGCTTCAGCTCGGGCTTCGACTGGTACTGGACGCCGCCCCGCCCGCCCGTGCCCGCCGAGCACATCGTGGATCAGCTCGCTGACCTGCAGGAGGCGCTGCCAGCCTACGCGTCTCAGCCTTTCTTCGTGCTTCTGCACACCTACGAGGCGCACAACTACTTCCAGGGGCGCTTCCGCTCGCTGGCTCGCTTCAGCCGCGGCTACCGGGGCCCTCTCGTGCGCCCCGAGCGCCTCGAGGAGGCCGTGCTGAGCGGCCGGCCCGACGGGCTCTCGGCCGCCGACCTCCGCTTCATCCGCGATGTCTACGATGGCGAGATCTACGAGGCCGATCGGTGGCTGGAGGGGTTCTGTCAGTGGCTCTTCTCTCACGACTGGGGGCGGGATACGGTCCTCATCATCACCTCCGACCACGGGGAGGCCTTCGGCGAGCACGACCGGATGCACCACGGCGACATCCCCTACCGCGAGGTGGTCCAGGTACCCCTCATCATCCGCTTCCCCGACGGCCGGGCGCGAGGTCGGCGGGTCCCGGAGCCGGTCGCGCTGGTAGACCTCATGCCAACCGTCCTGGGACTCGCCGGCCTCGAGCCCCCTCAAGGGCTGGCCGGGCGCTCTCTGCTGCCGCTGCTGGAGGGGGAGACCGGCGCGGCGCGCCGCATCTTCGCAGAGAGCCGAGGCGGCGCGTTCTGCGCGAGGGAGGGCCGCTGGTGGTACCTCACCTGGGCCGGCGGGGAGGCCGAGCGGCTCTACGACATGGAGCGAGACCCGGCGCAGCTCCGCGACCTGTCGGCCGCCCACGCCGAACAGCTCCGCTATATGAGGCAGGTCTTCGCCGACCTCGCGATGGGCGCTGCGCGGGGCGCGCGGCTCGCCCTCGTCGGCCCCCGCGAGGAGGAGGTGGTCGTCGAGCTGCGGGCGAGCGCGCCGTTCTCCTACTTCCATGTGCCGACGCTGCGGGAGAGCTGGGAGGATCGCATCGCCGGTCCGGCCCCGGAGGGCGAGGGCGGCGACGTGGCTCGGGTGCGTCTCCCCGCGAGCGGCGACGCCCACGTCGTCCTCTTCGAGGCCGGTGACCCCGAGGCCGCGATCACCCTCTCGGCCAGAGCGGGCGGTGAACCCGTCGCGCCGGCCCGCTTCCATCTCGGCAGCCACGGGATCGCGCCCGATAGGGTCCCGGTCAGCATCTCCGCGGAGACGGGGTGGCTCATAGCCGAGCAGCCCCCCGCCCCCGACAGGCCGGATGACTGGGGGTTGTGGCTGTGGCTTCCCACGGCCAGGGCGCACGCTCCCCCCAGGGTGTCGGCGGCAGACCCCACGGCGCTGCGCGAGGAGCTCAAGGAGGAGTTGCGCGCCCTCGGCTACCTGCGCTGAGCCCGGGCCGCGCGGCTACAGGGCGGGATCCAGGACCACGATCTCGGTCGGCTCCGGCAGGCTTTCACTGGTGACCTCCAGCTCGGAGCCGCCGGGCCGCCGTACGCGCGACTTGCCGGCCAGGAAAGCCTCCACCGAAGCGAGGTCGAAGCCGCACTTCGGGGTCTTGCAGTGCATTGGGATGGCGATGGCGGGCCGCAGGCGCTCAACCTCGGCCGTCGCGCCAGCCGCGTCAATGGTGAAGGTCCCGCCCACCGGCACCATGAGCACGTCCACCCGGCCCAGCGCGGCCGTCTCCTTCGGGCCCAGCGCGTGCCCCAGGTCGCCCAGGTGGCATACCGATAGCCCGTCGGCCTCGATCACGCGCACGACGTTGCGGCCCCGCTCCGCGCCGCGGCGGTCGTCGTGGTGGGTGGCGATACCGCGGAACCTCACCCCCTTGTGCTCGAGCTCGCCCGGCTCCTTGACCACCAGCGGGTCGCCCGGCACCATCTTCACGTAGTTGTGGTCGGCGTGGTCGTGGCTGACGACGACCACGTCGGCGGGCTCCTTGAGGGGCCCGTACCCGATGGCGCCGCCGTAGCCGCCGGGCTCGTAGGGGTCGATGACGATCCGGGTTCCCTCCTCGGTGATGATGAGGAAGGCCGCGTGGCCCAGGTAACGGATGGTCATTGACTCTCCTCCTCTGCCCCCCGCGCGAGCTGCTCGAGTGTCTGGCGCAGCACTTCCGCGCTGTGCACAAGTCGCCTGTGCTCCTCCTCCGTCATATCGGGCATCACCACCCCGGCTGCGCCCCCCCGCCTGACCCGCGTCGGCAGACTCAGCGCCACCCCAGGAGACTCCGGCGCCACCTCTCGGCCGGCAAGCACTGTGGAGACGGGCAGGAGCGCCCCGCCGTCGTCCAGCAGGGCCTCCACCACCTGGCGGATGGCCAGCCCCACCGCGTGCCCGGCGCCGCCCTTGAGGCGGATCACCGCCGCGCCCGCGGTGCGCGTCGCGGCGAACGCCTCCTCCACCGCCGCCTGGGAGTAACCAGGGGCGGCCGACAGTGGGGCGCCGTCGTAGCGCAGCGCCGAGGCTATGGGCACCATCGAGTCGCCGTGCTCTCCCACGATGAGGGCCTCGAGGCGAGTCGGCTCGAGCCTCAGCCGCTCGCCGATCAGGGAGCGAAACCGGAGCGTGTCGAGGACCGTTCCCAGCCCGATCGCCCGTTCCGCGGGCCAGCCCATCTCCGCCGTCGCGAGATAGGTCAGCACATCCACCGGGTTGGTGACCACCAGCAGCACCGCCTGCCGGCGGAGCCCGACCTGCTTCAGGTCCGCGAGTACCCCCCGGAAGAGGGCGGCGTTGCGGGCGATGAGCGCGAGCCGGGACTCCTCGGGCCGGCGCCGCGCCCCGGCCGTCACCACCACCAGGTCCGCCCCGGCCAGCTGCTCGTACCCCCCGGCGAGAATGCGAGGCCCACCGGCGGCGGCGCGGCCATGGGTGAGGTCAAGGGCCTCGCCCTCGGCGAGCTCGGCCAGGGCGTCCACGAGCACGAGCTCGTCGCAACACCGCCCGAGCTGAAGCGCGTACGCCGCGCTCGATCCCACCCGGCCCGCGCCGATGATGGCGACCCTGCGGGTCATGGGTTCGCCTCCGCCGCGGTCCCGCCCCGGCCCTCCTCCTGGAAGGCGTAGACGGTGTGGTTGTGGATGGACTCGAGGCTCTCGCAGCTCACCTGGAACCAGAGCACGCGGGGGTCGGCGCGCAGGAGCCCCACCACATCCCGCACCACGTCCTCGACGAACTTCGCGTTCTCATAGGCGAGCTCGGTGACGACCTTCTCATCCTCCCGTTTGAGCAGGGGGTAGATCTCGGCGCTTCCCTGACCCTCGAGCAGCGACACAAGGTCCTCGATCCAGACCATCACGTCGGGGGCGTAACGCAGGCGGACCTTGATGATGGCACGCTGGTTGTGCGCGCCGTGGCGGGAGATCTCCTTGCTGCACGGGCAGAGGATGGTGACGGGCACCTCGACACCCATGGTGAAGGCATACTCGCCGTCCTCGACCACGCCCTCGAAGGTGCAGTCGTAGTCGAGCGCGCTCTCGCTGTTGGTGGCGGGGGAGCGCTTCACGATGAAGTACTTGAAGGCGACGACGATCTGCGCCCGCCGGGCCGAGAGCCGCTCGCAGGCCTCCCGGAGCATCTCCTCGAGGTCCACCTTGCTGATGGGCTTCTGGCTCCACTGGAAGAGGATGTCCACGAAGCGGCTCATGTGCGTACCCCGGAAGTGGTGGGGCAGCTCCACCGCCAGGTCTATGCGCGCCAGCACGCTGTCGAAGCCCCCTGCCTGACGACGGATGCGCACCGGCAGATGAACGTCCTTCACCCCCACCCGCTGCACCGTGATCCCGCGCGGGTCGGGGCTGGCGGCCACGTCTCTCAAGTGATCTCCTCCGTTCGGGCCTTGGCGCAGGGGGCCTGGAAGCTGCCCCGCGGCCGCCGCCGTGGAGCATCCAGCATTCGCAGCCCAAGGCCCCTCGGCTACCTCGGCGCGGTGGGCTCCCCGTCCCAGAACAGCAGCCGCCCGCAGTTATCGCAGGTCAGCCCTCGGGCGCCTCGATGCAGCGCCTTGATCGTGTCCGAGGGCAGCGCGATCCGACACCCCGGGCACGTAGTGGATGTCACGCGCACTAGCCCGAGGTTGCCCTGCCGCGCCCGGATCTGCTCGTACCGCTTCAGGAGCTGCCGCTCCACGCGAGCCGCGGCCGCCGCCCGCTGCCCCTCCAGCTCCGCGATCTCGCCCCGCAGGCGCGCGCTCTCCGCCTCGTGGCGCTCCTTCACACCTGTCAGCCGCTCCCTCATCTCCGCCAGCCGCCGCTCCCGCTCGGCGAGCGTTCCCCGCTGCTCCTCCAGCGCCTCCATCAGCTCCAGGATCCGATCCTCCAGCTTGCTGATCTCCCGGGAGAGCATCGCCACCTCCCCCTCGAGGTCGCTCAGCTGGCGCGGGTTGTGCACCGTCCCTCCATATAGCTGGGCCCGGAACTTCTCCCGCTTCTCCTCCAGCCCGCGCAGCTCCAGGGCCCGGTCCTCGGCCTCCTGCTCGGTGCGGCGTTCCTGCTCGGCCAGAGACTTCATCTCCGCCTCGAGGGCAGCGATCTCGGCCGCCAGCGCCTCCCCCGCGTCGAGCTCCTCCAGCTCCCTGCTCAGGCGCGCGAGCTCCAAGTCCGCCTGCTGGACCTCATACAGCGCCAGCATGTCCTCACCGCCCAACATCGCCTCCCGTTAGCGCCCCGAAGCCTCACGTAACCGGACACTTCGTCGGCCCCCAGCGCCTTCCTGCCCCCCGGATAGGACGGGGGGGACGGCGCGGCGAAGCATCGCCCGGATGGCTCTGCTGCCTCTCGGGATCACCGCCGACGACCTCACCGGGGCGGCCGACGCGGCCGCCGCGCTGGCGCGGCCGGGCGCCTCGGTGCCGGTCTCGCTCGACGCCGAGCCGCGTTCCCAGGCAGGCGCGACCGCCTTCGCGGTGACCACCGAGTCTCGCGGTTGCGCCCCGGCCGAGAGCTACGCACTCGTGCGGGCCAGCGTCCTTGCTCTGCAGCGGGCCGGTGCGGCGCTGGTGCTCAAGAAGGTGGACTCGAACCTGCGCGGGAGCGTTGGGGCCGAGGTCGCCGCGGTGGCTGACGCGACCGGGGGACCAGTCTGGCTGGCTCCTGCCTTCCCCGCGCGCGGCAGAACGACCATCGGCGGCATCGCCCTCGTCGGCGGCCGACCGGTCGCCGAGACCGAGATGGCTCGCGACCCCGAGGCCCCCGTCGCCCACTCCCGCATCGCCGGCCTGCTGGCCGCCACCGCTCCCGAGCTGCCTGTGGGGCAATGCCACCTGAACACCGTGCGCGCGGGCGCGCAGGTCATCGCCGCCGCGGCGCCCGAGCAGGGTGTGCTCGTCCTCGACGCCGAGCAGGACGACGACCTGGACGAAGTGGTCGCGGCCGCCCTCTCGCTGCCCCATCCCCCCGCGCTCGCGGGCTCGGCCGGGCTGGCGGCCGCGCTGGCGCGCCGGCTCCTGGGGCCCTCCGCGCGGCGGGACTGGCCCGAGGGCCGGGGACGCCCCGTGCTCGGCGTGCTGGCGAGCGCCAGCGCCGCCCTCCCGGCCCAGGTCGCGCGCGCCGGCGCGGAGCCCGACCTGCGCCCCATCGCGCTTCAGTGTGAGGGTCTGTCTCGCGATGAGGAAGACCTCCCCGAGCTGCGCCGCGCGATGGAGCTGGCCCTCGCGGAGCTGGCGGCGGGCCGCCACGCGCTCGTCCACGCGGTGGGGCCTCTGCCCGCAGTCCCACACCCGGTGGAGTTGGTGGTGGAGCATCTCGCGCACCTCGCCTTCGTCGTAGCAGAGGTGGGCCGGCCCGCGGGGCTGCTGGTGGGAGGCGGGGCCACGGCCCACGCGGTGCTCAGCGCCCTCGGCGCGGAGGCGGTCCTGGTGGACGAGGAGCCCCTTGCTGGCATTGCTGCGGGGCGGGTCTCCGGCGGCCGCCTGGCCGGCTCCCCCGTGGTCCTGAAGCCGGGTGCGGCGGGGGCCGAGGGGGCGCTGGTGGAGCTGCTGGGGTACCTCTGCCGCCGGGCGGCCGCGGAGCCCGCGACATGAGCGCCGTCCCCCGCCCCCTGCTCGCCGTCACCATGGGTGATCCCGCGGGCATCGGGCCCGAGGTCGTCGTCGCGGCCCTCGCCTCCCGACGAGTTCGTGCGGCCTGCCGGGCCCTGGTGGTGGGCGACGCGCGCATCCTGGAGCGCGCGGCACGGGCCCTGGGCCGGCGCTTCGCCGCGCGGGTGGTGAGCGAGGCGGAGGAGGCCAACCTCCACCCCCGCCGCGTCTGCCTGCTCGATCTCCACAACGCCGACCCCGCTGAGATCGCCCTCGGACGGGTGTCGGCGGCGGCCGGACGCGCCGCGGCCGAGTACATCGAGCGGGCGGCATCGCTCGCGCTGTCTGGTCGCGTCGCCGGCCTCGTCACCGCGCCCGTCAACAAAGAGGCGCTGCGCCTCGCCGGCATCCGCCATCCCGGCCACACCGAGATGCTCGCCGCGCTGACGGGCGCGCCCGAGGTCGCCATGATGCTCGTCCAAGGCCCGCTGCGCGTCTCCCACATCACCACCCATCTCTCCGTCCGGGAGGCGCTGGGGCGAGTGACGCGGAGCCGCGTGGTGGCCGTCATCAGGCTCACCGACCGCGCGCTGGCGCGAATGGCTCGGCCCGGTTCGGCCGATGCCGGGGCCCCCCGGCGGAGGATCGCGGTGGCCGGCCTCAACCCCCACGCCGGAGAGGCCGGCCTGTTCGGGGAGGAGGAGGCGCGGGAGATCGCGCCCGCGGTGGCCGACGCCCGGGCGGAAGGGATCGACGCGGTCGGGCCCCTGCCTCCGGACACCGTCTTCGCCCGCCACCGGGCGGGGGAGTTCGACGCTGTGGTCGCGATGCTGCACGACCACGGGCACATCGCGGTGAAGACCCTTGGCTTCACGCGTCGCCCGGACGGCAGGCTCCGCTCCGCGGGCGTCAACGTCACGCTCGGCCTGCCGATAGTGCGCACCTCGGCAGACCACGGGACCGCCTTCGACATCGCGGGCCGCGGGCTGGCCGACCCCGCGAGCATGGTCGCCGCGCTCCTGCTCGCCGCGGTTTGGGGCGCGGAGGGGCCCAGGCCGCGCCTCCAGGGCGGTGGGCGCTAGAGGGCGCGACCGCCGCGCTGTCGAACATCCCCGCGCTGGCAAGAGAGGAGCGATGGCGCGCCACCGGCTGTTTGCCTCGATGATGGCCTCCGACTACGCCCACCTGGCTGATGAGGTGGCGGCCCTCGTCGCCGGCGGCATTGACGGGCTGCACTTCGACGTGATGGACGGCTATTTCGTCCCCAACATCACCTTCGGCGCCGACCTCATCCGCACGCTCCGGCCCCTCACCGACCTGCCCTTCGACGTCCACCTGATGGTCGCGGAGCCGGATGTGATCGCTCCCCAGGTGATCGAGGCGGGGGCGAACCGCGTTTCGATCCACCCCGAGGCGAGGTGCCACCTCCAGCGCTCGCTCGCCCGCATCCGCGAGCTGGGGGCGCAGCCCGGGGTGGCGGTGGGGCCAGCAATCCCGCCGGAGATGGCGGCCTGGGTACTCGACGACCTGGACTACCTACTGGTGCTGTCGGTGAACCCCGGCTACTCCGGGCAGGAGTTCGTGGGCTCGTCGCGGCGCAAGCTGGAGGCCTTCACAAAGCTCGTGGCCAGCGCGGGCCACGAGATCCGGATTATGGTGGACGGGGCGGTGGAGCCCGCGAACATCGCCGAGCTGGCGCGGCTGGGGGCAGATGACTTCGTCTCAGGGGCGGCGCTCTTCGACCACCGGCCCCTGGAGGCGCGGATCCGGCAGTTTCGCGAGGCGCTGCGGTGAACGAGCGACAGCTCGCGCGGCTGCTGCGCGAGGTGCGCGCGGGCCGGCTGTCCGTGGCGGACGCGCTGGGGCGCCTGCGCGGGCTGCCCTTCGAGGATCTGGGCTTCGCGAAGGTGGACACCCACCGCGCGCTGCGCACCGGCTTTCCCGAGGTCGTCTTCGGTCAGGGCAAGACCCCGGAGCAGGTGGTGCACATCGCCCGCCGCATCGCCGAGCGGCACCGCGTGGCGCTGTGCACCCGCTGCACCGAGGAGATGAAGCAGGCCGCCGAGCAGGCCTTCGGCCAGGTGCAGTGGCACGAGACCGCCCGTATCATGGTGGTCGGGAAGCCTCCCCGTCCCTCGCCCCGCGCCCGCCCCGTTGCCGTGGTCAGCGCCGGCACCGCCGACGCACCGGTCGCCGAGGAGGCGGCGGTGACGGCGGAGACGCTGGGGTGCCGGGTCGAGCGCATCTACGACGCTGGCGTCGCGGGCATCCACCGTCTCCTCGTGCACCGGCAGCGGCTGGACCAGGCGCGGGCGATTGTAGTCGTCGCGGGCATGGAGGGCGCGCTCGCCAGTGTGGTCGGCGGCCTGGTCACGGCGCCGGTCATCGCGGTGCCCACCTCAGTCGGCTATGGCGCCAGCTTCCAGGGCCTGGCCCCACTGCTGACCATGCTGAACTCGTGCGCGGCCGGGGTGGCGGTGGTGAACATTGACAACGGCTTCGGGGCCGGCTACTTCGCGGCCCTCATCGCGCGATGCCAGGGCCGGCGATGATCGCCTACCTGGACTGCTTCTCCGGGCTGAGCGGCGACATGCTGCTGGGCGCGCTGCTCGATGCCGGGCTGTCCCTCGACCAGCTGCGCGCCGACCTCGCCCGCCTGCCCCTGTCCGGCTACGAGCTTCACGCTGAGCGGGCCACGCGGCGGGGCCTCGCGGGGACGCGCTTCCGGGTCGAGGTCCCGCCCTGTCACCACCATCGCGGCCTCGCCGACATCCTCGATATCATCCACCGGGCCGGCCTGCCGGCTGAGGTGGCTGCGCCCGCGGAGGCGGCCTTCCGCCGGCTCGCGGAAGCCGAGGCGCGCGTCCACAACTGTCCCCTCGAGGAGGTGCACTTCCACGAGGTGGGCGCGGTGGACGCCATCGTGGACATCGTGGGCGCCTTCTGCGGGCTGCGCCGGCTCGGCATCACCCGGGTTCACTCCTCGCCGGTGCCCCTGGGCGGCGGCTGGGTGGAGACCAGCCACGGGCGACTCCCCGTCCCCGCCCCGGCCACCGCCGAGCTGCTCGTGGGCGTGCCCACCCTGGGCGGGCCGGTGGAGGCCGAACTCGTGACCCCGACCGGCGCCGCCATCCTCACCACCGCCTGCCGCTCCTTCGGGGCGATGCCGCCCATGATCGTTCGCGCCGTTGGCTGGGGCGCGGGCAGTCGGGAGCTGCCCCACCCCAACCTGCTGCGGGTGTTCGTGGGCGAGCCCGCCTCCGCCGTGCCCGAGCAGGCCCTCGTCGTCCTCGAGACCAACCTCGACGACATGAACCCGGAGCTCTTCGACCATGTCATGGACAGGCTTTTCGCCGCTGGCGCGCTGGACGTCTTCTACACCCCCATCGTGATGAAGAAGTCGCGGCCCGCGACACTGGTCTCGGTGCTCGCCGAGCCGGCCCTCGCGCAGGAGCTCTCGGAGGTCCTGTTCCGCGAGACGACCACCCTTGGGGTGCGCCGCCACGAGGTCGCGCGCGCGTGCCTCGCCCGCGAGTGGAAAGAGGTCAAGACCGAATACGGGCCGGTGCGGGTGAAGGTGGGCAGACTAGGCG
>CAYLPT010000096.1:0-7563 GCA_964385645.1 uncultured bacterium
GCCCCATCCCCACCGGCGGCATGACCGCCCCCCTCCCAGCCGCCGGCCTGCTCGCCCAGAGCATCGCCGAGAGCATCGGCGGCTACGTCGTCGCCGACCGCCTGCGCCTCCTTGGCCCCGACGCGCGCCTCCCCCTGCGCGTGGACTACGGCGACATGCGCGACCTCACCGTCGCCTACAGCCTCCCCGAGAACGTCATGATCCAGGTCCTCCTGCGCGACCTCGCCCAGCACTTCGCAGGCTACCGCATGGACTTCCTGTACCTCAACACCAACGCCAAGCGGCCCGACGCCTTCGCCGCCGTGGACCGGATGGGCTACATGCTGATGCTCGGGCTCGCCGGCTTCCGCCACTTCTACATGGGCGCCGGCCAGATGTCCATGGACGAGATCTTCAGCCCCGCCCAGTTCATCCTCGACATGGAGATCGCTCGCTACGTCCAGCACCTCCTCGACGGCCTCCCCTGGCACGCCGACCCCGCGGCCCTCGCCCGCACCGTCGCCGAGGGCCTGGCGGAGGGCAACTTCCTCGCCCACCCCACCACCCTCGAGGCCCTGCCGCTGCTCTTCGACTCCAAGCTCTTCCGCCGCAGCAACGTCGGCCGGTGGCGGGCCGAGGGTGAGCCCCGCGTCGAGGAGGTGGCAAGGGACATGGCCAGGCAGGCGATCGCGCGGCACGAGTTCCACCTCCCACCCGAGCGCCAGCGGGCGCTCGACCACACCTTCGACGAGGCGTGCCGCGCCCTCGGCGTGGACCCCGCCTCCCAGCCCATACCTGCGCCCTAAGCGGCAGGCGAGCCCAGGCCCAGGGCCTGCATGGCCTCACCGACCACATAGAGGGAGCCGGTCACCAGCACCACGTCGTCCGGCCGCGCTTGGTCGAGGGCCTCCCGCAGGGCGACCGACACCGGCGTGTACGCGCTGGTATGGCGACACAGGCGGAACACCGCGCGCTGCAACTCATGGGCCTCCAGCGCGCGCGGCGAAGAGCTGGCGGTGGCGATCACCCGGTCGGCCAGCGGACACAGGTGGGCCGCGATCCCATCCGGGTCCTTGTCCCGGCCCACCCCCAGCACCAGGATCACGCGCCGCCCCGGCAGCAGCGACTCCACGGCCTTCGCCAGCGCCCGCGCCCCGAGCTCGTCGTGCGCGCCGTCCAGGATGACATAGGGGCTGCGGCTGACGATGTCAAACCGCCCCGGCCAGCTCACGGAGGCGATCCCCTCCCGCACCGCCTCCGGCCCCACCGCCAACCCGTGCGGCCGCAGCAGCTCCACCAGCGCCACCGCCACCGCCGCATTCTCTGCCTGGTGTCGTCCCAGCAGCGGGCATTCGAGATCAGGGTACACACCCTCGAGGCCCCGGATCGTGAACACCTGTCGGCCCAGGTCCTCCCCGATGAAAGAGACACTCGGGCCGCCCTCCCGCCCCACCACCAGGAGCTGCGCGCGCCGCTCCAGGCAGACATCCTCTATTACCTCCATCGCCTCCGGCTCCTGCGGCGCGGAGACGACGGGCACCCCCTCCTTGACGATGCCGGCCTTCTCGCGGGCGATGTCGGCGAGCGTGGGGCCGAGTTCCTGCATGTGGTCGAGGCCGATGCGGGTGATGGCACAGGCAAGCGGCACGATGACATTCGTCGCGTCCAGCCGCCCCCCCAGGCCGACCTCGACCACCGCCACGTCCACCCCCTGCCGAGCGAAGTGGAGAAAGCCCAGCAGGGTGTAGGCCTCGAAGAAGCTCGGCGGGCCGTGCTCGCAGGCACGCATCCCCTCGATTACCGGACGGACCTCCTTGACCAGCGCGGCCACGTCGGCCTCGGAGATGAAATCAGCGCCGACGCGGATGCGCTCTCGGAACGAGACCAGGTGCGGCGAGGTATACAGCCCGGCGCGCAGGCCGGCGGCAGTCAGCATGGCCGCCGCCATAGCCGCGGTGGAGCCCTTCCCCTTCGTGCCGGCGATGTGCAGGCACCGCAGCCCGGCGTGCGGGTCTCCCACCGCGCGCAGCATGTGCCGCATCCGATCCAGGTTCCACACCCGCGCCGCCGCCGCGCCCGCGGGCGTGCGCTCGTAGTCAACCAGGGATTCGAGGTAAGAGACCGCCTCTGGATAGGTCATCGCTGCCGGCAGATCCCACCACAGTTCGTAGGGCAGGATGCCTGAGGCGCCCTGCCCCCTGCCCTCGCCTTGTTCCGAACACCCGCACCGATACCCCGCCCCCCCTACACCACCTCCAGGTCCTCATAGATCGGGAAGCGCGCACACAGCTCCCGCACCTCCTCCCGCACCTGCGCCCTGACCTTCGCATCCAGCGGGTTCCGCAGCACCCGGCCCATCATCTCCCCGATCTGCTCCATCTCCGGCTCCTTCATGCCCCGGGTCGTGAGCGCGGGCGTGCCCGGGCGGATGCCGGAGGCGATGGCGGGCGGCTGGTGGTCATAGGGGATGCAGTTCTTGTTCACGATGATCCCCGCCTCCTCGAGGAGGTTCGCTGCGTCGCGGCCGCTCAGGGTGAGGGGCCGCAGATCGCACAACATCAGGTGGGTGTCGGTTCCCCCGGAGACCAGCCGGATGCGCTGGGCCTGCAGCGCCTCCGCGAGGGCGCGGGCGTTCTTCACGATCTGGCGCTGGTACTCCCGGAAGCCCTCCGTCATCGCCTCCCGGAACGCGACCGCCTTCGCCGCGATCACGTGCATCAGGGGCCCCGCTTGGATGCCCGGGAAGATCGCCCGGTCCACGGCATCGGCCAGGTGGCGCTTGCACATGATGAAGGCGCCCCGTGGGCCGCGGAGGGTCTTATGGGTCGTCGAGGTCACGATATCCGCATAGGGCACCGGGCTGGGGTGGATGCCGGCCGCCACCAGCCCCACGATGTGCGCGATGTCGGCCATCAGCAGCGCGTTCACCTCATCCGCAATCGCCCGCCACGCCTCCCAGTCTATCGTGCGCGGGTAGGCGCTAAAGCCAACCACCAGCAGCTTCGGCCGGTAGAGGTGCGCGATCTTGCGCGCCGAGTCGTGGTCCAGCAGCTCCGTGTCCCGGTCCAGCGCGTAGTGGTGGACGCGGTAGTACCGGCCCGAGAAGTTCGTCGCCTGCCCGTGGCTCAAGTGCCCGCCGTGGTCCACCGACAGCGACAGGATCGTATCGCCCGGGTCGAGCACCGCATGGTATGCTGCCATGTTGGCCTGTGAGCCCGTGTGAGCCTGCACGTTCGCATGGTCACAGCCGAACAGCTCCTTCGCCCGGTCTATGGCGAGCTGCTCCGCCTTGTCCACCGCCCCGCAGCCGTTGTACCAGCGCGCCCCCGGGTACCCCTCCGCGTACTTGTTGGTCATGATCGAGCCCTGCGCCTGAAGCACGGCCTTCGAGGCGTAGTTCTCCGAGGGGATCATGACCAGGGTGGTGCGCTGGCGCTCCAGCTCCTCCTGCATGACCTCCGCCATCTCCGCGTCCGTCTGGGCGAGGGTTCGGTTCATCGTCGTCCTCCGTCTGCGACCCCTAGTGGCGAAAGTGCCGCGTGCCGGTGAACACCATCGCCATCTCGCGCTCGTCGCATACCGCGATCGCCTGCTCGTCATTGCGCGACCCGCCCGGCTGGATCACCGCCGTCACCCCCGCGGCCGCCGCCAGCTCCACCGCGTCAGGGTAGGGGAAGAACGCATCCGACGCCATCGCCGCCCCCCGCGCCCGGTCACCCGCCTTCGCGACAGCCAGCCGCGCCGCGTCCACCCGGCTCGTCACCCCGCCCCCGATGCCCACCGCCGCCGTGCCCCGCGCCAGCACGATCGCGTTCGACTTCGTGTGCTTCGCCGTCACCCAGGCGAAGCGCAGCGCCGCCTCCTCCTCCCGTGTCGGGGCCCGCTTCGTGACCACCCGCAGCTCCAACGGGTCGCCGAGCGCATCCCGCGTCTGCACCACGATGGCCCCAGTGACGTGCTTCACATCCAGCGCATCGGCCGCCGCCAGGTCCTCGAGCTGCAACAGGCGCAGGTCCCGTTTCACCCGCAGCGCCGCCAGCGCCTCCGGCTCATAGCCGGGCGCGATCACGCACTCCATGAACCCGTGCTCCCGGATCCCCTCCAGGATCGCCTCCGCCGTCTCCCCATCCACCGGCCGGTTCAGCCCGATGATCCCGCCGAAGGCCGACACCGGGTCCGTCGCCAGGGCAGCGCGGTACGCCTCCGCCAGGCTGCCAGCCGCCGCCGCGCCGCACGGGCTGGTGTGCTTCACCACCACCGCCGCAGGCTGCGCGAACTCCCGCACCAACCCCAGGGCCGCCTCCAGGTCCAGGTAGTTGTTGAACGACAGCTCCTTGCCATGCAACTGCTCCGCCGCCCCCAACCCCAGCCGGGCCCCGACCGGCCGATAGAGCGCCGCCTGCTGGTGTGGGTTCTCGCCGTAGCGCAGGTCGGTCACCTTCTCGTGCGGCTGCAGCAGCAGCGCCGGAAAGGCCTCCGCGCCCACCACATGGTGCGACAGGTACGTGTGGATCGCCGAGTCGTAGCGCGCAGTGTGCGCGTACGCCTCCACCGCCAGCCGCGCCCGCGTGGAGTCCGAAACCTCGCCCCCGCTTCGCTGCATCTCCCGCAGCACGCTCTCATAGCGCGCCGGGTTACAGATCACGGTGACGTAGCGGTGGTTCTTAGCCGCCGACCGCAGCATCGAGGGGCCCCCGATATCTATGTTCTCGATCGCCTCCGCGAGAGTGACGCCGGGCCGAGCAACCGTCTGCTCGAACGGATAGAGGTTCACCACCACCAGGTCAATCAGGGTGATGCCGTGTCGCTCGGCCGCCGCCATGTGCTCGGGGTCGTCGCGCAGGCACAGCAGCCCGCCGTGCACCTTCGGGTGAAGGGTCTTCACCCGCCCGCCCATCATCTCGGGAAAGCCGGTGTACTCCGAGACGTCCGTCACCTCCAGCCCGGCCTCGCGCAGGTGGGCCGCGGTGCCGCCGGAGGAGATGATGCTCACGCCTAGCTCCGCCAGACCCGCGGCGAACTCGCGCAGGCCCGTCTTGTCGGAGACGCTCAGGAGTGCCGTCTTGACTCGCGCCATCGCCACAGCCTCTCGGGGGGAGATCAAGCGGGGCGAGTATAACACGCCCGCGCGCCCCTGTCAAAACGACCCGCCCCGCGGACCTGTAGGGCGGGGGCTCCGAACCCCGCCTTCCACCCGCAGGGCGGACCTGTAAGGCGCGCATGTCGCCACAGGCGCATGCGCGCCGCCCCTGCCTCGCCCTACGCGCGCGGCCCTCCTCGGGCGCGCGCCTCCAGCCGCTCCAGCAGCCGGCGCGGGTTGTCGCCGAGCGCCGCCGCGGCCTCCTCCTCCGCGAGGCCGGCGCCGAGCGCGACCCTCCGCGCTCGCTCATCGCTCAACAGGTCCGCGGGCCCATGCGCGTCGCTGTTCACAAGCACCAGCGCCCCGGCGGCCCGCGCCGCGGCGGCCACCGCGCCGTTCGCCAAGCAGTGGCCGGCACGGCCCGACAGCTCGAGGAAGATCCCGTTGCGCGCCGCCAGGCCAGCCAGCTCCACGTCGAGCGGCCCCGGGTGCGCGAGGATGTCCACCTCAGGGCAGCGGAGGGCGGCCAGGTTCGTGCCCGGGGGCACGGGCTCGACCGGCGTCTCCCCGTGCACGACAACGAGCTGCGCGCCACTCCGGCGGGCGTGTGCCGCGAGGTCCGCGATCGCCTCCGGGGGCAGGTGTGTCAGCTCGACGCCCGGCACCGCCCGGACCTCCCAATGGTCCTCCGCAAGCTGGCAGTCCGCGATCAGCGACTCGACCACCGCCTCCAGGTTGCCCGGCGAGGCGTGGTCGGTGAGCCCGATCGCCGCGTAGCCCGCGACCACGGCGCGGCGGATCTGCTCGATGGGCAGCAGTACCCCGTCGCTAAGCAGCGTGTGGGTGTGGAAGTCAAAGACCATGCCCTTCTCCTCCAGGGTCAGCCCGAGGCGCCCAGCTCGACGAGCACGGCGCGCACGACCGCCGCGTCGACCTCCTTCCCGATCTCGACCCGGCCGATCCCCGACGGCACCACGAACCGCGGCCGGCCGCCGACCGCCTTCTTGTCCGCGGCCAGGGCTGCAACCACCTGGTCAGCCGCCCACCCGGGGATGCGAGTAGGCAGCCGCAGCACCTCCAGAAGCCGCTCGACCCGCGCGCGCTCCTCTGCCGCCAAGCGCCCGAGCCGCTCGGCGATGCGGCAGGCCGCCGCCAGCCCGACGGCCACCGCCTCCCCGTGCCGCAGGGCTCGGTAGCCGCCCACAGTCTCCAGCGCGTGGCCGACCGTGTGCCCCAGGTTGAGCATCGCGCGGGGGCCGGCCTCGCGCTCGTCCCGCCTCACCACATCGGCCTTGATCTCACAGCTTCGCTGCACGACATGGGCGAGCGCCCCCGGATCGCGGGCGCTTAGCGGCCGCACGTTCTCCTCCAGCCAGCCGAACAGCGCCGCGTCCGCGATCAGCCCGTGCTTCACCACCTCCGCCAGCCCCGACCGGTACTCCCGCGCCGGGAGCGTCCGCAGCGTCTCTGTGTCCGCGACCACCAGGCGCGGCTGGTGGAACGCGCCGATGAGGTTCTTGGCGCGCGGGTGGTTCACCGCCACCTTGCCCCCCACCGAGGAGTCCACCTGCGCGAGCAGCGTCGTCGGCGCCTGCAGGTAGGCGATCCCGCGCATATAGGTCGCCGCCGCGAAGCCGGCCAGGTCGCCGATCACGCCCCCGCCAAAGGCGATCACTGCCGACCTCCGGTCGGCGCCCCGCGCCAGCAGCTCGTCGCACAGCGCACCCGCGCGGCGCAGGCTCTTCTGGCGCTCCCCTGGGGGGACCAGCAGCCACTCGGCCTCGAGCCCCGCCAGCGCCTCCCGCAGCCGCGCGCCGTGGAGCCGCGCCACCCGGGGCTGGGTGACCACGAACGCGCGCCCCGACCCCACCGCCGCGCGGATCGCCGCCCCGGCGCGCGCCAATGCCCCGGGGCCGATGTGGATCCAGTAGGATCGGTCGCCGAGCTCGACGCGGACAGCCCGCGACTGCGGGTCGCTGCTAAGTGGGTCTGGCCTCACCGCGGCGCGCCTCACACATGAGAAGACGAGGCGGCGCTCGCGTGAAGCGCCGCCTCGCAACCGTCGGCCACCGGCTCGCGTCGGCTCAGATCGGGCCGAGCGTCGCCGGCGCGGCTTCCTCCTTCACGATCCGAGGCGTGATGAACAGCAGCGTCTCCTGGTCCACCGTGCGGAAGGTTCGCCGCGTGAACAGGAAGTCGCCGATCACCGGGATGTCCGACAACAACGGCACCCGCGACCAGGTCTCATGCATCGTCTTCTGCACCGACCCGCCGATCACGAAGGTCTCCCCGTCCCGGACGTTCACCGTCGCCACGATGCTGCTGGTCGTGATGATCGGCGCATTGTAGCTGCCGTAGTCGGCCAGCGGAACCGGCACCGCCCCCGTCTGAACGCTCCGGCTGAAGGGCACCGTCATGGTGATCGTGCCGTCGCCCAGGATCTGCGGCACCACGAACAGGACCGTCGGCAGGTAGTCGTACGTCACGCTCACCGTCTGCACCCC
>CAYLPT010000097.1:0-3158 GCA_964385645.1 uncultured bacterium
CGTTCGCCCAGGCGCGCCCCCAGGTAGCTCAGCGCCGCGGTGACGGCCCCGATGACCGGGCAGGCCGCCCACAGGTTCGCCCCCGCCATATGCAGGCCCATCCCCGCGCCGAAGGCGTCCAGGCTGGTGGCCAGCCCCAGCCCCAGCAGGGGCAGCCCGGACGAGGGGTCAGCCCGTCCCTCTGGGCGGCTTGCCCCCCGTCGCCCCCGCGAGGGGGCCAGCGCGGCAAGGACCATCCTCAGCCCCACCAGCTCGAGCACGCCGAAGGCGACCCAGTGGTCGTAGTGCCGGACATGCTGGTGAAACGACGCGCCCGCCAGGGCGCCAAGCATGGGCATGACCGCTTGAAACCCGCCGAAGGCCCCCGCCAGCCGGAGCGCCCCTGCGCGGCCGCCCGCGCCCGGCCCCAGGGATGCCGACACGGAGAAGGCATCCAGCGCCAGCGCCACCGCCAGAGTCGCGATCTCGAGATAGCTCAAGCCGGCCCCTCCTCGCCCGCTCCGATTCTCCGCCCAGCAGGAGCTCGCCTGTGGCCCGCCGCGCCTGCCCCCCCGTCCTGCGGCCCGGCTGGGGTAGGGGAGGAGCGCGCGGCAGGACGCTGCACGCACGAGGAGAAGTGACTGCCGGCGAGCAAACCACACCGAGACGAGGCTAGATATGGCAGAAGCTGAGCGACTCTCCGACAACCCCCCCGCCGAGCCGCGCGCCCCGGCCATCGGCGTCTTCGCGACCTGCGACCCCCGCCTCGACGAGGCCTCGCGCCGGCGCGCCGCCAACATCGTCGAGATGGTCGCCAACCGCCTCGCCGGCGCCGTGAACCTGCCGGACGGCCGGCCCGCGCGCATCGTCTACTCACCCCTGCTCGTGGATGGCGAGCGACAGGCCGACGCCGTCGCCCGCCAGCTCCAGGCCGAGGGCGTCGGCGCCCTCGTGTGCGCGCCAGACACCTGGGCCTTCCCCCAGCTCGGGCTCATCTCGCTGCTGTCCCACTTCCCAGATGACACCCCCGTCAACCTCACCTGCGGAAACAGCGGCCCCAAGCCCGGCGTTGTCTTCACCCATGCCGCCCACGGCGCCATCTCCCAGTACGGCCGGCTGGTGCACATCATCGTCGGCACCTGGCCCGACACCGGCGAGCGCCCGGAGATGACCGAGGGCACAGCCGACGCGCTCCGCGATTGGGCCTATGCCGCACTCACCTACAGCGCCCTCAAGGGCCGACGCGTCGTCATCTTCGGCCACGACTCCATGGGCATGGAGACCGCCCTCGCCCACGTCATCCCCACCCGGCGCACCTTCGGCCTCGAGATCACCCGCCTGGACATGAAACTCCTCGCCGACATGCTCCACAAGGGCGCCTATGACGCCGCCGAGCTGCGCGAGCTGCGGGGCTGGTTGGAGCGGCACCTGGGGGAGCGCATCGAGGCGCCCACCGATGACGACCGCGCCCGCCTCGACCAGAGCCTCGCCATGTACCTGATCGTGCGGGACCTGATGGCCGACCTCAACGCCGTGGGCGGCGGCTTCATGAGCCAGCTCGAGTGGGGCAGCGACCGGCGCGGCATCCCCCTGCCTGTCGCGGACATCATGGAATCGCTGTTCAACTCCACCTTCGACCACCAGGGCCCCAAGCCGCCCCTGCCCTATGCCACCGAGGCCGACGTCCAGGGCCTGCTCACCATGCTCTTCTTCACCTGGCTCAGCGGCGGCAGCCCCCCCCTGTTCATGGACTTCCGCAAGGTCTGGGAGCCCTGGGAGATCGCCCGCCTGGCCGAGTCCCTCGGCATGGGCTCCATCGAGCCCGACGCCCTCTGGCGCCGGCGCGGGTTCGTGGACGGCGACAACTCCGGCAGCGCCTCCCTCAACTGGGCCGCCGAGCCGGGCGCGACCATCGAGGAGATAATGAAGAAGGTCTCCCTGCCCCGCGCCGATGAGGGCTACTTCCCGGGCCTGGGCAACTCCGTGACCTTCATCTCCCCCGGCGGCATCGAGGGCATCGCCGCCCGCCTCGCCTACAGCGCCGCCACCAACCTCTTCTCCCTGGTCTGGGACGAGGCCGTCACCGTGGAGCTGCCCGCCAAGCTCGCCCAGGCCGTCGCCGACACCTCCAACCCCACTTGGCCCCACACCTTCGTGGTGCCCAAGTATGCCACCATGGGCGAGTACAAGCAGTACGCCCCCGCCAACCACTTCCACATGACCTGGGGACTCAAGCCCGCGCGCCTGCAGTACTGGATGGACCTCGCCAATGTCCTCTCGGTCACACCCTGGCAGGCCCGCCCCGCCTATGTCGAGGGCGTGGACCGCCCTCAGCCGCTGCTGTATCTGCTCAACGGCGGTGAGGCGAACGTCAAGCTCCAACGGGCGAGGCGCTAGCGCTCCATCGCCGTGACCAGCTCGAGCACCATCTCGGGGGTGACCTCGGCGCCCACGTAGTGGTCCGGCATCGCCGCCGAGATGTCCTCGAAGATCTCGTTGATGGTCTTCGTGAGGAGGCGCCGCTCGATCGCGCTCGCCTTCGCCGGCCAGGGCCCGCCGCCGGGGACCGTGTCTCTGGTGCGCCTCCAGAAGAGCACCTCCCCAGAGCGCGCCTCGATCAGCCAGAGGCGAAGATCCAGCACCCCCACCTTCTGCGGCAGGATCTCGCCCCCGACCGACTCGGTGCGCAGCTCCCCGATCTGGCCGTAGATCACCCAGTCCGCCCCCAGCGCGCGCCCCACCCGCGCGGCATCCTCCACCTCCATGCGGGCGAGCGGCTCGTACTTGGGATCTCGCCTCACCGCCACATCGGTGGCCCTCGCCGCGGCGCGGACCGAGGCCGACCCCTTGGGCGCGATGCGGAACCCGTGCCTCATCAGATTCAGCATCACGCACGCGCGCGCCACCGTGCTCTGCCCCTCCGCAACCCCCCAGAAGGGCAGCACCGCAACATACACATCGTTGGGCCGCGGTGGCCTCCGCTGCGCCAGATCCTGCGGCGCCGACCCCTCCTGCTCTGCCGCCCCCGCTAGCCCCGCGCCCATGGCGAGCAACATCAGGGCGGCCGCTGCTGTCGCTCGCTTCATCCCCGACACCCCCCTGCGTGGACTCCTAACCGCGGAGCGCGTGGTCTCGCCGCTCCCTCCTCTATGTTCCACGTTCCCCCTGGGGCCCGAGAG
>CAYLPT010000098.1:0-15167 GCA_964385645.1 uncultured bacterium
GGGGGGTGGTGGGAGGCGAGCGATGGGCGCACGCGGATGGACGAGGATGGCCAGGCTGGCGGCCCTGGCGGTGGCGCTGGGCGCGCTGGCTGGGGCCGCGTGGGCGATGTCGCTCGAGGAGGAGGTGCGGACCGGCCGGCGGGTGGTTGAGCAGCTCAGGGAGCTGGGGCTGACCGAGGACCCCGCGCTACGGAGGATGGGCGAGCGGCTCAAGGCAGTGGTGGAGCGGCAGGACCTGCCGTGGCGCTTCTGGGTCATAGAGGATTTGAAGGAGTACAACGCGTTTGCGGCCCCCGGGGGGCAGGTGTTCATCACCCGGCAGTACTTCGAGAAGCTGAGCGCCGACGAGGCGGCGTTCGTGATCGGCCACGAGATGGCGCATGTTGACCTGCGGCACCACGCGCGGCAGGCCGAGCGGCGCCAGAGGGCGAGCCTGGGGCACCTGCTTCTGGGGGTGCTGGTGGGGGGACGCGGCCCTGCTTGGCAGACGGCCGCCGATCTGGGGGCGACGGCCTACATGACCCGCTACAGCCGGGCGCTGGAGCGGGAGGCCGACTTCGCGGGCTACCGATTCGCCGAGGAGGCGGGCTACGATGCGCGGGCCGCGGTGACCGCGCTGAGCAAGCTGGATCAGGGGGGCGAGCTGCCGGTCTGGCTGGGCAGCATCTTCGCCACCCACCCCCTGCTCTCCAGCCGCGAGGACCGCCTGGCGGCCATGGGTGGGGAGGAGCCCGAGGAGGTCGCGCCCTCGGGGCCGGCGCCCGAGCACGCGCGGAACCTGACCCGGGGGCTCAAGCCACTGGAGCCGCAGGCGCCGGTGGCGGTGCGCATCCTCTCACCGGAGGGCGGGCGGTGGGAGGACGAGTGGCGCAAGGACTTCACGCGCCACCTGCACGTGCGGCTGCGGCCGCTGGGCTTCACCATCGCCGGGGACGACATCATGTACAAGCCCGACATCGGCGACCCGCGCGAGGCGGCGCGCAGCCGCGACGCGCGCTACCTGCTGTTGGTGACCGTCCACCGGATGGAAAGCGAGCCAGCGGGCGAGCCCGCTCTGGCAGGGACGCCGGTACGGGCGGCGGTGGAGGCCTCGGCGCAGATGCTGCGGGTCGAGGATGGCGAGCTGCTGTGGGAGGGCCGCTTCGCGGAGGAAGCGGAGGGGGTGGACTTCGTGCCCGCGAGCACGAAGATGCTCTACACCGACACGCGCGTCGGCGCGCTCGCCCACCAGGTGGCGGCCGAGATCGCGCTGGGGTGCGCGCGGGCCGCAGGGGCGGAACCGGCGCAGGCCGAATAGGCTCTGGCCGGGTGATGGGCGCCGCCCTGTGGGGCGCGCATGTCGGCGGGGGAGCGCCGCGCGACCTGACCTGGGCATGGGGCAGGGGTAGGGGCGGGGACGATGCGCCGGACGTCTGAGCACCTCCCGGAGGAGAGCGATGGCGAGGAGGCGATTCGCGCTGGTCGGGGCAGGGCTGTTCGGGGAGATGCACGCGCGCGCCTATCGGGCCCACCCGGAGGCGGAGCTGGCGGTGGTGTGTGACGTGAACCGGGCGCGGGCGAGGGAGGTGGCGGAGCGATACGGCGCGGGGCGCTTCTGCACCGACTGGCGGGAGGTGGCCCTCGATGCCGAGATCGCGGCCGCCTCGGTGGCGACGCCCGACTTCGCGCACACCGAGATCGCGGTGGGCCTGGCGCGGGCGGGCAAGCACCTGCTCGTGGAGAAGCCGCTGGCGACGACGGAGGAGGAGTGCGAGCAGATCATCGCTGCCGCACGCGAGGCCGGCGTGAAGCTGATGGTGGACTTCCACAACCGATGGAGCCCGCCCCTGGCGACCGCCCGCAGGATGATCGAGAGCGGTGAGCTGGGCGTGCCCCGCTTCGTCTACTTCCGGCTCAGCAACACCACGGCGGTCCCGCTGAAGATGCTGCCCTGGGCCGGCGAGTCCTCGGTGCTGTGGTTCCTGGGCAGCCATGCGATTGATGCCGCCTCCTGGCTCATCGGAGAGTGGCCCCACCGCGCCTTCTCCGTCTCCCGGCGGGAGGTCCTCAAGGGCCGCGGCGTGGACACGCCGGACCTGTACCAGAGCGTGCTCGAGTATCCAGGCGGCGCGGTGGCCTCCATCGAGAACTGCTGGCTGCTGAGCGAGAGCGCGCCGAGCGTCTTCGACCTGAAGTGCGAGCTGGTGGCGACGGAGGGGACTGTGTACATAGACACCTCGTCGAGCCGCGTCATGGAGGTGCAGGGGGCGGAAGGTGTGCGGCGCCCGGATGTCATGGGCGCACCCCTGGTGCACGGTTCGCACCTGGGGTTCATGTTGGAGAGCATCAAGCACTTCGCCGACTGCGTGATCCACGGCGGAGAGCCGCTGGTGCCGGGCGAGGTTGGGTTCGAGGTGACACGCATCGCGCGCGCCATCGAGCGCTCGGCGGAGACGGGGCAGCCCGTGGAGATAGCCCGATGAGCGGGGAGCGGGCGAAGGCCGCGGTCAAGCTCGACCGCGGCGGGCGATGGACGCGGGTGTACGCGGAATCAGGCGGCCGCGACGTCAGCCACCTGATGTACGCGCGCTTTCCCTTTCAGGCCGGCCGGGGGGTAGTGAACATGGCCGGGGTGGGCGGGGTGGCGACGGAGCCGGAACACCGCCGGCAAGGGCTGAGCGGGAAGGTGTTCGCGCGGGCCATGGCCGCCATCAAGGCCGACGGCTACTCCTGCTCGGGCCTCTACACCGCCACCAGCATCGTCGCCCATCGGCTGTATCGGCGCTTCGGGTTCGTGGACCTGCTCCAGCACCGGCCGGCCTGCAAGCTGCTGGACCCGGAGGCTTTCGCGATCGGGGTGCTCGGCGGGTGGCTGAAGCAGGACCGGGAGCTGAATCTGAGGATGACGCTGGAGCTGAGGCCCCACCGCCCCCTGCACCTGCGGGTCTCGGGCGGGATGGTGGCGGTGGCGAAGCGCAAGCCCCGGCGCGTGGACCTGACTCTGCGCATGGCCGGCGAGACGCTCATCGCGCTCGCCCGCGAGATCGTGAGCTTCGACGAGGCGCTCATCTCCAAGCTGGTGGAGTGGGAGGGCGACGAGGGCCTGTTCGAGCGGTTGGCGGCGCGACTGCGAAGGCGGGGGTCGGTGGTGTATGGGGGCTGAGATGGGCTCGCGACCCAGGGGCGCGCTGGCGCTGAGGAGCTTCCGGGAGGGTGACCAGGTCGCCATCGCGCGCCTGTTCAACCAATATCTCTCCGGCTTCGCGGGCCCCCGGCCGATGACCCCGGAGGCCTGGCGGCGCCAGTTCCGGCGCCGGAGCTGGAACGGGCCGTCGGTGGATGAAGACCGGGACTGCGTGCGCGTCGCGGAGCGGGGTGGTGAGGTGGTCGGCTACGCGGTGACGGACTACCGGCCGTTCGAGGAGAACACAGCGGCGATCGTGCAGGAGCTGTGCGTGGCGGGGGACCGCGCGGACGAGGTGGCGGCGGCGCTGCTGGAGGATGCGGAGCGGCGGGCGAGGCAGCGGGGCAGGCAAGTGTTGGCGGTGCAGCTCTCCCCCGACGACGGGCTGGCCGAGCGGGTGGCGGAGCGGCTGGGCTTCCGCAGCCCCGGCAAGGACGCCGGGGTGTTCATGGCGGCGGTGGTGGATCTGGCGAGGCTCCTCAAGGAGCTGGAGCAGGAGCTCAGCCGACGGCTCGCGCAGAGCGAGTGCGCGGGGTGGACCGGGACGCTGCGGCTGAGGAGCCAGGGGCAGACAGGATGGCTGCGCATCAGGGCCGGCCGCGTCTCGGCCCCGCGGTCTCCCAAGGCAGCCAGGGCGGACATCACGGCGGAGGTCCACCCCGATGCCCTGCCCCTGCTGGTGTTCGGGCGGTGCTCCGTGCGCTGGGCGTACCTGCAGGACATGCTCTCCGTGGAGGCCGCCGACCGCGGAGAGGCGCTGCGACTGCTCGACGCGCTCTTCCCCCGCCTGCCTATCTACCTGCCCCGCGCCCAGTGGTGGTGAGCGGCCGCGCGCTGCCCCGGCCGCTCAGCGGCTCTTGCGCCGGCCCCGGCGCGCGGGCGGGCGGCGCAGGGGCGCCTCAACCCGGGCGAAGAACTCCTCCTGCAGCCGGGCGGCCGCCCTGTCCTGCTTGACCGAGCGGATGATGCCGACCAGCGTCTCCGCCCACGCCTCGAGGGCCACCTCGCCCAGCTCCGGCCGCGCCGGTCGGGCGTCCCCCGCGTAGTGGTTGGGGAAGTCCGCGTACCACCAGATCGCGGTGTAGGCGCCCTCCAGCCCCTTGAGGGCGCGCTTCGGCCGGCCGCTCTCATCGCCCGCGCGCTCAAGCTGCACCAGGTCCGGCCGGAGGGCCATCATCCAGCTCGTCTCCAGCTCGCAGGCGTGGCCGCCGAAGTCGGTCTTGCGCAGCTCCTGGATGCGCTTGCGGGTCTCCTCGTCGGCGTCCTGCTGCGCCAGGTAGACCACATACTCCTTGCGCTGGGCGAGCTGGGTCTGGCAGAAGTAGTGGAGCCAGTGGGTGTTGCCGCCGTGGCCGTTGACGATGAGGATCTTGTCCAGGCCGTTGCGCGCGATCTCGTCACACACGTCGGCGAGCAGCGGGGTCAGCACCTCGGGGCGGACGGTGATGCACCCGGGCTGGTGTCTCGCCTCGTAGATCTGCCCGAAGTAGTACCAGGGGAACACGACCGCGTACTCGCGCTCGGCGGCCCGCACCGCGGCCGCGCGGGCGGCGATGACATCGGTGCCCAGGGGCAGGTGCGGGCCGTGCTTCTCGATCACGCCGATGGGCAACACGCACACGCGCCCTGCCCGCCGCACCGCCTCGGGGAAGTCCGAGGCCGTCAGCTCCTCCCAGCGCACCGGCAGTGGACCTTGCTTGCTCGCCATGGCATCCTCCTCGCCCCGGAGTTACCAAGCACCCCGGCCACTCTCCTGCCGGACTCCCTCCCGCGCGACGCACCCGCGCTCCTCTGCCGGCGCGCGGTTGACACACACCCCATCGGCGGCTAACCTACGCCGCGGAGCCGCCCGGCGCGTGGGGGCGTACACGGGTGTCTCGGGCCTGAAGGTCCGAAGCACCTGACCGAGGTGGGAAGGAGGCACGGCCGATGGGCAGACGAGCCGACTGCGAGAGCCGACGCCAGTTCCTCCAGGCGGTGATCGGCGGCGCGTTCCTGGTGGCCGCCGGGCCGCGGGGCTGCGACCTCGGCCCCGGGGAGACGCGGGAGAAGCCTACGCCGGTGATACTCGACACCGATATCGGCTCCGACATTGACGACACCTGGGCGCTGGCGATGCTGCTGAAGTCGCCCGAGCTGGACGTTCGCCTCGTCACCTCCGGCATGGGTGACACCGTCTACCGGGCGCGGATCATCGCGAAGATGCTCCAGGTCGCCGGGCGCACGGACGTGCCCGTGGGCGTCGGCGTGCGCGCGGGCTCCGGCGGCGGGCCTCAGGGGCCCTGGGTCGAGGGCTATGAGCTGGACGACTACCCCGGCACTGTATTCGACGACGGCGTTCAGGCCATGCTGGAGGTGCTGGGCGCCGCCGCGGAGCCCGTGACCCTCATCTGCATCGGGCCGCTGCCGAACATCGCGGAGCTGCTCAGGCGAGACCCCGCGGCGGCCCGGCGGGCCCACTTCGTGGGCATGCATGGCAGCGTGCGGCTGGGCTACGGGGGCCGCTCCACCCCGGATGCCGAGTGGAATGTCCGCGGTGAGGTCGCCGCTTGCCGGGCGACCTTCGCCGCCGACTGGCTGAGCCGCACCATCACGCCGCTCGACACCTGCGGGCTCGTGCACCTGCGGGGGGAGAACTACGCGCGCTTGCTCGACTCCCATGACCCGGTGGTGCAGGCGCTGCTCGAGAACTACCGTATCTGGAGCGCCACCGCGGCCGAGGACTGGGCGCGCGGCCGGCCCGACACCGAGAGCACCACCCTGTTCGACACGGTGGCCGTCCACCTGGCCCATTCGCGGGAGTTCCTGCGCATGGAGCGCATGCGCCTGCGCGTCACCGACGACGGCTACACGGTCGAGGACCCCGCGGGCCCCGAGCTCGACGTCGCCATCGAGTGGACCGACCTCGACGGCTACCACGAGCACCTCTCCCGCCGCCTGCTCGGCCCGGTGGTCCCGCCTCGCCGCGGTTGACACCCGTAGGGCAGGAGCGTGTCTCCTGCCCCCGCCGGGTCGGCGGCCGCGCCCCCCCTAACTGAGGAGACGCCATGAGCGAGCGACAACTGATGACACCGGCCGAGCTGGGCCTCCCCACCCGGGGCCGCATGCCCAAGCGGGGGGACTGGCGCATCGGCCTGATCGGCTTCGGCAGCATCGCGCGCAACGCCCACGCTCCGGCCTACCGGCGCGCGGGCTGGACCATCGCGGCCGCCGCCGATCCCGACCCCGCAGCCCAGCAGGCGGCCCGCGAGTTCGGCATCTCCAATGTCTACTCGGACTACCGAGAGCTGATCGCGGACGAGCGGGTCGAGGTGGTTGACCTGCTCACCCACCCTGACCTGCGGGTGGAGGTGGTGCAGGCCTGCGCGGAGGCGGGCAAGCCCCTCATCACCGAGAAGCCCCTGGCGGGAAACGCCCAGGAGGCCCGCCAGATGGTGGAGATCGCCGAGCGGGCCGGCCTCCGGCTGGCCGTGCACCAGAACTACCGCTGGATGTCGGCCAACTTCCTCGTCCACCACATCGTGCGCCGCGGCTTCATCGGCGCCCCCTTCTTCGCGGGCATCGAGATCATCGGGCGGCAGGACGTCGAGCTGGCCGGCCACCCGTTCTACGCGACCTGCGGCGACTTCCTGACCGTCCAGTGGAACACCCACCTGGTGGACCTGCTCCGCTACTGGACCGGCCGCGATCCCGTTCGCACCCTGGCCGCGACGGCGCGCATGCAGGGCCAGAGCTTCACCAGCGACAACTTGCTCGTCGCCCTGTGCGACTTCGGGCCCGGGCTGACCGGCCACATCCTCCACCACGAGCTGCTGCGCTCGACGCTGGGCGGGGTGCGCTGCCGCGTGGATGGCGACGCCGGCTCGGCGGCCTTCGAGTTCTGGGGGCCGCTGGCGCTGGAGTCCCGCCAGCTCGCGGTGCCAGTCGAGGTGGCGGTGCCGAAGGTGGAGTACTTCGAGTCGTTCGTGGGCTCGATGGGCGACTTCCTGGCCGCGCTCGAGGAGGGCACGGAGCCGACGGTGAGCGGCCGGGAGAACCTGGCCACCATAGGCACCGTGTTGGCCCAACAGGAGAGCGCGGAGGCCGGGGGTCGCTGGGTGAGCTGCGGCTAGCGCCAGCCGGCGATGAGCCGCTTCAGGCGCCGGTAACCCTCCTTCGGCCGCAGGTTCTCATCCACCAGGCCGCCGTGGGGGATGAACGCCGGGTCGCAGAAGTCCCACCAGGTGATGGCCTCGATCTCAGGCTTGGCGTAGCACATTGTGTAGTAGGTCTCGATCCAGTCGGCCTGCTCGACCTCGCTCCAGGGTCGGGCGTGCCAGAAGCGATCCACGTGGATGCCCACGACGGGGTCATGCTCCACCGGTTCCACGGAGGAGCTGACCCCGAGCTCGGTGATGTGCACCGGCTTGCCGAGCGCGCAGAAGCGGTCGAGCTGGCGGTCAATCTCGAACAGGTCCCGCGCCGGGTAGTACATCTGCACGCCAACCACCTCGAAGTCCACGCCCGCCGCGAGGCAGTCGCGCAGATACTGGAGGACGGTGCGGCCCGGGCGGCCGAGCGGGCCGGAGTAGGTGCGGCCGCGGGCGACGTACTCGCACCAGGTGCAACAGGAGTTGACGATCCTGGTCGCCCCCGGGTCGGCTTCCCGGGTGACGTCGGCGGCGAGCCGGGTCATCTCGATGAGCTGCTCAGGGGTGTAGCCGAAGTCGTTGGCCCAGTCGTGCGCCTCGTTGATCACGTCCCAGATGCGAACGCGATCGCGGAACCGGCCCACCGCGTCGAGGATGTAGTCCCGGTGTGTCGCCGCCACCTGGTCGCGGCTGAGCCCCGCCATCCACTCGGGGACGCCGGCGCGGTGGAACCACACGAGGGGGTGCCCCTTGACCTCGATCCCGTCCCGGGTCGTCCATTCGAGGATCTTCTCGATCCGCGAGAAGTCGCGCCGGCCCTCCTCGCGCTCGGTTCGGGCGCGATAGAAGGGTAGGGTGGCGAAGTTCAGCAGGTCGTTGAAGAGCTCCGCGTAGGGCTCGCCGAGGTCGGGGTAGCGGAAGCCGTTGCAGCCGAAGAGGAACCCCGTGCGCTTGGGCGAGCCCGCGATGCGGGAGCGGGCGTGCTCGACCACGAGCATCTCGCCGGCGTGCAGAGACTCGGCCAGGGAGGCGGTAGCCAGCTTCGCCCGCGCGGGTGTGCCCACCCCCTTTGCCCGCGCGTCGGCGAGCAGGTTCTGGGCCCGGGCCAGGCGCTCCCGGTAGTGTGACGAGGGCTTGGTTCCCATGGCGGCGAAGCGCGACTCGGCGGCGGCCACCGCGGCCGCCCGGCTGGCGGCGGCCTCCAGGACGAAGTCGAGCGTGCGCCCGGCGGCCTCCTGGGGCTGGTAGCCCGCGCCCTCGTTGTCCGCGTAGATCCAGACGTGGCCGAAGCCCTCCACCGCCATGGGCAGGGCCACGGCGAAGGCGGCGTCTGGCACAGGGAGCCTCACCCGGCCGGTGGCGGCCTCCGGCTTGTGTGCGAAGGCGGGCATCTGATCGAGGAGGTCGAGGGCCATGGCGTCGGCCAGGTTGGCCGCCGGCATGGGCGCGCCGTCGCTGCTGTACACGGCCAGCTCGAAGATCTCTCCCGTGGGGCGCATCATGCTCTCCTGGTCTTGCTTGCCTCCACCCGCGCTGGCGCCCACGGCGCCAGCTCCTTCACCCCATCATCCGCCGATAGTCGATGATGGTGTTGAGCAGCCCGAAGAGGCCGGAGGCGAGGTAGTTGCCGATGATGAGGCCGATGAAGGCGGGGCGGAGGGAGCGATACAGCGGCAGGCCGCCATAGCGCTTGATGGAGGTGACCACGATCCAGCCCAGGAGGGCAGAGCTCCACAGGTTGCTGTTGGCGACCCAACTGCTGGCGATGAGGAAGCCCACAGGGCTCACAGGCCACCAGAGCATGTTGAGGTGTAGCCACGACAGCCCGAGCATGATCCCCGCCCCCGCCACCAGCCCCAGCCGCATCCAGTTGTCGGCCGGCTCGGGGATGCGGAGCGTGGCGTCCACCTCGCCGAAGACCCAGCGCCCCCACATGCTGAAGGGCCAGTCGCCGAGCTTGGTGGCCCCGTGGTGGTGGATCATAATGAACATGGCGGGCACGCCGACGGCGAGCATGACCACCACGGCGACGAGGGCTGCGACGCTGAAGCCGCGGCCGCGGATGCGGCCGGTGCGCAGGAGCTTCATGCTGTTCATCATCTGGGGCATGGCGAGGTTGTAGGGGTCGTTCATGTAGATACCGGTCAGGTAGGCGTACATGACCAGGGAGGAGGGGTCGAGGTGGCGCGCGCCCAGGAGGCGGACGATCACCTGTCGAGGCGCGACGCCCCAGCCGACGAACATCACGCCGCCCGCGGCGACGAGGCGGCTGGCGCCGATGCAGAGGGCGTAGAAGAGCAGCAGCAGCATCGGCAGCGACCACCACGACATGCCCGCCCGGAGGCCGAACCAGAGCATGAAGGCATTGGCGCCAAGGAAGCCGAGGGCGGCCCAGCGACCATGGAGGGGCTCGTAAGCGTCCCAGCGCTCGCGGCCGCCGAGCAGGGCGCGGAAGGCGGCGCGCACGGAGTTGCGCGACTCCCATAGCAGGATGCCCGCGAGGGCGAGGAAGGCGCCGGCCTCCTGAAAGCCGATGAAAGTAGGTGGGTGGAGGAAGCCGTGGCGAGCGCCCTCGGCGACGCCGAAGGCGGCCCAGCCCAGGAGCTGGAGCTTGTGGAGGAGGTAGAACAGCCAGATGCTGAGGGAAACCTCGCTGGGGATGAGGCACATCACGCCGAAGACGTCCCAGAGCATGCTGAAGTGGGTCTCGCTCAGGACGCGCCAGGGGAGCCCCATGCCGATCAGGCCCCTGCCGATGTGTATCCTGTAGAGCTCCAGGGCCGGCAGATTCGGGAAGAAGCGGTGGAGCCACTGGGCCAGCGAGACGACTGCGGGCACCGCGAAGCCGATCCAGAAGACGCGGTTGGACAGGAGGCTGCTCCGGAGAGTGGGCCTGGGTGACTCGCCAGTGAGGGACAAAGGAACCTCGACCAGGGGGAAGGTGAGCCGCTGGCGCTCGACCCAGTCCCTGCCGAAGAAGGCGCCCAGGCAGTAGACCGCGCAGAACAGGGCGGCCGTGAACAGCGACCACCAGACCATGGGTGAAAGCCACTGGCGCCACGGGAAGCCCACGCCCTGAGGGATCCCCTCCCAGAACCAGACTGCGATGCCGAGATCGCTGGGCCGGAGCCACAGCGGCACGTACGGGCAGATCAGGTGGGCCCACTCGTTCTCCGGGGTCGCCATGTAGAAGGGGTAGGTGATGAGGGAGGCTAGGAACGGCAGGCCGCCGTGGCCCAGGAAGCCGAGGGAAACGATCCCCATGCCGTAGATGACAAGCAGCTCGACCCTTGTGAGCGCACGGGCGGGCCACAGACGCACCAGCGCGCCATTTGCCGCCACGAGCAGGAAGAGCACCAGGACCGGCCCGCCGAGCAGTGAGCCCGTGCCCACGATCCACCAGCTGGCGAGCAGGAACTGAAGGTAGGGGTTGACGACGGCTAGGGCGGCGATCACCACCGCGCCGATGACCACCGCCCGGAGCGATACGCCGTGCACCGGGGGGCGCTCGCCGTCCCCGGGCCGGTGATCAGTCGGGCCGGCCGTGGGCTCCATCAGGCCAGGGTCTCCCTTCGCGATCTCGCCGGCGCTCCCGCGGCCGACGCCCCCGAGGCCGGGCCGCCGGCGAGGCGCCGAGCTTGGCCTGTGGTTCTGCGCCCCAGGGCAGACGGCCTCCCAGGAAGGCGAATGTCGCGCCGGTGCAGAAGCCCACGCGGCCCACTGGGCAATTGCGACTCAGAGGACAGAGCCATGCTCGGTCGCACACGCCGCTGGCTGCCGAGAGGTCCGCTGGCCCTCGGCCTCTGCCTCACCCTCGCCTGCTGTGTCGCCGCTGCGGGCGAGCCGCCTGCACACGACATCCCCCGCCTCGCCGGCATCACCGTGGACGGCGATCCCGCCGACTGGGGCGAGCGGGGCTTCAGGGTGGAGGTCCTGCCCAACGACCAGGGCGCGTTCCGCCCGCCGGATGACCTCGACGCCCGGGTCAGGCTGGGATGGGACGAGTCCGGCCTGCTGGTGCTCGTGACCGTTCGCGACCAGAGGGCCTTCGAGAGCCGCCGCGGCGACCAGCTCTGGAGCGCCGACTCTGTGGAGCTCTTCCTGGCCCCGAGTGCGACCGCCTCCGAGCACGTTCAGTACATCGTCAGCCCCGGCCGCGATCCTGACTTCCTCGAGCCGCGCACTCAGCCATTCGACTACCGCGATGACCGCAGCCAGCCGATGAGCGCTGACATCGCGCTGCGGGAGACGGCGGACGGCTACGTGCTCGAGGCCTGCCTTCACTGGCACAGCCTGGGCATCGCCCCCGAGCCGGGCCGGGTCGTGGGCTTCCAGGTCTTCGTCAACGACGCCGACGGGGCCAGCGACTGGTTCCAGGCCATCTGGGCGCCGCGCGAGCGCGCCGGCGCGGGCTGTCGGGCCGTGCACCTGCTGCGGCTCTCAGACGCCGCATCGCCGCCGGTGCGGGCGAGCGCCGTGGGCTCCCTCGAGCGGATGCGGCGGGTGCGCGTCGGGATCGCCGCCGCCCCGGAGCTGCTCGGGCAGCTCGTCGAGGTGCACGACCCCGGTGGCGTAGTCGCCTCGGGGCGGCTGATGGAGGCGGCTGGGCGCGCCGGCGCGGAGCTGCGGATGCCAATCCCGCCGGGGGCCGCGCTGCCTTCGCTGCGCGTGTTCGTCGGTGAAGAGGCGCTCGGCGTGTTGGAGCTGCCCGACCTCGCGCAGGCCCGGGCGCGGGCGGTGGTTGACCTGCCTTTTCGCTTCCGGCCCTACGTGTTCAGCTCAGCGACGTTCCCCGAGTGCGACTTCGTGGACTCGAGCCTGGCCGAGGACCTCCTGGGCCGCTACGAGCTCAGGAGGACCTTCTACAACGCCGACTACGAGCAGGTGCGCACGGCCGACGAGGTCGGGCGCTACGGCGCGGTGGTGGAGGTGATCCCCGAGGCGGGCCGTCCGCTGGCGCTGTTCCGCACACTCTTCCGCGCGCCGGAGGCTTCCAACCCCGGCTGGCACCCGCGGGCAGCGCCCCTGCGGGCGGAGCTCTCGCCGCTGTTCGGGTTCGACCCGCGCGTGCTGCAGGAGCAAGCAAGCGTCATCAACGACGTGCTGTGGATGCAGTTCAGCGCCGGCCTCGAGCGGGATCAGGCCACCGCGGCGCTGATGGCCGGCCTCGCGGAGGCCGAGCCCACCGGGCGGCCCGCGCGGGTGAACGACGATGCCCTGGCACGGGACCGTGAGTGGTGGGTGGGGCTGAAGCGGAAGCTGTACGGGGCCGAGGAGCGCTGGCCGACGCCGTTTGTGTGCCCGCGGCCCATCGTCGGGCCGCCCGCGCCCAAGCTGCGGGAGGGCACGGCCGAGGAGGCAGGCATGGAGCCCGACACCCCAGCCCGGCTCGACGCCCTGCTTCGGGAGTGGGCGGCCGACAGCGACGAGGGCTTCGCGGTGTGCGTGGCGCGCCGCGGCGTCGTCTTCCTGCACCAGGCCTATGGCGAGCGCGAGCACCGGCCGATGGCGGTGACGGACAAGAGCTGGATGGCCTCCATCACCAAGCTGCTCTCGGGCACGCTGATGATGATGCTGGTGGACCAGGGCCTGGTCGGCCTCGACGACCCGGTGGCGGAGTTCCTGCCGGCCTTCCGCGGCGTGGAGGTGGAGACGCCCCTCACCATCCGCGACCTGTATGTGCACACCAACGGCCTCTGGGGGCACTGGGGGGACGAGCTCCATGACTTCGACCAGCTCATCGCCAGCTACTACCCATACCTGGAGGTGGGCAAGCGCTTCGACTACAACGGGGCGGGCTACACGCTCGGCGGCAAGGTCATTGAGATCGTGAGCGGCGAGGCCGTGCCGTTGTTCTTCAAGCGCCATCTCCTTGACCCGCTCGGCTGTGAGAGCACAGACGTATTCGGCACAAGCTGGGATGCCCGCACCACCGCGATGGACCTGGCCCGGATCGGGCAGATGCTGCTGAATCGCGGCGCCTACGGCGAGATGCGCTTCTTCGACGAGGAGACCTTCGAGCAGATGCTGCCCCGGCGGCTCACCCAGAGGCTGGGCCCAGACACGACCGTGGAGCGGGGAATCGGGCTGCACCGATTCGAGGGCGAGCCGCTTGGTGAGGCGGCCTTCGGCCATGGCGCGGCCTCCGCGACGACCCTGCGCATTGACCCCGCGCACGAGCTGGTGGTCGTGATGGCGCGCAACAGCGCGGGCCGGAACTTCGAGAAGTACCACCACCGCTTCCTGGCGGCGGTCGTGGAGGGCATCGAGGCAGGCGCGCGATAGGCCGCCAGGGGCGGGCTAGGCGGGCGACTCGGCGCCTGTCTCCGGCGGGCGCGCCTCCTGGCGGGGGGGCCGGGGGCCGTGGCCCAGGGCGCGGATGAAGGCCTCCGTGAGCGCCGGGTCGAGCTCCGTGCCGGCGAGCCGGCGCAGCTCGCGCACGGCCTGGGCCTCGGGCAGGCCCTCTCGGCCGGGGGCGCCGGTGAGCAGGCGATCCCAGGCGTTGGCGACGGCGAGGATGCGGGCGAAAAGCGGGATGGCATCGCCGGCCAGGCCCTCCGGGTGGCCCTTGCCGTCCCAGCGCTCGTGGTGGTAGCGGACGGCGGGGATGGCCGGGGCCAGGAACTCCACGGGCTGGAGGATGGAGATGCCGATGAGGGGGTGCATGCGGAGCCCAATCTCGTCGGTCATGTCCAGATGCCCGCCGCGGGCGAGCGACTCATCGGTGAGGCCGATCTTACCGATGTCGTGAAGGGTGGCCGCGAACCGGAGCACCTCGAGGGCCTCTGAGTCCAGCTCGAGGGCGCGGCCGAGCTGCAGCGCGTAGTCGGTGACGCGCTCGGAGTGCCCGAGGGTGTAGGGGTCCTTGGCCTCGATGGCGCGGGCGAGTGCGTTGACGGTCTCCCAGTAGCTCCTGCGCAGGCTCTCGTGAAGGCGGGCGTTGTGGATGGAGACCGCGGCGTGGTCGGCGAAGGCCTGGAGCAGCCGGCGCTCGCGGTGGGACCACTGGTGGGGGGCCTGCGAGTAGACGCGCAGGACGCCGAAGGCCTCGTTGGCGCGCCGCAGGGGGAGGCACAGCACCGAGACTATGCCCTCCTCGGAGGCCTCCTCCCGGTAGCGGAAACGGGGATCGGTGCGCGCGTCGGCGATCGTGACCGTGCGCCCGGCCAGCACCTCGCGGTCGAGGGGGCTGTCCGAGAGCCGCAGGGGGCCCTTGGCGAGGTAGTCGAGGCTGAGCCCGTAGGAGGCGGCCGGGGTGAGCTCGTCGCGCTCGCGGTTGAGCAGGCGGATGGAGCAGGCCTTGGCGGAGGTGATGCGGACGGCGGTCTCAGCGATGGTGCGGAGCACGTCGCTGAGGCGCAGGGAGGCGTTGACCGAGCGGGAGATGTCGAGCAGGCTGGTGGCGTCGGCGCGGCGCTCCTCGAGCTTGGCGAAAAGGCGCGCGGTGATGAGCCCGATGAAGTAGAAGAGCGCGAGGCGGATGAGGATGTCCTGAAGCGGCTGGGGGGTGCCCATCATGACGTCGCGGGGCAGGACGGCCGCGAGCAGCCCGGCGGCGAAGGAGGCGACGATGCCGCCGAGGTCGCCCAGGAAGTAGCTGGCGATGACGATGGGGATGTAGTAGAAGTGGATCAGGCTGCCGCTGGTGCCCCCATCGAGGTAGGTGACAAGCGTAACGAGCGCCAGCATCAGGCCGATGCCCGCGCCCACCGCAATCGCCGATCTGTTCGCCCAGATCCTTCTCATCCGCTGTCTGTGAGCCCGCTGCGAGCCCCCCCTTCGCCAGGCGAGACTTCCCAGAGCAACACCCGGAGGTTGAGATTCGCTGCCCTGCGGCGCCGACCTTTCCGGGGCGCGCGATGGGGGGGCAGCTC
>CAYLPT010000099.1:0-6409 GCA_964385645.1 uncultured bacterium
CCCTCCCCCTCTGGACATCCTGTTCGCCGACGATGAGGTGGCCGTCGTCAACAAGCCCCCCGGCCTGCTGGCCCACGCCGCCCCGGGGGCGCCGGGCCCAGCTCCCACCCTGGCCGACACGCTCATCGCCCGCCTCGGCCCGCTGCCCGAGGGCGCGGGGGCCCACCGGCCCGGGCTGGTCCACCGCCTGGACCGGGACACCTCCGGGCTGCTGCTGGTGGCCAGGACGGAGCGAGCATATGCCGAGCTCTCCCGCCAGCTCCGCCGCCGGGAGATCCACCGCTCCTACCTCGCTCTGGCGTGGGGCGCGCCGCGGGAGGATCGCGTCATCGTGGACGTTCCCCTCGGCCGACACCGGCGCGACCCCACCCGCATCGCCGCCGCCACCGAGCTCCGGCCCGAGCGCCGGGTCCGGCCGGCCCGCACGGACCTGCGCGTCCGCGAGCGCCTCGGCCCCATCGCCCTCGTCGAGGCCATCCCCCACACCGGCCGCACCCACCAGATCCGAGTCCACCTGGCCCACCTGGGCCACCCCATCGTTGGTGATCCCCGCTACGGCCGCCGGCGCGCCCGGCAGGAGGAAGCCCTGCTCGACGACGAAACCCTCCGTCTGATCGCCGCGCTCCCCGGCCAGGCGCTACACGCCCGAGGGCTGCGTTTCCGCCACCCGGCCAGCGGGCAGGAGGTGAGCCTATCCGTAGGCCCCCCGGCCGCCATGGCCGCCCTTCTCGCGCACCTGCGCGCCCGCGCCGGGCGATAGCAGCGCCGCCACCGCGGCGGAAGGTGCCGCCGGCCCCGGTGGGGTAAGAGGGACCTGTCGGGCCGTCCCCTCGGGCGCCGGCCCCACGGCTAAGGGATCGAGATACCTAAGGAGGGTGAGGTGTACCCTGGAGACCTGCTCTACAGCGAGACCCACCAATGGGCGCGCATCGAGGACGGCGTCGCCACCATCGGCATAACCCACTATGCCCAAGAGCAGCTAGGCGACATCGTCTACGTCGAGCTACCCCGTGTTGACGACGAGGCCCACCGCGGCGAACCCCTCGGCAGCGTCGAGTCCGTCAAAGCCGTGGCCGACGTCAACTCCCCCTTGAGCGGCCGCGTCATAGACGTCAACACCAGCCTCGACGACGCCCCTGAGCAGATCAACCAGGACTGCTACGGCGCCGGCTGGATCGCCAAGATAGAGCTCTCCGACCCGCCCGAGGCCCGCTCCCTCATGAACGCCCAGCAGTACCACCAGCACGTCCAGCAGCTCGGCGAGCGCAGCACCTGAGAACGCAGAGTCCCCAGGCCCGCCGCCGGCGGGCCTGGGGACATCGGCCCAGCCCACGAGCGAGGCCCTTCGGCCCCGCCCGCCGAGGGCTTACTCGATCTTCACCTGCTTGGGCGCGGCCGCCTTCGCGCGCTCGCTCTTGCTCAGGCGCACCTCCAGCAGCCCGTCCTTGAACGTCGCCTTCGTCTTGTCCGTCACCACCTCCGCCGGCAGGGGCAGCGTCCGCTCAAAGCGACCCCACACCCGCTCCCGCCGGTGGAAGGTCTCGCCCTTCTGCTCGCTTTCCTTCGACATCTCCGCCCGTAGGCTCAGGGACTCCGGCATCACCTCCACCTGAATGTCGTCCCGCTCAACCCCGGGCAGCTCAGCCTTGACCACTACCTCCTCGTCGGTCTCCGAGATGTCCACCGCTGGCATCCGGACCCCTTCCTCCCAGGTGCGCAGGGTGGGCCTCCCGAAGAACTCCTCAAACACCCTGTCCAGATCCGACTGCATCCTCATCAACCCACGGAACGGCTCCCAACGCATCAGGCTCGACATGCTCGTCACCTCCGTTTCGGACCTTCGGGATCTTGACCCTTATCCGCGGGACAATATACCTCCTGAGTCTGGGATAATCAAGGTCGCCCACGGTCGCCTTGTCAAGATCGCCTGACAAGTGGAACGCTCGCGTGCGCTCAAAAGGGCACAGGAACTCCTCCGCCCCCGGCGAACCCCCTTCGCCACACCCTGGCGGGGAGCACGGCGGTGGACGATGCGCGGCGCCTTCCTCTCATCACCCTCCTGACCGACCTGGGAACGGCCGACACCTACGTCGGCGTCATGAAGGCGGTGATCCTCAGCTACTGTCCCCAGGCCCGCATCGTGGACCTCTGCCACGACATCGCCGCCCAGGACATCCAGCAAGCCGCCTTCCTGCTCGACACCGCCTGGCGTTACTGCCCCGAGGACACCGTGCACATCGTGGTGGTGGACCCCGGCGTGGGCAGCGAGCGCGCCATCATCTGCCTGGAGGCCCACCGCCAGCTCTTCATCGCGCCCGACAACGGCGTGCTGACCTACGCTCTCCAGAGCGCCCGGAGCCCGCGGCTCTTCTCCGTCGAGCGACGCGACCTCTTCCTACCTGAGGTCAGCCAGACCTTCCACGGCCGCGACATCATGGCCCCCGTCGCCGCCCGCCTCGCCGCCGGCCTGCCGCCGGAGCGCCTCGGCCCTCTCCGGGAGGAGATGCCCGTCTGTTTCCCCATCTCCCGGCCCCTCGCCACCGCCGCCGGCCTCGAGGCCCACGTCATCCACGTGGACCGCTTCGGCAACCTCATCACCGATCTCACCGAGGCCGACTTCATCACCTGGCAGCGGGAGCAGCGCTCCCCCCACGTCGTCATCCGCGCCGGCGACGGCGCCATCGAGGAGATCCGGCTCACCTATGCCGGCGCGCAGCCCGGTGAGCTCCTCGCCCTCTTCGGCAGCACAGGCCGGCTCGAGATCGCCCTCAACATGGGCAATGCCGCCCAGTGCCTCGGGCTCGGAAGGGGCGCCATCGTCCTCGTCGAGGCACGAGGGTGAGCGAGCCCCTCGACTGGCGCCAGGGCCACGCCAGCGCGCTCATCGTCACCACCGCCGCCGGCCTCGAGGCCGACGCCCGCCGCGAGCTGCGCCGCCTCCTGCCCGACGCCGCCTTCCACTCCCTCCCCCTGAAGGGCAACCTTCTCGCCCTCACGAGCCTCCCGGAGGCCGAGGCCGCCGGCGCCATCGCCGCCGGCCCCACCACCTGCGTGGCGCGCGCCATCCCGGTGCAAGCCCGCGCCCGCGTCGGCCCCAGCGCCGCCTGCTTCGCCGCCGTGGCGGCGGCCGCGGCCGAGCTGGGCCGGCTCCGGCCCGGCGACACCTTCATCGTGCGCTGTGAGCGCCGCGGCCGCCACGAATGGCGCAGCCGGGAACTGGAGCGCGCCGTCGCCCTCCGCCTCGAGGCGGCCACCAGCGCCGTCGGCGACTACGAGGCCGAGGTGGACTGGCACGTCACCATCCAGGTGTACCAGGAGATCGCTTACCTGGGGATCAACCATCCCTCCCACCTTGTCCACAAACCGCTCCAGAGACAACGCAAGTACCGGCCCGGCGAGCGCCCCCTCAACCGCGCGCAGTGGAAGCTCCGGGAGGCCCTCTCGGCCTTCGGCATCACCCTCCCCGCCTGCGCCCGCGCCCTGGACCTGGGCTCCGCGCCCGGCGGCTGGGCCCTCGTGCTGGCGGAGCTCGGCGCAGCCGTCACCGCCGTTGACCCCGCCGACCTCGCCCCCGAGGCCGCCGCGCACCCCAGGCTCGAGCACCTCCGCTGCCGGGCCGAGGACCTCGCCGGCCGCGCCGACCTGCACGAGGCCTACGACCTGCTCGCCTGTGACATGAACGTGGACCCGGCCGAGGCCGCGCAGGCCCTCGCCCTCCTCGCCCCGCTCCTCAAGCCCGGCGCCCCGGCCATCATGACCATCAAGTACATGACCCCCGACCGGCGCCGGCACGAGCGCGAGGCGCGCGCCATCCTGTCCCGCCAGTACCAGGACATCCACCTCCAGCGCCTGCCCCACAACGCCCGGGAGACCACGGCCGCCATGCGCCGACGACCGCCCCCCGAGAGGACCGACCCGGCCCGGCGGGGAATCCACGGCTGACCACAGGGAGGACGCCATGAGCAAGCAAGTCCGGCTGGGCATCATCGGCGCCGGCAGCATCGGCGCCGCGCATCTGCGCGCCTGCCGCCAGGTGCCGTCGGTGGCCGTCGCCGCGGTGTGCGACGTACACGCCGGGCGCGCCCGCGCCGCCGGCGAGGAGGCCGGCGGCGCCTACGTCTCCACCGACTACCGCGCCCTGCTCCGGCAGGAGGACGTGGATGGGGTGCTGGTGTGCACCCCCAACAACACCCACATGCGCATCACCATCGCCGCTCTCAAGGCCGGCAAGCACGTCCTGTGCGAGAAGCCCCTCGCCATGAACGCCCGGCAGGCCAGGCGCATGGTGGCGGCCGCGGAGCAGGCGGGCCGCCTCCTCATGTGCGCGCAGTCCATGCGCTACGGCGCCGAGTCCCAGTTCCTCAAGCGCCTCGCTGAGGAGGGCCGCTTCGGCGACATCTACTTCGGCAAGGCCATGTGGCTGCGCCGCAGCGGCATCCCCCGCGGCTGGTTCCAGGACAAGCGCCAGTCCGGCGGCGGCCCTCTCATAGATCTCGGCGTCCACGCAATAGACGTGCTCTGGTGGCTCATGGGCCGGCCCCAGCCCACCGCCGCCTTCGGCGTCACCGCCGACCGCCTGGGCTCCCGGGGCCAGGGCATGGGAGACTGGGGCATGAACTACAACCCCCGCGGCTTCAGCGTGGAGGACCTCGCCGCCGGCCTCATCCGCTTCGCCGACGGGCGCGCCCTCAGCTTCGACATCACCTGGGCCGCTCACACCGCCGACCTCTACTGGCTGCGCATCCTTGGCACCAAGGGGGGCGCCCAGCTCATGCCCGACCTTGTCATCTACGAGACGGAGGGCAAGGTCAAGGTGGACGCCCGACCCCAGCTTGCCCCCCGGGACGCCTACGCGGCCGAGATCGAGCACTTCGCCTCCTGCATCCGCCGCGGCGAAGAGCCCCTCTCCCCCGGCTCCCAGGCCGCCGTGGTCATGGAGATGCTTGACGCGGTGTACCGCTCCGCCGCCACGGGGCGCGCGGTATCCCTCGCGCGCCGCTGAGCCAACTCGCGCCGGCCGCGGGTTTGACTCCCCCGCGCCCGCGCGCTATCATCAGCTTAGCGCACGCTCAGGAGGAGCGCGGTGGACCACCTGTGGGCGCCCTGGCGCATGGGCTACGTCGCCGTCGAGCACCCCCGCGGCTGCATCTTCTGCGACAAGCCAGCGGCCGGTGACGACGACGCCAACCAGATCCTCTACCGGGGCGACCTGATCTTCATCATGCTCAACACCTTCCCCTACAACACCGGCCACCTCATGGTCGCGCCCTACCGCCACACCGGCGACCCCCTCGCCATGACCCCCCAGGAGTCCAGCGAACTGCTCTACGGCATCCGCGTCGCGCTCGAGTCGCTCGCCATCGCCTTCCACCCCGAGGGCTTCAACATCGGCATGAACATCGGCGAGGTCGCCGGCGCCGGCTACGCCCAGCACCTCCACGTCCACGTCGTGCCCCGCTGGGGCGGCGACACCAACTTCATGGCCGTCACCGCCAACACCCGCGTCGTGCCCGAGGCCCTCGCCGACACCTACCGCCGCCTCAAGGAAGCCCTCACCCAGCGGGGCCGCCCCGACCCCCAGGACTGAGGGCACCGGAGCCGCCGATGATGGCCGAACTCAGGATGGTCTGGGAGGCGCTGCAGGAGAGCTTCGGGCTGCGCGCCGTGGTGGACATCGCCCTCGTCACCGTCGCCATCTACTACGTGCTGCGGCTCCTGCGCGGCACCCGCTCCGTCCAGCTCCTCAAGGGCCTGCTCGTGCTGGGCGCGCTGATCGCCTTCACCGGCCTGCTCGGGCTGTCCACCTTCAACTGGATGCTCAAGCAGGCCCTCCTGCCCGGCGTCATCGCCCTCATCATCCTCTTCCAGCCCGAGCTCCGACTCGCCCTCGAGCAGATCGGGCGCGGCCACTTCCTGGGGGCCGGCCTCAGCTCCATGCGCCGAGAACAGATCTCCCGGCTGGTGGATGAGCTCGTCTACTGCTGCCGCCAGCTCTCCCACGAGCGCACCGGCGCCCTCATCGTCATCGAGCGCGACGTCGGCCTCAACGACGTCATCCAGACCGGGCGCCGCACCGACGCCCTCGTCTCCGCCGACCTCCTCCGCACCCTCTTCCACCCCGGCACCCCCCTCCACGACCTCGCCGCCGTCATCCGGGCCGACCGCGTCGTCGCCGCCGGCTGTCTGCTCCCCCTCAGCGAGCGCCGCGATGTCCGCGGCCTGCTCGGCACCCGCCACCGCGCCGCCCTCGGCCTCAGCGAGACCACCGACGCCCTGGTGCTGGTCGTCTCCGAGGAGACCGGCGCCATCTCCCTGGCCGTGGACGGCAAGCTCTACAGCAACCTCGCCCCCGACGTCCTCAAGCAGCGTCTCGCCAGCGAACTCGCCCCCGCCCCCCGCACCCCAAGGC
>CAYLPT010000100.1:0-11005 GCA_964385645.1 uncultured bacterium
ACCCCGCACCCCGCCCTCGCCGCCCTCGGCCACCTGCTCGCGGCCGGCCTTCCCCTCGCCCAGAGCGCGGTGGGAGACCCGCGGCTCGCGGAGGCCGGCGCGGCGGCCGGCACTGGTCTGGCGGTGGCGCTGGCGGCCGGGCTGCGGGCGGCGAGGCGCCAGCACGTCGGCGCTGGAGTCGCGGGGGCGGGAGCGCTGCTCGTGCCCTCCCTGCTGTCCTACCTGGTGCTGCTCCGTGGGCTGGGAGGACCGGAGGCGGTTCTGCGGATCGGTGGCGCCGTCCTCCCCGCCGGCGCCTGCTGGCTGTTTCTCTCGCTGGCGACCTGCTGGGCCGCCGACACCGGGGCCTACGGAGTCGGTCACGCATGGGGCCGGCGCAGGCTCTGGCCCGCGGTCAGCCCAGGCAAGACGATCGAGGGCGTCGTGGGCGGGCTGGTGGCCGCGGTGGTGGTGGGCCTCGCGGTTGGGCGACTCCTCGGGCTGCGTCTGTGGGTGGGCGCGCTGCTCGGGGGCGCGGTGGCCGTTGCCGGCCTGGCGGGCGACCTGTCGGAGTCCAAGCTCAAGCGGTGGGCCGGGGCAAAGGACTCGGGTCGGCTGTTGCCGGGACACGGCGGGGTGCTGGATCGCTTCGACAGCCTGCTGCTGGGCGGGCCCGTCGCCTACTACCTGCTGCGGGCCTTGGGGCCCTAGCGTCCCCAGGCGAGCCGTTCGGCGAGCGCTCGGGGAAGGCCGGCCTGCCGCATCTTCGCCTGCACGGCCTCCACGTCGTAGGCGACGCGGCGCACCTCGATCACCCCCGCCTCCGTGTCCCAGACTCCGAAGCTCGCCTGCGGATTCCCATCCCGGGGCTGCCCCACCGCGCCAACATTGACGATCTGCCGTAGCCCCTCTTTGAGAGAGATGAGCCCGCCCGACCACAGCGACAGCCGCTCGCAGAAGCGCGTCCCCGGCCGCAGCCGGTAGTGCTCGGCGACGTGCGTGTGGCCCACCAGGCAGAGGGCCGCATCCGTCGCCTCGAAGCAGCGGCGCGCCTCGCGGCAGCCGGTGATGTACTCCATGGGCTCCGGCAGCGAACCGTGCACCAGCAGCGCGCCGCTCGCCTGGGCGGTCATCGGCAGGGAGGCGAGATAGGATCGCTGGTCGGCCGACAGCGCCTCCTGGGTCCATAAAATGGCGGCCCGCGCGGCAGGGTTGAACCAGTCCAGGTCATAGCGGCCCGCCGCCGCCAGATCGTGGTTGCCCGCCACACAGGTGAAGTTGGGCCGGTCTCGGAGTGCGTCCAGGCATTCCCCGGGGTTGGGCCCGTAGCCCACGATATCCCCCAGGCAGAGCAGGCGCTCCACCCGCGGTAGGGCCGCGAGCACGCTGTGCAGGGCCTCCAGGTTGCCGTGTACGTCAGAGATGAGGCCGTAGACCATGGGCCAGCCTCGGGCGCCGCGTCGAGCCATTCTAGGGGCGAGCATGGCCGGTGTCAAGCCAGGGGAGCAGTCGCGTCTGGCGCGGCCTCGATTCCGGGGGCAGCACCAGGCAGCGGGCGCCGGTACAGCTCAGGAGGCGTCCAGGTGCCCTCGCGCCTCCGCGAGGAGGTCGGCCGCAGAGCCGCCGTCGGCCGGGTAGGTTGCGAGTCCGCAGCGCAGGCCCGGGCCCAGGCGGCCGCACACGCGGGCGGCGGCGGCAGCGGGCAGGCTGAAGATCACCGCCAACTCGCCCGGCCCCGCCCGGAAGACGTGATCGAGGACGCGGAGCTCCCGGTAGATGCGCCGAGCGGCCTTGGCGAGCGCCGCGGCCGCCCCTGGGCCGGAGGCGGCGTCCACGCCGTTGACGTGAAAGAGGGCCAGCGTGAGGGGCGCGCCGAGCTGATTGGCGCGCCGGATCTCCTTGCGCAGAGAACGGTGCAGGTGGGCCCTGCTGAAGAGGCCGGTCTCCAGGTCCACCAGGGCGTCGCGCGGGAGGACCAGGCGCGACTCGCCCAGCAGCAGCCCCTCCTCCCTCTCGACATCGAGGAGCAGCAGCCGCAGCCGCTCGAGCGCCCGCCGGATGATGCGCGACACGCGGCTGGCGCTGCGGGCGACGCGCCGGGCGATCTCCCGCTGGGTCAGATCATCGTAGAACAGCTGGCTGATGATGGTCCGCTCCAGCCTCGGGATCCGGCTCAGGATATCGCCGGTTACCAGACGCTCGACCACCCGGTCGGCCAGATGCTCCGGGTGCCCCCCCGCTATGTCCTCCATGCGCGCCGGCTCGACGAGCTCCTCGCCCCCGGGCTCGCTGGAGTCCATCTCCGCCTCAGCGTCCAGGCGCGGCGCCCGCCCCCGCCCCGCGAGCCGCCTGCGACGGCGAAGGTAGTTCTTGATGTAGCCAGAGATGACCGGGTAGGCGTAGGTCGAGAACTGGACGCCGTCCTCGGGGCGGAAGCGCTCGACGGCTCGGATCAGGCCCAGGCACCCCTCCTGCACCAGGTCGTCCGAGGCATCGCCGGCCAGCGGCGCGTACCGGGCCGCGAGGTGATGAACCAGGCCCATGTGCCGCAGCACCAGACCGTTGCGCAGCCCGACGTCCCGCGTCCTGCGGTACTCGCGCCAGATGGCAACGCTCTCGTCGCGGCGGACGATCTCCAACAGACCCATCCGGGCGTGGCGTCCGCGCGAAAACCGGCCCCCCCCGCACTCGGGCTCGCGCGCTCCTGCGAACTGCCCACCGGTTATTCCACAGGCGCTTCCGCGGCGTGAGATGCCGCATGACGCAGGGGTGGGCCGACAGCGCGACCGGATGGTCCCGCCAGCGCGCGGGGAAGACCGGCCGAGCCTGGGCGCGTCGGCGGAGGATCAGAGGCGAGGGGCAGGCACTACTGGCGGCGCTCCTCCCGCCAGGGGTCGGCGCGGGTGTGGTAGCCGCGCGCCTCCCAGTAGCCAAGCTCTTGCTCTCTGGTCAGGCGCAGCCAGCGGACCCACTTCGCGCTCTTGTACGCGTACCGCTGCGGCACCACCAGCCGCAGCGGAAACCCGTGCTCGGGGGCCAGCGGCTCCCCATCCAGGCCCCAAGCGAGCAGCACATCGGGCTCGAGCAGCTCCTCCAGGGGCAGGCTGGTCGTGTACTCGCCCTCGCACCCCACGGTCACGTACCGCGCCTCCGGCGTCGGCGAGGCGAGCTCCACCACCTCCGAGACCCGCACCCCCTCCCAGGCGCAGTCGAGCCGGCTCCAGCCCTCCACACAGTGGAAGTCGGAGACGGCGATCACCATCGGCAGCGCGCGCACCTCGGCGTAGCTGAGCCGCAGGGGGCGCGCCACCTCGCCCTCCACCCGCAGCTCCCAGGCCTCCGGGTCGAAGGCCGGCGTCGGCCCCACGTGCAGCACCGGCAGCTCCGGCACCGCGCGCTGGCCCGGCGGCAGTCTCTGGTCATCGCTCATGTGCCGTGCTCTCCCTCGGAGGTGGGGTCAGGCCCGATGCGGCCCCGGGCGCGCGGTTGCCACCGGCCCTGGCGACCCCAGGCCTGCTCGGCCCAGGTCTCCATGTGGTCGTAGTTGTCCTGCCACATCGTCCCACCACAGCCGGCCGCCCTTGCCGCCCCAGGCGCCGATGTAGACACGCGCCTGCTCAGATTCCAGGCTGTTGAAGACCACGTGATACTGCCGCCAGTCCTGGGTCGGCTCCACCTCGAGGGAGCGGAACGACAGCGGCCGCTCTCCCTCCGTCCCCGCCAGCACCTGCATTCTCACGCTGTCCGGTCGCTCGAAGTCCTCGGTCTTCAGCCACGCGCTGAGGCGATACTGTCGGTGGGGGTGCAGTCTCACTGTGCGCACGATCCGGCAGAGCCCATGCACCGGGCTCGTCTCCCCTATGCGGTCCATGCGCGCGGACGCCTGGCCGCCGCGGCTCACCTGACGGTCCAGGAAGGTGCTCTCCGCCGGATTGTCCTGCCAGTTCCAGCCCTCGAAGCGGTGGCCCTCCGCCCGCTCGAAGCCGCCCCCCGGCAGCGAGACCGGCGGGTCCGGAGACAGCCGCGCCAGCCCGTCCGCGGCGATGAACAGCGCCTCCTTCACAGGCAGCCCCTCGGCCAGGTTCGGGTCATATCCCAGGATCGCCGCGGAGTAGCCGATGGGCATGACGCAGGGGATCAGCTCCAGGCCGTGCGCCCTTGCCTCGTGCTGGAGCCGGCGGACCCTCGCCGCGTGGTCCGGCCCGGCGCGGTCCAGACGATACAGGTTCCAGTCCGACAGCACGACGGCTGTGTACCCGGCGGCCGAGGCGCGCGGGAGCAGCGCGAGCGTGTCCTGCAGAATCTCATCATCGTTCAGGGTCCGCATGACGAACAACCATCGGTGCACGAGTTCCTCCCCAGCGCTGGCGGGAGCGCCGGCCAGCCACCAGACAGCGAGCACACACAAGAGCGTTGCGCCGAACCCTTTCATCGGCCCTTCTCCCGGCCCGAAGTCCCCTCTGTGGCGCGCCGCACGCCCGACGCCTGCTCAGCCCGGCGGCGCGCCGGGGGCTCGACCTCCACCCGGGTGGCCGTGGGCCGGGCTGGTATGGGCCGGACGATCTCCGCCAGGCCCGCCTGGATGCGCTCCATCGTCCCTGGCAGGGGGATGCACTCCAGGACGATGCGCAGCCCCTCCTCCCGGCCTCCCGCGTCGTAGTGGATGCTGAAGACGATCCCCAGCTCGTCCAGCAGTCGGTCCACCTTCCGCTTCACCTCCCGCGCCCGGTGGTCAGGGAGGTAGCGGCAGTCGGTCACGAAGTGGGTGTGAATCCAGATCTCCTCTCGCCGCAGGATCTTCACGCTGCGCTGTCTCCGGCCCTCTGAGTTTCCACCTGCCCTCGCCGCCCACCTCCGCTGGCAGGCTTGCCCTGCGGCGCGGTGGAACACAGGGAGCGCCGGGGGTGACCCGCTCGGCGGCAGGAGACGCGTTGGGACACCAGGACACGGGACAGGCTCTGGCGCCCGGGGGCCACCCCGCGCGGGCGGCCCTGATCGCGGCGGGCGTGGTGCTGGCGCTCGTCACCGCGGTGACGGTGGCCAAGTTCCTCGCCGGCGACTTCAAGGACGCCGCGGTCTGGTATGACGCCGGCCGCCGGGTGCTCGAGGGCCGCTCGCTCGCAGGCCTGCCCCACTACCGCTATCCGCCCACCTTCGCGGTGCTCATCGCGCCCCTCTGCGCGCTCGGCTGGCCGGCCTTCTTCTTCATCTGGTATGGGCTGAACGTCGGGCTCTTCGGCCTCTCCGTCGGGCTGACCCGCGCGCTGGTCCGCCGCGCCGAGGACCGCCCCTCAGGGCGGCTGCTGTGGCTGCCGCCCCTGCTCGTCGCCGTCTTCGCCATCAACAACCTCTTCCTCGGCCAGACCAACCTCCTCATCATGGCCCTCGTCTACTGGTTCCTTCTCGAGCTGGCGCGGGGCCGGGAGTGGTTGGCCGGCGCGCCCCTCGGCGCGGCCATCGCCATCAAGGCCTTCCCCGCGCCCCTGCTCGCATACCTCGCCTTCCGGCTACACCTGCGCGCCGCGGCCGCCGCCCTCGCCTCCTGCGCCTTCTTCCTCCTCCTGCTGCCGGCCCCGGTGCGAGGCCTCGCGCGCAACCAGCGCGAGGTCGCCCACTGGGCCGAGCGGGTGGTCATGCCCTACCTCTCCCGGGGCCGCGCCGGCGACTGGGGCCAACACAGCGTGGACATCGGCAACCACTCCCTGCCCGCGGTCGCCCGCCGGCTGCTGATGCGCGTCGACGCCGGGGTCGCCGCCCGCCGGGGCGAGCCGCTCTACGTCAACTTCGCCGACCTGCCCGAGCGCCACGTCAACCTGCTCGTGCTGGGCGCCTTCGCCGCGCTCGGCGCGGCCTTCGTCGGCGCCTGCGGGCTGCGGCGACCCCCGGACCCGGGGGCCCAGCTCCTCGAGCACTCCCTCGCCGTCGTGCTCGTCCTGCTCACCTCCGCGCTCGCGTGGACGTACTTCTTCGTCATGCTGCTGCTGCCCATCACCACGGCCCTCTGGCTGCTCGGATCGCCGGCCCGCACCCGCGCCCCGGCGCGCCGGACGCTGCGCGCTGCGCTGGTGATGCTGGTGGCCGCCATCGTGCTGCTGTACCCCGCCGCCCGCCCCACCCAGCTCGTGCGCGCTGCCGGCAGCCTGTGCTGGGCGACGCTGGCCCTCTTCGCCGGGCTGGCGCTGGCGCGGCGGGATCTGCGGCACGCAGAGCTCAGGCGCTGAGCCCCAGCAGCCTCGCCATGGTGTCCCCGAAGACCTTGGCCTGCACGGCGGCGGGCAGCCCCAGGGCGGACATCGTCCGCTCGTAGTCGTTGACGACGTCCTCGAGGTACTCCACCGGCACGTCGGACCCGTAGACCACCTTCTCCCAGGCGTGCCGGCCCTCGGGGTCGCGATACTGGCTGGTCTCGGTCCACCACAGGATGGACTGGAAGAACTCGGGCGGGCGCATCTTCAGGCTGGAGCCGCTCAGGTCGAAGTACAGATTCGGGTTCCAGCGGCAGGCCATCCCCGCCTCCTCGAACCACGGGTTTCCGAGGTGGGCGCCCACGATCGCGAGGGCGGGAAAGGCGCGGGCGATGGTGTCCAGGCAGATGGGGCGGTGGCGCTCGTTGTTCACATCCCGGACCCCGTCCTGTGGCGTGCGAGCGACGATGCCGGTGTGGAACAGGCACACCAAGCCCAACTCCTCCGCCTCCCCGTAGACCGGGTAGAAGGCATGGTCATCGTAGCGCGCCGGGGGCCGGATGAACTTGAGGCCCCGGAAGCCCTGTCGGTGGAACTCCCTGACCTCCTCCGGCCCCAGCTCGCCCAAGGGAAAATGGGCGAAGCCCACGATGACCTCCGGGTGGTCCTCGATGGCCTGGGCCACCCGCGGGTTGCCGTCCTCCCAGTCGAACCAGAGCGACCCGTTGAGGCAGATGCGGTCGAAGCCCAGCCGCCGCTCTTCCTCGATCAGGCGCTCCACGAACCCCTCCTCGGGGCTGATGTGCACGTGCGCATCTATCCTCATGGTCTCACACTCCCTTCCCGAGGCCTGCTGTTCTCGCCGGCTGCCGGCCGCCCCTGCCGTCGCCGTCGGCGCGCCTGTGGGCCGGCGGCCCGCGCCCCCTCGCGCGGGCTTGCTTGTGGGCCGTCCCGGAATGTGGTAGCATGGAGCCGGAGCCCCGGAGAGGTGGCCGAGTGGCTGAAGGCAGCCGCCTGCTAAGCGGCTACAGGGCCAAAAGCTCTGTCCCGGGTTCGAATCCCGGCCTCTCCGCCATCGCGCGCTGGGGCGACCTCGGGACGGCCGAGGCCGGGCATCCGGGGCCGTGCTTGCCACGGCCCGGCCTTTGTGGTACCATACTACTGTCGGCGCATGTGGGCCGTGGGCCGTGGAACAGCTTGTCTACGTCAACGGAGAGTTCGTCCCCAGCGAGGAGGCCAAGGTCTCTGTCTTCGACCGCGGCTATCTCTACGGCGACGGGGTGTTCGAGGGCATCCGCGGCTACAACGGCCGCATCTTCCGCCTCGACCAGCACCTAGAGCGTCTCTACCAGGGCGCGCGGGCGATCGCGCTCGAGGTGCCCGCGAGCTTCGAGGAGCTCAAGGAGATCATCCTCGAGACCGTGCGGCGCAACCGCCTGCGGGACTGCTACGTCCGGGTGGTGGTCAGCCGAGGGCGGGGCGACCTGGGGCTCGACCCGCGCAAGTGCACCTCCCGCGCCAGCGTGGTCGTGATCGCCGACAGCATCGCGCTCTACCCCGAGGAGGTCTACGAGCAGGGGCTGGAGGTCATCACCTGCGTGACCCGGCGCAACCTGCCCACCGCCCTCAACCCCCAGATCAAGTCGCTCAACTACCTGAACAACATCCTCGCTCGGCTCGAGGTGAACCGGGCGGGCGCCCACGAGGGGCTGATGCTCAACCACCTCGGGCATGTGGCTGAGGCCACCGGGGACAATGTGTTCCTGTGGCGCCGCGGAGAGCTGGTTACCCCCCCGGCGGCCGCGGGTATCCTGGAGGGGGTGACGCGCCAAGTGGCGCTCGAGCTGGCGGCCGAGATGGGGCTGCCGGTGCGACAGGGGATGATCACCCTGTACGATGTCTACTCGGCCGACGAGTGCTTCCTGACAGGCACCGCCGCCGAGATCGTGCCTGTCTCGCGCGTGGATGGGAGACTGATCGGGGACGGCAAGCCGGGCCCGATCACCAAGCGCCTGATGGTCCGGTTCAAGGAGGTGACTGTCACTGAGGGCGTGCCGGTCGGCTGAGCGGGGCATGATGCGCCAGCGCGGCCGCGCGGCGTAGGGGGGCCACTCGGACTGGGGCCCAAAGAAGGAGGAAGAGATGGCGGACGGCGAGATTCTGCAGCGCTTCACACCGCCTGCCATCCGCGTCGTGCAGTACGCGAAGGAGGAGGCCCGCCGCTTCCGCGGCAACACCGTCGGCACCGAGCACGTGTTGCTGGGCCTCATCCGCGAGCAGGACGGGGTGGCCGCTCGGGTCCTGGAGCGGCTAGGCGTCAGCCTGGGCCGCGCCCAGAACGAGATCCGCCGCCAGATGGAGATGATGGACGCCCGCGCCCCGGCCCAGGGCTCCCGGAGCTGGAGCGCGGGAGCCCGCCGCGTGCTCGAGCTCGCCCTCGACGAGGCGCGCGAGCTCAACCCCAAGCTGGGCCTGCCCAACTTCGTGGACACCGAGCACCTCCTGCTCGGGCTGGTCCGCGAGACCGACAGCACCGCAGTGCGAGTGCTGCGCGCCCTGGGTGTGGACCTCGACCAGGTCCGCCGCGAGGTGGTCAAGCTCCTGGGCGGCTCCGCCTCCGTCGCCCCCAGCGGCCGCACCCGCTCCAGCACCCCTGTGCTCGACGCCTTCGGGCGTGACCTGACCAAGCTCGCCGCCGAGGATAAGCTCGACCCCGTCATCGGCCGCCACCAGGAGATCCAGCGGGTCATCCAGATCCTGAGCCGGCGCACCAAGAACAACCCCTGCCTCATCGGGGAGCCCGGTGTGGGCAAGACTGCCATCGCCGAGGGGCTGGCCCAGCGCATCGTCAAGCGGGAGGTCCCCGAGGCGCTGCACGGCAAGCGCGTGATCGCGCTCGATCTCGCCGGGTTGGTGGCCGGCACCAAATACCGGGGCGAGTTCGAGGAGCGCATGAAGCGCGTCACCGACGAGATCCGCAAGGCCAGCGGCGAGGTGATCCTGTTCATTGACGAGCTCCATACCCTCATCGGCGCCGGCGCCGCCGAGGGGGCCATTGACGCCTCCAACATCCTCAAGCCCGCCCTCGCCCGGGGCGAGCTCCAGTGCATCGGCGCCACCACCCTCACCGAGTTCCGCAAGCACGTCGAGCGCGACCCCGCCCTCGAGCGGCGCTTCCAGCCCGTCATGGTCGAGGAGCCCACTGTGGACGAGACCATGGCCATCCTCAAGGGGCTGCGGGCGCGCTACGAGGCCCACCACCGGGTCCGCATCGAGGACGAGGCGATCAGCTCCGCGGCCCGCCTCTCCGCCCGCTACATCTCCGACCGCTTCCTGCCCGACAAGGCCATTGACGTCATGGACGAGGCCGCCTCCCGGGTGCGGCTCCAGCTCACCGAGCCGCCCGAGGAGGTCAAGCGCCTCCGCCAGGAGCTCGATCTGGTCTCTCGCGAGCTCCAGAAGGTGGTCAGCGTGAGCCCGCTGGAGCGGGACGAGGCCGACTACCAGCGGGGCCTCCAGCTCCGGGACGAGCGCCACCGCCTGCGGGAGCGGCTGGCGGAACTGGAGGAGACCTGGCGGCGGGAGCGCGCCGAGGCCCGCGACGTGGTCCGCGAGGAGGACATCGCGCACGTCATCTCGGTCTGGACGCGCGTGCCCGTCTCCCGGCTCGCCGAGGGCGAGACCGAGCGTCTGCTCCATATGGAGGAGCGCATGCACGAGCGCATCGTGGGCCAGGACGAGGCCGTCCGCGCGGTGTCCCGCGCCGTGCGCCGCGGCCGCGCGGGCCTCAAGGACCCGCGCCGGCCCAGCGGCTCCTTCATCTTCCTCGGGCCCACCGGCGTGGGCAAGACCGAGCTCGCCCGCGCCCTGGCGGAGTTCCTCTTCGACGACGAGGACGCGCTGATCCGCATAGACATGTCCGAGTATCGGGAGCGCCACACCGTCTCCCGCCTCATCGGCGCGCCCCCCGGCTACGTCGGCTACGACGAGGGCGGACAGCTCACCGAGGCCGTCCGCCGCCGTCCCTACTCGGTGGTGCTGCTGGACGAGATTGAGAAGGCCCACCCCGAGGTGTTCAACATCCTCCTCCAGGTGATGGAGGACGGCCGGCTCACCGACGCCCACGCCCACGTCGTGGACTTCCGCAACACCGTTATCATCATGACCAGCAACATCGGCACCAGCTCCGTGGACACCACCGTCGGCATGGGCATCCGGCCCGCGGGCGCCGACGCGGAGGCCGACGGCTACCAGCGCATGAAGGACAACGTCCTCGAGAAGCTCAAGCAGACCTTCCGGCCCGAGTTCCTCAACCGGGTGGACGAGGTGATCGTTTTCCACCCCTTGAACGAGGAGCAGATCACCCGCGTCGTGGAGCTGCTCCTGGCGCGGGTGGCCGAGCGGCTGGAGGGGCAGGCGATGAAGCTGGTCGTCAGCGACGAGGTCAAGGCGCTCCTCGCCCGCGAGGGCTTCGACAGGACCCTCGGCGCCAGGCCGCTGCGGCGGGCCATCCAGAGCCGCATCGAGGACCCGCTCTCCGAGAGCATCCTCCAGGGCAACTTCTGCCCCGGCGACACCATCGAGGCGGTGCTCGAGGACGGCCGCATCGCCTTCCGCCGGGCCCAGGAGCTGGCCTCGCTCAGCCGCTGATTCGGGGCCCCGCCGGCCCCGTCGGGAGGACAACCACGCGGCCCCCGGCCAGGCCGGGGGCCGTGCACACTGGGGGACGCGATAGCGAGGCAGAGGGCGAGGTTCATGTGCGAGCGCTGCGGCGCCGAGGCGGCCCAGTGGCACGGCAAGTGCCCCGCCTGCGGCGAATGGAACGCGCTCGTCGAGCACCG
>CAYLPT010000101.1:0-7146 GCA_964385645.1 uncultured bacterium
CCACTCGCTGCGCTTCGCCAGGCCGCCCGCACCCCCCTCACCTCTCCTCCGTCTCCCGCTTCACCACCCGCGCCACGCTCGCCACCTGATCCCCCTCCGACAGCCGGATCAGCCGCACCCCCTGCGTCGCGCGGCCAATCCGCCGGATCTCCCCCACTCGCTGGCGGATGATCTGCCCGGCGGTGGTGATGATGAGCAGATCGTCGTCCGCATCCACAATCCGCATGCCCACGATGGGCCCGTTCCGGCTGGTGATGTTCAGCGTCTTGATCCCCTTCCCGCCCCGGCCCGTAAGCCGGTACTCATCCAGCGCGGTGCGCTTGCCGTAGCCGTTCCGCGTCGCCACCAGCAGGTCCGCTCCCTCCCGGACCACCCCCATGCCGATCACCCGGTCGCCCTTCCGCAGGCGGATGCCGTACACCCCCGCGGCCGCCCTCCCCATCGGCCGCACCTCCTCCTCCCGGAACCGGATGGCCTGCCCCTGCTCTGTCACCAGCACGATGTCCCGCTTCCCATCGGTCTCCGCCACCCACTCCAGCTCATCTTCGTCCCGCAGCCGCAGCGCGATGATGCCCCCCTTGACCCGGGTGTCGTAGTCGCTCAGCGGCGTCTTCTTCACCATCCCGTTGCGCGTCGCCATGAAGAGGAAGCGGTCGGCCGGGAAGTGCCGCACCGCGCGGGACGTGGTCACGCGCTCGCCCGGCTCGATCGGGATCAGGTTGATGACCGCGGTGCCTCGCGCCTGCCGCGTCGCGAGCGGGATCTCGTGCGCCCGCAGCCGATACACCTTGCCGCGGTTGGTGAAGAAGAGAATGGTCGTGTGCGTGCTCGCCACAAACAGGTGATCAACGACATCCTCCTCCTTACGGGTCAGGCCGATCACTCCCTTACCGCCGCGGCCCTGCGTCCGATAGGTGGCCAGCGGCAGGCGCTTCACATAGCCGTCCCTCGTGATGGTGACGACCATGTCCTCCTCGGCGATCAGATCCTCGATCTGGATGTCCTGCGCCTCCTGGGCGCGGATCTCCGTCCGCCGCGGGTCGCCCCGGCGCTCCCTCAGCTCCCGCAGCTCCTCCTTTACGATCTGCATCACTTTGCGCGGCTGCCACGGGTGCGCCTGCAGCCACTCCCGGGTCGCCTCCACCCGGTCCTCCCGGTCCACCAGCTCCGCCAGGCGCTTGCCCAGGATATCCTCCAGCCGGCCGATGGTCTTGATGACCTCCTTGTACTCCTCATCCACCTTCTGCCGCTCCAGGCTCGTGAGCCGCTGGAGCATCAGCTCCAGGATCGCCTGCGCCTGCCGCTCCGAGAGCTGGAAGCGCTTCATCAGCTCCTCCCGCGCGGCGGGCGGGCTGTCCGAGCGCCGGATGACAGCTATGATATCGTCCAGGTTCTTGAGCGCGATCCGGTAACCCTCCAGGATGTGCGCCCGCGCCTGCGCCCGCGCCAGGTCGTGCTGCGACCGCAGCACCACCACCTCCCGCCGGTGGTTCAGGAAGTGCACGATCAGCTCGCGGATGCCGAGCGTGCGCGGCACCAGCGGCACCGGCTCGCCGGGCTTGCGCGCCGAGTAGTCGGGGATCAGCGCCACCGAGTTCACCGGGAAGCTGGCCCGCATCCGGGTGTGCTTATAGAGAGCGTTCAGCACCACGTGCGGGTTCGTCTCCCGCCGCAGCTCGATGACGATGCGCATCCCCTTACGGTCCGACTCGTCGCGCAGCCCGCTTACGCCCTGGAGCCGCTTAGCGGTCACGAGGTCCGCGATCTGCTCGACGAGCTGCGCCTTGTTCACCTGGTAAGGTATCTCGGTGACCAGGATGGCGTGCCTGCCCCCCTCCAGGGGCTCGATGGAGGCCCGCGCCTGCATGGTGATCGAGCCCCGGCCGGTCTCATAGGCCTGCCGGATCCCCGCCGTCCCCAGGATCAGCGCGCCGGTCGGGAAGTCGGGGCCGGGCAGGACCGCGAGGAGGTCGTCAACACTGGCCTCGGGGTTGTCAACAAGCAGCTCGCAGGCGTCAACAACCTCGCAGAGGTTGTGCGGCGGGATGTTCGTCGCCATCCCGACCGCGATCCCAGACCCGCCGTTGCACAGCAGGTTCGGGAACCGACCGGGCAGCACGGTGGGCTCCCGCCGCGTCTGGTCGTAGTTGTCCGCGAAGTCCACGGTCTCCCGATCGAGGTCGGCGAGCAGCTCCGCGCCGAAGGGCGACAGGCGAGCCTCCGTGTACCGCATCGCCGCCGGCGGGTCCCCGTCCACCGAGCCGAAGTTGCCGTGCCCGTCCACCAGCGGGTAGCGCATGTTCCAGTCCTGCGCCAGCCGCGCCAGCGTCGGGTAGATGACCTCCTGCCCGTGGGGGTGGTAGTTGCCCTGCGTGTCACCGGCGATCTTCGCGCACTTGCGGTGCTGCGCGCCGGGCGTCAGGTTCAGGTCGTGCATCGCATAGAGGATCCGCCGCTGCGCCGGCTTGAGTCCGTCCCGCACATCCGGCAGCGCGCGCGCGATGATCACGCTCATGGCGAAGGTCATGAACGAGTCGCGCATCTCGTCCTGTATGTCTATGTCCGTGACGCGCGCCACATCCTGCGGCTCAGCCATCCACTACCTCCAGATTGCGTAGGGGAAGCTTGTCGGCGCCCCAAGGCGCCGTGCGCGCAACCCCCGCCTCCCACCTAGCGGCCCAGGAACTCCTTGACGTACCCGACGGCCGCCCGGACGTACTCCTCGCTGAGGTGGCCCGTGGGCGCCCGGGTCTCCAGGATGCGCCTGGGAAGGCGAAGCGCGTCCAGCGAGAACCCCTCCCGCATCTTCAGGGCATACTTCGCCCGGTAGATCTCCTCCCCGACCTGTCTCAGGCGCTCCCGATCGCAGTCCAATCCAGCCGTTCGCAGGGCCGACACCACGCGGTCGAGCTCATATACCTCCCGGGCGAAGAAGCAGATCACGAGGCTGGACAGGACTTGCCGCCAGCATTCCTCCTCCACCAGGGCTTGCCCCAGCTCGCGCGCGCTCATCTCCTGCTTCAGCAGCACCTTCTGGTCAACACTGTAGCCGGCGTTGTCGAGGTGGCTGTGTCGCGCGCCCACGAGAGCGCCGATGTGAGCCGCGGGGCCGGTGTGATAGCCCGGCATCTCGTTCCCGCCGAGGGCCAGCGCGAAGTCCAGCCCGCCCCACCGGCTGGCGGCGTGCTCGACTCCCCGGGCCAGGGAGGAGTAGAAGTCGGTCGGCTGGCGCACCAGGCACTCCACCGCCTCCAGGTATGTCGCCCAGTCGCCCCAGGACAGGGCCAGCCCGGCCGTCTGCCCGGCGTCAATCAGGCCGGTGCTCAAGGCCTCCGTAGCCCAGGCAAGCGCCACCCCGGTGCTCATGGCATCCAGGCCGACCTCCTCCACCTTGTCGAGAAGCCGCAGCACCCCCTCGGGGTCTCCGACCCCCAACATGGACCCCATGGCGTAGATGGGCTCGTAGTCGTACGAGATCATGGAGGTCTTGTAGAAGTGCGGCTCCCTGGCATGCGGCTCCCGGAGGGCGGCGATGTGGATGCAGGCTACCGGGCAGTGCGCACAGGCCAGCCTTCGGCCCAGATACCGCTCGGCGAGGCGCTCCCCGGAGATGCTCTCCGCGTCCGCGAAGCGCCCCTGCTGCAGGTTCCGCGTCGGCAGGGCCCCCAGTTCGTTGAGCGGCAGGACGTTCTGCGGCGTCCCCAGCGCGTGGTACTTCAGCATCGCCGGGGAGGACACCGCGGCCTGGTAGATGTCATCGTAGACCGCCCGGTAGGCGCGGCGATCGGCCACGGGCAGGGACCGTCGGCCCGAGATCACCAGCGCCTTGAGCCTCTTGCTGCCGAACACCGCCCCCAGGCCGAGCCGGCCAAAGTGCCGGTAGGTCTCGGTTGACACACAGGCATAGGTGACACCCGTCTCCCCGGCCCGCCCGATGCGCATGATGCTGCGCAGGCCGGCATTCGGCTCCCGCTCCCGGATGATCCGCGCCGCCGTCAGGCTGTTCCTCATGCCCCAGAGAGCAGACGCGTCGCGGAACCTGACCTCCTCTCCGTGGATGGCAAGGTACACCGGAATCTCGCTCGCCCCCGTGATGACCACCGCGCCATAGCCCGCCATGCGCAGGGCGACCGCGCTCCGGCCCCCGCAGTGGCTCTCGCCCAGATTGCCCGTGTGGGGGGACTTGAAGAGCGCCACCGTCTTGGAGGCCAGCGGGAAGAGCCCCGTCAGAGGCCCCACCGCCAGCACTATCGGGTTGTCCGGGCCCAGCGGGTCGCAGCCCTGGGGACACTCCTGCGCGAGCAGCCGAACGCCGACCCCCACCCCGCCGATGCAGCTATCGAAGAGGTCCCTCCTCTCCTCCACCCGATAGGTCTTGCGGCTGAGATCAACATAGAGCACCCGTGCCAAGGGGTCGCTAGGAGTCATCGCCCCCTCCCTGGCTTCCTTGCACCTCGAGGACGCCGTACGGGCAGTATCGCGCGCACACGCCGCAGTGGACACAGATCATCGGCCGGTTCGCCTGCTCATCCCAGAACACGGCTCGCAGCGCACACGCCTGCCGGCAGTATCCGCAGCCGATGCACTTGTCGCTCAGCAACCGCACTCCGCCCTCCCGGCGGGGAACCAGCGCGCCCGTCGGGCAGACCCGAAGGCAGGCCGGGTCGGAGCAGGCGCGGCACACGATCACCACAAAGCCGCGCTCCATGCCTCCGTCGGAGCGCACGCCAATGCACGACCCGGCCAGCCCGGCCTCGCCTTGCCTACGCGCACAGGCGAACATGCAGGACTGGCAGCCGACGCACCGGTCCGGATCTGCGACGCCCAGTCGGGCCATGTTCCGCTCTCCCGCCGTCCCTGGTCCCTAGGCCCCCACCAGGTCCAGGTCCCGGACCTCTCTCGCGTACTCCGCGATGAACTCCTTGCGCGGCTCGACCGCGTCGCCCATAAGCACGGAGAACAGCTCGCTCGCCTTCTCCGCGTCCTCCAGCGTGACCCGCTTGATGCGCCGCCGCTCGGGGTCCATGGTCGTCTCCGCGAGCTGGTCCGGGTTCATCTCGCCGAGGCCCTTGTAGCGCTGGATCTGGGGGTTCTTCGCTTTCAGCTCGGAGAGAATCTGCCGCAGCTCTTCGTCCGAGTGCGCGTACACCATCTCCCGGCCATTGCGCACCCCATACAGCGGCGGCTGCGCGATGTAGACATAGCCCTTCTCGATCAGTTCGCGCATGTAGCGGAAGAAGAAGGTCAGCAACAGGGTGCGAATGTGAGCCCCGTCCACGTCGGCGTCGGCCATGATGATGATCTTGTGGTAGCGCAGCCGGGAGACGTCGAAGGCGCTCTTCGCGTGCTCGCTCTCCGCCGCCTCGCCGTTCTCGGCGCCATTCCCGCTCGACATCGCCTCGGAGATCCCGGTGCCGAGGGCCTGGATGAGCGTCGCGATCTCCTGGTTGCGGAGGATCTTGTCGAGCCGCGCGCGCTCCACGTTCAGCACCACGCCCCGCAGCGGCAGGATCGCCTGGTACCGGCTGTCCCGGCCCTGCTTCGCGTTCCCGCCCGCCGACTTGCCCTCCACCAGGAACACCTCGCACTTGGCGGGGTCCCGCTCCTGGCAGTCCCACAGCGTCCCCGGCAGGTTGGCGTTCTCGAGCGCGCCCTTGCGCTTCACCAGCTCCGCCGCGCGGCGCGCGGCCTCCCTCGCGCGGGAGGCGGTGATCGCTTTCTCAACGATCTTGCGGGCGACCGGGGGATGCTCCTCAAGGTACTCGCCCAGCGCCTCCCCCACCACCGAGTTCACCAGCCCCTCGATCTCGCTGTTCCCGAGCTTGGTCTTCGTCTGGCCCTCGAACTGCGGGTTCAGCAGCTTCACGCTGATCACCGCCGTGAGGCCCTCCCGCACATCCTCCCCACCGAAGTTGGCGTCCTTGTCCTTCAGCAGGTTCGCCTTCCGCGCATACTGGTTGATCACGCGCGTCAGCGCGGTCTTGAACCCCGACACATGTGTGCCGCCCTCGGCGGTATGCACGTTGTTGGCGTACGAGAGTATGTGCTCCAGGTAGCCGGTGTTGTACTGGAGGGCGATCTCGACCTCGGTGTCCTCTCGCGCGCGAGAGAAGTAGATCGCGCGGTGGAGCGGCTCGCGGCTGCGGTTGATGTGCTCCACGTAAGCCTGGATGCCGTGCTTCTGGCGAAACACCTGAGTCTCGCCGGTCTTCTCGTTGCGGAAGGTGATCTTCACCCCGCCGTTCAGATAGGACAGCTCTTCGAGCCGATGCATCATGCGCTCGGGATCGTGCTCGATGCTCTCGAACACCTGGGCGTCGGGTCGGTAAGTGACCTTGGTGCCGGTCTTGCGCGCCTTGCCCACGACCTCGAGCTTGCTGGCCGGCCTCCCGCGCTCGAACCGCTGCCGATGCACCTTCCCATCCCGGTACACCTCGACCACCAGCCACTCCGACAGCGCGTTGACGACCGACACGCCCACCCCGTGCAGTCCCCCCGATACCTTGTAGGCCCCGCCGCCGAACTTCGAGCCAGCGTGCAGCATCGTCATCGCAACCTCGACGCCGGGGCGCTTCACCTCGGGGTGGATGTCCACCGGGATCCCGCTGCCGTTGTCGGTCACCGATACCGAGTCGTCCTTGTGGAGCACACACTCGATCTCGTCTGCCCGCCCGGCGAGCACCTCATCAATGCAGTTGTCCACCACCTCAACAAAGAGGTGATGCAGGCCCCGGGAGCCTGTGCTCCCGATGTACATCGCCGGCCGGCGACGTACCGCCTCAAGCCCCTTGAGGACCTGGATGTGCTTCGCCTGGTAGTCAGACGTGGTCGGCTGCTCTTTTCTGGCCAAGATGAACTCCTTGCTACCCCTGACACCGCTCATGGAGGGCCCCTGGGCGCCCCTGCCTCCCACCCACATCGCCGCCCAGCCTACGGCGGCAACAGACCATCCCCAATCAGGACTTCCCTGCCTCGTCAAGTATACCATTTCCAGACTCGCGAATCAACTGCCGCGCCGCCCCCCTTCGGCCCAGGAGTATCCTCTTCCTTGCGGCTCTCCGTATGCCTAAGTGGATACACACAACTGTCTGGAGCGGAGGCTAATACTTCTACGGCAATGGACCTTCTCCGCGCCCCCGCCAGGGC
>CAYLPT010000102.1:0-24685 GCA_964385645.1 uncultured bacterium
CCACTGACCGGCCGCCGTCCCCACCCGCTCCACCTCCAGCCCGAGCAGGTTCTTGGTGGAGAGCAGCCACGCCGGCGCGCTCACCCCGGCGCCCCCCAGCGCGCGCACCACCGCCTCCACCCGGAGCGCGTCGAGCACCCAGTTGATGACTACGTTGAAGGCCCCGAACTCGGGGTTGTACAGCGCCTTCCACAGCAGCATTAGCGCCACGCCGCTGGTGAAAGTGGGCAGGTAGAACAGCGTCCGATATACGACGATCCCTCGCAGCCGCTGGCTCAGTAGTATCGCCAGCAACAGCGAACCAGCGATTGCCACCGGCATACCGAGCATCAGGTAGACGGTGTTGATGGAGTAGAGCCAGAACTCCCGATCCCGCGCCAGCTCCACGAAGTTGCCGAACCGAATCCAGTGGAACGGGATGGTGCGGTGAAGGTGCCAGTTCGAGAAGCTGAGCGCGAGGGAGAAGAGCACCGGCCCCGCGGTGAACACCAGGAATCCCAGCAGGTTGGGCAGCAGGAAGCCGACCGCCGCCCTGAGCTCGTGGCGCCGCGCCTTCATCACGGCCGGTCTCTCCCGGTGAGCTCGCGGTAGCGGGCCCGCAGCTCCGGATCCATCTCCAGGGTCTTGGCGATCGCCTCATTCACCTCCCGGGCCGCGTCGCGCATGGCCTGGGCCACCGGCTTCTGGTCGTTCTTCACCAGGTCGAGCTGCCGCTCGATGATGCGGGAGGCGGTCTGCCCGTTGATGAAGGGGCTGGTGTCATCCGTCTGGGCGTACTTGATGACTTCCCGCCACACCTCGTTGTAGTCCTCCTCGGGGTGGTCGGGGTTGTGGAGGAACTCGGGGGTATAGGTGTAGCGGATCACCGCCGACACCGCGTCCGCCTGCCGGTTGATGAGGTCGTTGTACTCCTTGCCGGCCTGGTAGAGCAGAAAGTCAAGCGCCTGCTCGCGCCGGGGGCTGTGCGCGTTGACGATGGTCGCGCGGCCGTAGGCTCGGAAGACCCGCCGCTTTGCATGCGGGCACTCCACCACCCCCAGGTTCAGCCCCTCGTAGTCCCGCAGTGTGCACAGCCACCAGCGGCCCCCCAGCGCCATCGCGCCCCGGCCCGCGCCGAAGTGGGTGATCGTCCCCGATCCCCAGCCGCCCTGGGTGGCCATCACCGCCTCGTCCACCGGCGTGGGCATCACCCGGTGCTTGTACATCAGATCGTGAAGGAACTGGATCGCGCCGATCGCCTCCGGGCCGTCAATGATGCAGCGCGTCCCGTCCGGCGTGTAGACATTCCCGCCCCACTGCATGATGAACTGCGGCCACTGCCACCAGTCGCACAAAAAGCCGAACTGCTTGGGCCGGCCCCGCTCGTCCCGCAGCGTCAGCCGCTTCGCCACGGGCAGGAACTCCTCCCACGTCCACGGCCCCTCGGGGTAGGGCTCGCCCGCGGCGTCGAAGAGGTCCTTGTTGATCCACAGCGCGTCCACCGCCACATTCGCCGGGAAACCATAGACGCGGCCCTCCCGCATCGCCGTGGGCAGGATCGCCGGCCACACCTCCTCCTCCACGTTCACGCCCCGCTTCGCCAGCTCCTCCGTCACATCCCACGCCACCCCCGAGCGGACGAACGCGTCGAGCTGCCACGGGTTGAAGCAGTCGAACACATCCGGCCCCACCCCCGCCAGGCACTGCAAGATCACCTTCTCCATTCCCGCGGTGGGGTCCAGCCTCATGTCATACTGCGGGTGCAGCTCGTTGAACAACGCGATCTGCTCCCGCCTCGCCGGGTTGTCGTCGCTGACCCACACCAGCGGGGTCGCCCCCTCCCGCCCCGGCGCCGGCCGGATCAGCCACGCGATCCCCGACAGCGCCGCCAGCGCGCAAAACGTCGCCGCGAAGAACGCCCTCACGCCCCCGCCCCTTCCGCCCGCCTAACCACCACCGCGCAGGGGTCGGCCCGCTCCGGCAGCGGGTTCTCAAGTGGCGTCGCGAAGTCTCCGCCGGCCACCGTCGTCCTCGCTTCGTCACCCGTGTATACGTCCAGCCAGAGGCAATCGGCCTCCGCCGCTCCCAGGTCGGTAAGGTCGAGCGCCGTGTCGCCGCCCTCGGGCAGGAAGACCAGATACTGCCGGCCCGGCTCCGCCAGGCAGAAGCCGCGCCGCACCAGCTCGTTGTCCGGGCTCATGGCGTTGATGTCGAGGGAAGCCAGCAGGTCGGCGAGATACCGGTAGCGCCGCCAGCCCGGCGGCTCCGGCTCCCATTTCACGAGGTCCCAGGCTGCGTTCGTGTAGTAGTAACAGGGGTATCCACCGCCAAGGTAGATCGCGTACGTCCACACCAGGATCGTTGGCCAGGGTCGCGTCGTACCGCTCCGGTACGTTCGAATCGGCTCCGCGCCCTCCTCGTAGCCGTACTCGATGTTCATGTACGGCCGCGCCCGGCCGCGCCAGCGGCGGACCGCCTCCCGGTTGTACTCGCCGACGTCGCCCAGGTGCACCTGATCGGACACGAAGTCCGCCGCCTCGTCCGGCGGCGACTCCCGGCCCGCCGAGTCCGCCTCCGGGTCGTGCACCGTGACCAGGTGCCCGTGGGCGTCCGAGCGGCGGATCAGCGCCATGCGGTCGAGCGTGTACTCGTGCCCGCCGGTCTCCCGCGCCAGATGGTAGCTCTCCTTGCCCACATCCCACACCAGGTTCCCGAACGCCTGGTAGCGCGCGACCACGTAGCGCCAGTAGCGGTCGTCCTCCGCTGAGCGCCGCGGGGGCCAGTTCACGCGCTTGTTCTGCACCTGCAGCATCAGGTGTACGACCATCCCCCGGCTCTGGAGATGGCGCATTACCTCATCGAGGCCCTGGAAGAAGCCGACGTTCAGGCGCGTGTGGTCCGGCTCCTCGTTGCTGCCCTCGAAAACGTAGCGCGCGGGCGGCGCGAACAGCCAGCCCGGCGTCGGTTCGGCGAAGCCGGTGTGCGCGTACACGTTCGTCACCAGGTAGTTGAACCCCCGCTCGGCCAGCAGGTCCACGAGTTGCCGAAAGCGCGCCGGGTCCGCCTGCTGTACCGCGAACAGCCAGTCGCACTCGAAGCCCAACGGCACGAACGGCGTCCCGTCCGCGAAAGCGAACCGCCGAGGGTGCGCGGGGTCGAGCCCAAGCGTCCCGTGCACCCCAGCGTCGTCGTTGGGCGTGCAGCGCAAGCGCAGCTCCACCCGATCGAGGGCCGGCTCGTCGGACGTCGTCCTGCCCCGCCACTCGCCCTCCCGCGGAGGCGAGACGCGGATCACCCACCGGCCCTCCCCGTCGTAGAAGCCCGGCACCGATCCGAGGCGCGCTCCCGACTCGTGCGTCAGCTCCGCCTCGAGCGTGACGAGGAACGGATTCGCGCGCCCCGTCGGGCCCTCAAGGACGAGGTCGCACACGTGATACTGCGGCACCGTCGCCTCAACCATCATCGAACCTTCCTTCACCGCCCCTTTCGCACGACCTCGACCTCGAGCACGTCGGGGTTTGCGCCCGCCTGCGTGAGCGGCACCCGCCAGGTCATAATCTCGTGCCGCGGATAGTCGCCACCTTGCTGCCCGATCCGAACCTCCCATTCGCCGAAGTCGTACACCAGGTGGTCGCCGTCGCCGACCAGCCCGGCCAGCGCCTGCCGCAGCTCGGCCGTCACCGGCCCGCCGCAGAAGCACTCGTAGTGCAGCCGATAGAACTCCGGCACCGCCAGCCAGGCCCCGGCGCCGTCGGCCACCCGCGTGATCTCCCGCACCTGCCGCAGCCCCGACTCCGCCGGCGCCAGCCGCGGCGGGAGCACGCACAGCGCGCCCTCCCGCACCCGCCGGCCCACCGCCTGCAGCGTGGCCTCGCTTACCTTCACCCCTGTCAGGAAGATCAGCCGCAGCCCCTCTAGCGTCTCGTAGCCCACCTCATCGTCGTAGACGACCACGTTGTCCAGGGGCACGAAGAGGGTGCGGCCGCCGAAGCGCCGCGCCTCCCACTGGTGGGACAGTGAATCGGTGCGCACGAACCCATGGGAGAGCAGGCTCCAGATGCTCAGCCACTCCGCGTTCTCCTCCTCCGCCGGCACATGCCCGTACAGCGGCCCGGGGAACTCGCCCAGGTAGCGCTGGCGCACGTCGAAGCAGGTGTCGTCGAAGCGGACGATGGCCGTGCGCGGCCGCAGGTCGCGCCAGGTGAAGGGGCGCGGGTGGGCCGGCACGCAGTCGCGGATGAAGTCCGCGTAGGCCGCCTCGATGGCGTCCCCCACCGGATGGCCCCGCGCCCAGCGCGCGCCGCCCTCGACGTAGATCTGGCTGGCGCCAGACCAGTAGGCGAGCAGCAGGGCCGAGCGGAACCGCTCCGCCGAGTGCCCGATCGCCTCGTTGTGCCACCAGTAGTCCACATCCACCCAGAGGTCCACGCCGTACTGGCGCGCCGCGCCCATCGCCACCGCCAGCATCGCCGGCCCGCAGGTCTCCTTCAGGATCTTCGGGCTCACGTTCAGCCCCGCCCGCGCTGCGGTGTGCATCATCACGGGGAACAGAAACTCCACCGCGGGCGCTTTGCCTCCGACCGTGCAGGCCTCGCGCCGACTCCGCAGGGCGGACAGCACCGCTCGCTGTGCCGAGATCAGGTCCATCCCCTCGGTCTCGGTCAGGAAGTGCTCGTCCTCGTATCCGTAGTAGTCCACCACCGGCCAGTGGGCGTTGAGCTGCATGTGGTCGGCCTCGTCGAGCATGAAGCCCAGGAACCATGGGCGTCCCGCCAGCCGCTCCTTCAGCTCCGCCGGCGGCGTCCATCCGATGGGCGCTCGCTCGAAGTTCAGCACGTATCGCAGCCCCGCCCCCTCGCACGCGTCCAGGGCCGGGGGCAGCAGGTCCGACTGCCCCCCGAAGTGCAGGTCCACGAAGTCCACCCCAAAGGGTCCCGCGCGGGCCACCGCGTCTTGGGCGCCCGTAGTCAGACCGAACAGAGGCCTCCCCATGCGCGTCTCCTCTACGGTGTGCCGAGGGCGCCGGCGGCGCGGCCAGCCAGCTCGGCAACGTCGTAGGCATCCAGAACCGGCACCGACTGCGAAAACTCAGCTGCCGCGGGCACTGGCTCCCCTCCCCGCTCAACCACCAGTCGCGGCCAGGACACGGGTTCTCCCTGCCCCGCCGCCCTCCTCTGGCCTCTCCTGCTGGCGCAGGTTCGGTTGCTGCGGGTCCTCAGGTTCCGAGACCGCGCCGCTGCGTCTGCGCGCCTCTGCGGTTCGGTCCGACCCCCCAGAAGCGCCATTGGCTTCACGGCCACCGCTTGACAAGCCGCGATCAGGGGACTCCCTCACGGAGGCGCCTCAGCGACGCTTCTCCCCGCTCACCATCTTGTGCATTCAACCGAACGAAGGATGTTCCACATGCAAGACTAACGAGCGCTCTATTGGATGACAATCATGAGCCAGGTCGCGCGCCACACCCACGCTGGTGCTCGGTTCACACATCGCGCTCCCCGTACGGTTTGACCCGCGCGTCGCTTCTCTGGTATACTACGGACAGAGTGTGTTGAACAGCGAGGGAACCCGACCGCGCACGCTGGTCGGTGGGGCTCACCGAGGCAACCACCTCTGTCGTCCCTCTGTCGAAGGCTTGAGGCGGGAGCGGCGCGATCTCCGTCCCGCTGTCCATCGAAGCGTCTGCTCGGCGGGGGCCGCTCGGGCGCTCCGTGAGCCCCTCTCGCGTGTCTTCAGCAAGACCTGGCCCCGCGCCGGCCGTCAGTCGCCGCGGGTCCGCGAGCTAAGGAGCGATGCTGCATGGCTGGTATCGTTGGCATAGCCGCCCCTGACCACGACCAACAGGTCGGCGCGGCCCTGGACAAGATCGAGCACCGCGGAGGGGCGGGCAGACTCGTCCACAGCCCCCAAGGAGCCACCGTCGGCGAGGTCTGGCCGGCCGCCCAGGAGCTCTACGCGCAGGGCATCGGCCGCACCGGGGTGGTGCTCGACGGCGAGGTGCACAACTGGCAGGAGCTCGCCCCTGACGCCGAGACCCCGCTAGCGGCCCTCGCCGCGGCCTACCGCGCCCGGGGCCCCGGCTTCGTGCGGGAGCTCGACGGGCCCTTCGCGCTCGCCATCGCGGGGCCGGAGGGGCTGTTCCTGGCCCGCGATGTACTCGGCAAGTCACCCCTGTACCACGGCGTGCACCAGGGACGGCGCTGCTTCGCCTCCGAGCTCAAGGCGCTCCTCGAGTGGCCCGGCTCGCCAGCCAGCGAGCTGGCCGAGTTCCCACCCGGGCACTACTACCACCCGGAAGCCGGCCTGGTCAGGTATGACACGATCGAGAAGCACGCTGCCCTCGATCTGCCCGAGGAGCAGATCGCCCAAGAGCTGCGCGCGCGACTCGAGGCCTCCGTTGCCAAGCGGACCGGCGCCGGGGAGACCGGGGCCTGGCTGTCTGGCGGGCTCGACTCCGCCACCATGGCCGCGCTCGCCGCCCGGCGCAACGGCCGGCTGCACACCTTCGCGGTGGGCGTCGAGGGCGCGCCCGACCTCGAGTACGCGCAGGCCGTCGCCGATCACATCGGCGCCGAGCACCACGTGCTGCTGGTGAGCCTCGAGGACATGCTCGCCGCGCTCCCCGAGGTCCTCTACCACCTGGAGTCCTTCGACCGCTTGCTCGTGCGCTCGAGCGTGATGAACTACCTTGTGGGCCGGATGGCTGCCGAGTACGTCCCGGCGGTGCTCTCCGGCGAGGGCGGCGATGAGCTCTTCGCCGGCTACTCCTACCTCAAGCAACTCGAGCCCGAGGAGCTGCCAGATGAGCTGGTGGATATCACCCGCCGGCTCCACAACACGGCGCTCCAGCGGGTGGACAGGTGCTCGGCGAGCCACGGGCTCGTCGCGCGGACGGGCTTCCTGGACCGAGAGGTGGTGGCCTTAGCGCTACGCATTCCGGTGGAGATGAAACTCTACACGGGCTCCCGGGCTGCACAGCCCGTGGAGAAGTGGATCCTGCGCCGCGCCATGGAGGGGCTGCTGCCCGACAAGGTCGTCACCCGCACGAAGGCGAAGTTCTGGGAAGGCGCGGGGGTCGGGGACCTGATGGCCGCCCACGCGGACCAGGTGATCTCCGACGCGGAGTTCTCGCGCAGCCGTCGGCTCCCTGATGGCACCGAGCTCGCGGGCAAAGAGGACCTCTACTACTACCGCATCTTCAGGGAACGCTTCGGCGACGCGTTCGACCCCGCGCTGGTAGGCAGAACCAAGAGTGTCGCGGTCGTCTGAGGTCCGGGACCTGGCCCCAGGCCACCTGGCGGCCTGCCACCTTGGGGAGAGCGGCTGAGGCGCGCTCAGGCGATGAGGTCTTCCTCGTCCTGTTTGCGGATGAGGATCTTGCCCTCGGCGGCGAGCGCGCGGACGGCCATCACGACCTTCTCCTGGGCGGCGAGTACATCGCGGCGGCGCACCGGGCCGAGGAGCTCGAGCTCCTCCTTCAGGGCCGCGGCGGCGTTCTCGGAGAGGTTGTCGAAGACGGCCTGCTTCACCTCCTCCGAGGCGGCCTTGAGGGCCACCGCGAGGTCTGAGCCCTCGACCTCGCGCAGGGCGAGCTGGAGGGCGCGCGGCTCGAGGCCGGGCAGGTCGTCGAAGATGAACATGGACTCCCTGACCCGCTCGCCGACCTGGGGGTCGCGCTCGGCGAGGGCCGCCAGCACCGCGTTCTCGACCGCGAGGTCGGTCTGGTTGAGGATCTCGACGAGGGTTCTGGGGCCGGCGGCGGTGGTGGAGTCGGCGTCGCGCTCGCCGTCCGCGCCCCACTGGGCGGCCCGGCGGCGAAGCAGCGCATCCATGTCGGCGAGCGCGTCGGGGAGGGGATCGGCGCCCTTGACGAGCGCGAGCACGACCTCGGTGCGGACCTCGGCCGGGAGGGAGGACAGCAGCGCGCCGGCGGCCCGGCGGGGAAGGTGACGAAGGACGATGGCAATGGCGCAGGGGCGCTCGGCGCGCAGCAGGTGGGCGAGCTGCCGGGCGCCGAGGGCGGCGAGGGAGGCGAATGGCCGCCGCGCCCGCCGGGGCCGAAGCCGGGCCAGGGCCTCGCTTGCCTGCTCGGGGCCGAGCACACGGCGGAGGATCTCCTCAGCGACGACCGGCCCCCCGGCCCCTGCGCCAGGCGAGGCGCGGAGGCCGAACTCGCGCCACACTGCCTTGCGGGTCTGCTCGTCCAGGTCGCCGAGCGCGCATAGCTCGGCCGCGATGACCTCGACCTGGGCCGGCTGGAGGCCGGAGCGCGCCAGGACCTCGGCCGCCTTCCGCGGGCCCAGCATGGCGGCCAGTACGGCGGCCTTCCTGGCGCCAGTGAGCTCCGCTACCATGTCTCGCCGCCGGAGACGATCTCGGTGACCCGGAGGCCGAACTTGCCGTCCACCACCACGACCTCGCCCCTGGCCACGAGGCGGTCGTTCACCAACAGGTCCACGGGATCGCCGAGCAGCCGATCCAGCGTCACCACGGAGCCGGGAGCGAGCCTCAGCACCTCTCCCACCGTCAACACGGTCCGGCCCAGCTCCACCCCGGCGCGCAGCTCGACATCACTCAGGAACTCCAGCGGCCGCGTCTCCGGGCCGGCGCGGTCGCCCGAGGAAGAGGGCTCAGGGGCCCCGGGCGACTCGGCAGGAGCCTCGCCCTGCCGCAGCTCTGTCGTGGTTGGCTTCTCGCTCACATCGGACCTCCTTCTCTTGCCGCGTCGCCCGCGATCTCCACGGCGACGGTCTCCCCCACGGCGAGAGGGCGGCACAGCAGCTTGCACCGTTGGCCGACCAGCAGCTCTATCGGTTCGCCAACCGCTCTGTCGAGCATCAATACATCGCCCTCCTGTAACGAGGCAAGGTCGGCTAGCGAGAGCGAGGTCGCGCCCAGCCGGACGCGGCAGGTCACCGGCAGCCGTGCCGCCGCGCGCCGGACATCGGCTGGGCGAGGCGAGGGGGCGCCCTCGCCGGCCGCGGGCCGGCGGGCGAGCTTGAGCGGCAGGGATGGTAGGCAGACGCTGGCCATCCCGACGAGCTGCCCGAGACGAACCTCGAAGGAGGCGACGGCGACCGGGTCGGTGGGCCGGGCGATCTCGGCCAGGGCCGCGCTGTGGGTGATCTCCACCAGCTTGGGCGCAATGGGCGCGATGTTCTGCCAGGCGGCGCCGAGCTCGCCGAGCATGGTGGCCAGGGGGCGCCGGAGGAGGGCCGCCTCGAGTTCGGTGAGGGGCCGCGGCCGCTCCGGGGCCTCGGCCATGCCGCCGAGGGCGCGCTCCACGATCCAGGAGGCGATGGCGGGGTTGACCTCGAGCAGCCCGCGGCCAGGCAGGGGGCTGGCGGTGAAGATGCCGGCCACCGTGGGGTCGGGGACGGAGCGAGCGTACTGCTCGCAGGACATCTGGTCCACGGAGAGCAGGCTGACCTGGACGGGGTGGCTCAGGTGGGCCGAGAGGCTGGCGCCGACGGCAGCGGCGAAGGAGTGACAGCCAGCCTCGAGGGCCTGTACGGCGGTCGCGGGCAGGCCCTCGCTGCGGGCGAAGTCGTGGACCCGCGCCTCGTGCACCACGGGCGCGCCGCGCCGGGCCCGGCGGCTGCGGCCCTCCTCGCGGGCGGCGGCGGCGAGCGAGGCGAGCAGGCTGTCGAGCTCCTCCTGGGTGACGGCTCCTTCGGCGGACATGGTCATCGCGATCTGCCCCGCCGCGGCCGCCTCAAGACGCGGCAGAGGTCTCCTCCAGCGCGACGTTGATCTCGATCTTGCCGAGGTCGGTGTAGAGGGGTACCACGAGCGCCGGTGTGGTAGTGGAGACCTCGATATTGGCGCCCCGCACAAGGGTGGGCGGGGTGATCTCACACTGGTAGCCGGCCCGCGCGAGCAGGCCAGCGGCGTTGCCGCTGATCATGTTGCCGAGCTCGGCGACGGCGCTGCTGGCCAGCTCGTCGAAGGTCATCGGGGGGGTGCTGGACATCGCCGCGGCGACCTTGGTGGCGGTGACCAGGGACATGCCGTAGACGACGTGACCCCGGACCGCGCCCGTGACGCCGATGACGATCGAGCTCTGCTGGGTGGTGAAGGTGGCGCTGCGCACCGCGAGCTGCCCGGACTCGGGCCGGGACTTGATGACCGACTCGAGGACCTCTATGCCGGCGGTTACGAAGGGGTTGATGAACTCAGCCTTCACGGCCGCCGGCCTCCCGGCAGCGCCTTCCGCACGGCCTCCACCACTTTCTCGGCCTTGAAGGGCTTGACGATGTAGTCCGCCGCCCCGGACTTGAGGGCCTCCTTGACACTGCGCTCCTGCCCGAGGGCGGTGCACATAATGACGGTCGCGTGAGAGTCCATGCTGCGGATCTGGCGCAGGGCGGCCAGCCCGTCCATCTCGGGCATGGTGATGTCCATCATCACCAGGTCGGGCTGCAGCTCCCGGTAGCGCTCGACGGCGGCGCGGCCGTTGTCGGCCTCGCCCACGACCTCGAAGCCCGCCTCGGCAAGGAGCTTGCGCAGGGTGACGCGCATGAACAGGGCGTCGTCAACCACGAGGATGCCGGACATCGGGCTTCTCTCCTCCGGCGCGCCGCGGCGAGGGTCCCGCGGGCGCGGTGGTCGCGGGTCGGCGGCGCCGGGAGATGAGCTCACAGATGCGGGGGGCGATGAGGTGAAGGGGGAGGACGGCGTCCACGGCGCCGCGCTCGAGGGCGGCCCTCGGCATGCCGTAGACGACACAGGTGGACTCCTCCTGGGCGATGGTCGCGCCGCCGGCCCGCCTCACCGCCCTCGCGCCCTCCGCCCCGTCTCGGCCCATGCCGGTGAGGACCACCCCGATGCAGCCGGTCCCATAGGCCGCCGCGGCGGAGGCCATGAGCGGGTCGGCGGCCGGTCGGGCGCCCCGGACGGGCGGGTCGCGCGTGATCCGAACGCGCCCGGCCGGGCCGACGAGCATGTGGCGGCCCCCGGGCGCGATGAGCACGCAGCCGGCCGCGATAGGGTCCCCGTCGGCCGCTTCCCGGACGGCAAGAGGGGACAGCGCGTCCAGCCTGGCTGCGAGGGCGGCGGTGAAGCCCTCCGGCATGTGCTGCGCGATGAGCAGGCAGGCGGGAAGATCGGTGGGCAGCCGGGGGAGGATTGCCTCCAGCGCGCGCGGGCCGCCGGTGGAGCTCGCCACCGCCACCACGCAGTCGGCCGAGGAAACAGGCGGCAGCGACGCGGCGGGGCCGCCCGGTGTGCCCGTGGGCGTGACGGAGGCGGGCAGGACCCTGGCGCCGGCGGCCATGCGCACCTTCGCGCAGAGCGTGTCGCGAATGCCCTCGATCTCCATAGAGATGGGCCCCGAGGGCTTGCAGACGAAGTCCACCGCGCCGAGGGCGAGGCTGCGGACCGTCTCCTGCGCGCCCCGGCGCGTGCGGCTGCTCAGCATCACCACTGGCGTGGGCCGGCGGGCCATGATGCGCGCGAGGGCCGTCAGCCCATCCACGCCGGGCATCTCGACGTCCAGGGTGATGACATCGGGGCGCAGCGTTTCCGTCTTCGCCACCGCCTCCTCGCCATCGCGCGCCGCGCCGACGACGCAGATGACGGGGCTGGACTCCAGCAGGTCGGCGATCATGCGGCGCATGAGCGCGGAGTCGTCCACCACCAAGACTCGGATCGGCCCCGGCGTCACCGCTGGCCCCCAAGCCTCGCCAGCGTCCTCTCGCCCCCGCGCAGCGTCTTCAGCACCACCTCACCGGTGCCCACGACCAGGCGCACCGAGCGGCTCTCGCGGCCGCCCGTGTCGTCTGCGGCGATGGCGACGCCCTCGCGCTCGAGCGCGACGCGCACCGCGGCGATGTTGCGAGCGCCGATGCCCAGGCTCGGCGTCGGGTCGGGCGCCTCGAGCACGTTGGCGCCGCCGACGAGCGCGGCGCGCAGCCGGCGCCGGCGGGCGCCGGCGACAGCGAGCTCCTCCAGCAGAAGCGGCACGGCCTCTTCGGCGTACTTGGCGGGCCCCTCGGCAGACCGCCCGGGATCGCAGGTTGGCGCCCTCCCAGGTAGCACGACGTGGATCATGCCGGCCACGATCGCCTCGGGGTCATAGGCGCACGCCACCACACAGGAGCCGAGCCCGAGCGCGGCGAGCGCCACCGCGAGGTCGGTGCTGACGAAGAGCTGACCCATGTTGACCATCAGCACGCGCTCGCACATCCACCCTCGGGCGCGACCGCCCGTAGCAGCCTCGGCAGCGACTGTGTGGTGGGCGCCAGGATCATGCGCCCCCCCAGCTCCCGAGACCCCTCGCCGAAGCGGGCCTCGATGAACAGGATCTCGGAGCCCGCCTCGTGCAGGGGCAGTACCGCCGAGGTGAGCACTCCGCCGGCCATGTCCACCGCAGCGGCGGGCGGGGAGGGGGTGACGGCGAGCCCGGCGAGGGCCTCGAGCGCGCCGAGGTAGGAGGAGGCGAGGATGTTGGCCGCCTCACAGAGAGCGGAGAGCTCCAGCTCGTCGAGCTCGGCCGGGGCGTCCCAGTTGGCCCCGGTGAGGGTATGGACGAGCTGCGCGGCGTCGGCGAGGGGGAAGACCACGACGAAGCGCCCGGAGACGTCGCCCCTCACCTGGCAGACGATGCCGACGATGAGCTGCTCGGGGTCGCCGAGCAGGTTGGGGACCTGCTCGATGGGGACGATGCGCACCCGGGTGTAGGAGTTCTCCACCGGCTTGCCGGCGAGCGCGCTGAGGGAGGCCGTGGCCTTGAGCGCCCCGGTGCGGCCGATGAGCTCCAGGAGGTCGAGGGGGTGCGGGCCGATGGGCGCGCCCTCGAGCATGGCTAGCCTGCCCCCGCCGCGCAGGAGGCAGGCCGGGCTGCCGGCACTGCCCGCGGTGCGGCCCTCAGGCCTTTGCGCTCGAGCAGGCTGGCGACATCGAGGACGAGGGCGACCGCGCCGTCGCCGAGGATGGTCGCGCCCAAGACGCCCGGGACCTCGCCCAGCGCGGGGCCGACGGGCTTGATGACGACCTCTTGATCGCCGACCAGCTCATCCACGATGAAGCCGAACTCGTGGCCGCCGCTGCGCACGCGCACGACGTCCACCGGGGAGCCCGGCCGAGCGGGCGCCGGCCCGGGCTCGCCCACGACCTCCCGGAGCCCCACAAGCGGCAGGGCGCGCCCGCGGAGCGTGGCGGCCAGTCGGCCGTGGACGGCCTGAACCGACGCGGGCCCGAGGCGCGCGGTCTCGATGACGTAGGCCAACGGGATGGCGACCGTGGTCTGGCCCGCGCGCACGAGCAGGGCCTGCGATATGGCGAGGGTGAGCGGGAGGCGCATGGTCACCGTGGTGCCCGCCCCGCGGGCAGTGCGGATGTGCACCGAGCCGCGCAAGCGGGCCACATGCGCCTTCACCACATCCATGCCAACCCCGCGGCCGGAGATGTCAGTGACCCGCTCGGCCGTCGAGAGCCCTGACGCGAAGACGAGCTGAGCGGTCTTCTCGGGCGACAGGGCCGCGGCCGCGCCCGCCGAGATGACGCCCCGCCTGAGCGCAAGGGCCTTGAGCTTCTCGAGGTCCATACCGGCGCCGTCGTCGCGCACCTCGATGACGACCTGGTCCTCCTCCTGTCGCGCGGCAAGGGTGATCGTCGCGCGGCGGGGCTTGCCGGCCCTCTCGCGCACCTCCGGCGGCTCGACACCGTGGTCAATGGCGTTGCGCAGCAGATGCCCAAGGGGGTCCACCATCTCCTCGATCACGGAGCGGTCGAGCTCGGTCTCCTCCCCCACGAAGGAGAGGTCCACCTCCTTGCCCAACTCCGCGGAGAGGTCTCGCACCGGGCGGGGGAAGCGGCGGAAGAGCTGTGCGACCGGCAGCATGCGGGTCCTCATCACCTCCTCCTGCAGCTCGCCGACCACGCGGGCCATGTGCTGCCCGGCCTCTTTCAGTTCCCGCACGAGCTCGCCGGCGGGCTGTTCGCCGCCCAGGGCGAGGCCGATGCGGGCCACGCGATTGCGTTCCGTCACCAGCTCGCCCACCAGGTTCATGAGTCGCTCCAGCCGCGCGACGTTCACCCGCACCGTCTGCCCGCCGGCCCTGGCGGACGGTGGGCCGGGCGGGCGCTCGCGCTCCACGGCCTGGCGACCGGCGGCTCGGTCATCGCAGGCGACCTCTCCCTGCGGCTTGTCGGCCGGCGCGACCTCGACACCCTCGACTTCGGAGACGCCCTCGAGCGCCCAGCGCACGGCGTCCTCGCCGGCCCCCGTGGAGACGAGGAGGGTGAACTCGCGGGTGAAGCGGCCGGCCTCGATCTCCTCCCGCGGCGGCGAGGCGCCCACGATGTCGGCCACCGCCTCCACGGCAGCAAGCACGACCTGGGCCCGCACGGAGGGCATCTCGCAGTCGGCTCTCAGGCGCACCTTGACCCCCAGCGTCTCGCTCGCGGACGGGCGGGGTACCTCGGCGGCGGCCCGCTCGAGGCCGGCGACGAGGTCCGCGGCCTCGACGTCGTCGGAGCCGCCGGCGGCGATGCGCTGGTGCATGGTCTTGACCGCGTCGGCAGCGCGCAGCAGCAGGGTCATCAGCCCCGGCTCCGGGCGCGCGGCGCCGGAGCGGAAGCGCTCGAGCAGGCCCTCGGCCGCGTGGCACAGCCGGGACATGTTGACGAAGCCCATCGCCGCGGCGGCGCTCTTGAGCGAGTGCGCGGCGCGGAAGACCTCCTCGAGGGGCGACGGGCTGTCGGGCTCGCGCTCGAGCCTGAGCAGGCCCTCGTCGAGGGCAGCGACCTGCTCCTCGGCCTCGTCGAGGAAGAGCGGAAGGTACTCCCGAAGGTCGGGCGTCTCGGACACCGGGGCCTCCCCCCTCGAAGCGGGCTCAGGCGCGGCCCTCCTCGGCCCCGGCCTGGGCCGCGGCGGAGGCGAGCGACGCGGTCTCGACACGGGGCAGGATCTGCTCTAGATCCAGGATGACGATCAGGCGGTCCTCAAGCCTGGCCACTCCGCGCAGGTAGGGTGAGTCGGAGGTGGTTAGCAGGGAGGAGGGAGGCTCGACGGCCTCGCGGCGGACCGAGATGGTCTCCGTGACCGCATCCACGAGTAGGCCGAGGAGGCCGGTGCGGGTCTCGACGACGACGATACGGGAGGCCACGGTCGGTTCCGCGGCGGGGAGGCCGAAGCGCCTCCGAAGGTCAACGACGGGGACGATGGCGCCCCGCAGGTTGATGACGCCCTCGACGAAGGCGGGCGCGTGGGGCACCCGGGTGATCTGCTCCCGGGTGACGATAGAGTTCACGGCTGCGATGTCCACGCCGTAGCTCTCGCCGCCGAGTTGGAGGACGACGAGTTGCTCGCCCTGCGCCTCCGCGCGTGCTGTCATGGCATCCCTCCCGGCCGGCCCGGCGGGCCGCGGGGGCGGCCCGGCCGCGGTTGGCTCCAGGGGAGGTATCGGTGAGGCGCGGGACTCCCTTTAGCCGGGCTGGGGCCGGCCCCGCCAGCCCTGGGCGCGATATTCCGCCGGCGTGACACCGTAGTGCCTCGGGAAGACGCGCGAGAGGTGGCTGCCGTCCACGAAGCCCGCCTGCCTGGCGACCCCCTCGATGGAGAGGTCGCTGCGGAACAACAGGTAGGCGGCGCGGTCGAGCCTGGCCTGGAGGCCGTAGCTGCCGAAGCTGACGCCCATCGCGCGGCGGAAGACGAGGCTGAACTGGGGGATGCTGAGCCCGCAGGCGGCGGCCGCCTCGCGGCGGCTGACTCGGCGCTCGGGGCACCTCCGAACCAGGTCGAGGGCGGGCACGACGCGCGCCAGGTCGCTCGCGCGCACACGCCCCTCCTGCCCGTGGTGGACGGGGAGCTGCCACTCCCGCGCGAGGATGAGCAGCACCCGCAGCAGGCCGAGGCGTACCGCCTGAAGCCAGGCCGGCCGCTGGCGGGCGATCTCGGCCTCGATCTCGCGGCCCAGGGCGAGCACCTCCTCGCGCATGCGCGGGCCGGTGACGCGGGGGCGCTCCCGGGGGCCAACAGCGAATATGTGCTGCCAGGGGTGGTCGGCCAGCGTCTCTCCGCCGAGGAGGGTGGGCAGGAAGTTCAGGTGGACCGTGCGCGTGCCGGGCTCGAGTGCGCGCCAGCCGTGGGGCTCCCAGGGCGCCGCGAGGTAGACGTCGCCGGGGTCCATGAGAGTGGTCAGCTCGGCGCACTGCCACTCCTGCCGCCCCGCGGTCACGATGCCGACCTCGAAGTGGCGGTGCATGGCCGCCTCGAGCCGCAGCAGGTCCCGCGCCTCGCGGACCACGGCGGAGAGGGGCGGCTCCTCCCTCTCCCGCCCGCGGCCGGCCGACGGCTCATCTGGGCGTGACCGGTGGCGGCTCCGGCTCGGCATGGTCCTCCCCCTGGCGTGCCCCCCAAGGGGGGCGGCCAGACGAATTTACGGGAAATTCGTGTTCCTGTCCAGTGACAATCAGACCTTTCCGGAGTAACCTTAGCGGGCCCCGGAAAGGAGGTGGTGGCGCCGCAGGAAGGGCGGGTCCGTGCGGCCGCCCGCGGGGGCTGCTGTGGCCGCACACACCTAGGAGGTGCGAGACAGTGACTCTCAGGCGAAGGAGAGGGTTCACCCTCATCGAGCTGCTGGTGGTCATCGCGATCATCGGGATACTGGCGGCGATGGTGTTCCCGGTCTTCGCGCGAGCGCGCGAATCCGCGCGCAGGGCGGTGTGTCTGTCGAACGTGAAGAACATCGCCCTGGCGGTACAGATGTACCTGAACGACTACGACGCGTTCCCCCCGACGGAGCATCGTCAGGAGGTAATGGACTTCTTCGCAGGCAGCCCCGGCGGTGGAACAGAGGGCTGCGGGTACACCGACTCCGACTTCCGCACTCCGGAGTTCCGGGCCAAGCACGCGAATCCGTATCTCCGGTGGCCGGTGATCCTCGACCCCTATGTCAGGAACCGCGATGTGTGGCGGTGCCCGAGCGCGCGGATCGTGGGCGGGGCGGGCTTCATCGTCCCCGGTCCGAACTGGCTGCAACGCTACATTGACGGCGTCGGTAGCTGGGGCGCGGCCTTCGACACCGGCCCGTGCTACGAGAACGTCTTCCCAACCGGATGGGGCGGCGATGTGACCGACTCCATCGCGCAGCAGCGCATGGCCACCCCGGCCTGGGGCGGCACGGTGGGCGTCCCACCGGCGCCGGGGGTGTTCACCTTCGGCTACTCGACGATGGAGCAGAACTTCCCGGACCGGAAGTTCGGCTCGTTCGACAACGCGGCGGCCGTGCCGGTGGTCGCAGACGGCGGCGGCCTGAAGGCGAACTTCATGAGCCTGGGCACAATGGCCTACCCCGACATCTGCTGCGCGGAGTGCTCGGGCGTCGCCTGGAGCGCCTGGAGCTGGCCGACTGCGGAGTGCCCTGACGGCACTTGGTGCCCGGGCTGCCCCGAGCTGCACGCCCCGGTCCACTACATCCAGTCGGGCTTCAAGGACGACTGGAAGAGGAACGCCTCGCGGCACCTCGGCGGGAATAACATCGGCTTCCTGGACGGGCACGCCCGGTGGTTGCCGGCGGAGAGGATCCTGGCGATGGCGGACAACAGGGAGCTGCAAGGGATCGGCACGGTCTGCGGGCTCTGGGGCACCTCGCGGGAGGGCTACCTGGCGACCTGCGGAACCCCTCCGGCGAACGTGACGTTCCTGCACGAGAAAGCGATCCCCTGGGGCGGCTGGTAGGACACTCAGCCTCGCCCAGAGGCAAGGTCTGGTGGACAGGCGGAGCGCCCGGCAGCCCGGGCGCTCCGCGCGCGTGAGGGGGCGATGTCGCGCCGCTGCCCGCGTGAGGCGCGCGGTCGCGCAGGGAGAGGAGCGCGGGCAGCGAAACCGGATGAAGTCCGGCGCGCCGGCGTGCCCGCGCGCCGGGCGTATCTGACAGGAGAGACAGGACGATCACATGTCGTGCGAGCAGGTGACACACACCAGGTTTGAGGGACATCCCTACACCCATCTGTTCTCGAGCCCAGCCGGAGCGGTGATCTTCCGGGTTGACGCGATGCAGCAGGTGGTCTGCTCGCCGCGCGGGGCCGAGCTGGCGAGGGCCGCGCTCTCGGGGGAGCGGAGCCCGGAGGCCCTGCCGGCGCAGGTCCGGGAGGTACTGTGGGGCGAGCCGGCCGATCCCCCGGTGGCCCCTGAAGGCGCGGGCGGGCCGGCGCGGGACTACACGCACACCCTGTATTTGATGCCTACCCTGGACTGCCAACTCCGGTGCGGCTACTGCCGGATCACGCGGCGGCCCGGCCGGCAGGCGGGGTGGCAGATGACGCCGGAATTCGCGCGGGCGGCGGTTGACCGCGTCTTCGCGCAGGGGACGAGCCAGGGCCGGCGGACGGTGGTCTTCTTCGGCGGGGAGCCGCTGCTGGCCCGGGATACGGTGCTGTCGGCCATCACGCACATCCGCGCCGGCCCCGAGCGGGACAATACCGATATCACCCTCCAGACAAACGGGATTGCGGTGGATGAGGTGACGGCCGAGTTCCTGGCCGCGAATGACGTATTTGTGTTGGCCTCGATAGATGGTGTGCGGGAAGTGCACGACAGCCACCGCAGGTTCAGCACCGGGGAGGGCAGCTATGAGGCCTCAGTGGCTGGCTACCATCGCGCTAAGCGGGCGGGGTGCCGGGTGGGGATTTCGGCCACGCTCACCGCGGAGACGGCGGAGGGCTTCGTGGAGTCGTTCGAGGAGATGCTCGACGGGCTGGCCCCTGATGAGTGCGGAGTGGGCACTCACCTTCACCCCTTGGCGAGCGGCCGCAGCCCCCACCAGGCCTCCCCTGAGGCGGCCGCCCATGTCCTCACAGCGACCTACGCGGCGGCGCGGCAGCGGGGGGTGTTCCACCAGCAGATGTGCCAGCGGCTCGAGCCCATAGTGAAGGGCACCTGGAGGCGCTATGCCTGCGCCGGGTGCGCGGGGAAGGTGGTGGTGGCGCCTAACGGCGAGGCCGGGGTGTGCGAGTACAATGCGAGCGAGGGCCGCTCGTACGTGCCGTTGGACGAGTTCTCCCCCGACACGGCGCCGGACCTGACGCGCTGGGCCGGCCGGAGCCCCTTGAACGTGAGGGAGTGTCTGGCCTGCCCGGCGCTGCCGACGTGCGGCGGCGGGTGTGCCTACGACAGCCAGGAGATCCTGGGCGACGCGCTCAGGTTCGACCCGTGGCTGTGTGAGACGAACGTGCGCATCGTCGGCTGGGCGATGCAGGACCTGTTCGCTCACCTCCAGGGCCGGCTCCGCGACGGCGACTTCCACGTAGTGACCCCACAGGAGAGGGCCGGGCTGCTCGGCCGGATCAGCCTCGACCGCCGCACCCCCGGCCCCCGCGTGGCCGACGGCGACAGGTGCCTCGCCGGTTGACCGCCGCGGCGCCGGCGCCGACGCGCCCGACTCCCGCCGGGCGTTCCCACAACAGGAGAGGGCACTCGTGTCTGAGATGACCTCGCGCGAGCGGATGCTGGCGGCCATGAACCTGGAGCCGGTTGACCGGGTGCCCACCGACATCTGGGCCGTGCCCGAGGTGTGGGAGAGGCTGAGGGAGCACTTCGGCGAGGGGGTGGATGTCCGGGAGGCGCTGCACATTGACGGGATGGCGGCCGTCGGCGCGGAGTACGTCGGCCCGCCGCTTCCCGAGACGGCCGAGGGCGAGATTGTGGACCTGTGGGGAATCCGATACCGCCCAGTCCGATATGAGTGGGGGGTCTACCACGAGCAGTCGCACTGGCCGCTGAAGGAGGCGAAGACGATCGCCGACCTCGAGGCCTACCAGTGGCCGAGCGCGGAGTGGTTCGACTACTCGGGGATGCAGGAGGCGGCACGGGCGGCCTGCGAGCGGCAGGTGGTGAAGTGCGGCTACATGGCGATCTTCTACATGCACAACCTGCTGCGGGGTCTGGAGCAGTCGCTGCTCGATCCGCACGACGACCCCGAATTCACGCGGCATCTGCTAAGCAGGGTTAGCGACTTTCTCCACGAGCATCACCGCCGGATGTTCGAGGCGTGTGATGGGATGGTGGATGTGGCAGAGGTGACCGACGATTTCGGCAGCCAAACGGGCCCGCTGATCAGTCTCTCCACCTTCCGAGAGTTCTACCGGCCGCACATGGAGCGCTTCATCGGGCTCTGCCGCGAGCACGGGATCAAGGTGTTCCACCACGACGATGGCGCGATCCGGCCCTTCCTCCCCGACCTGGTCGAGATGGGCATTGACATCCTCAACCCGGTGCAGTCGTCATGCCCGGGGATGGAGATGGAGGGCCTGAAGCGCGACTTCGGCGCTTTGCTGTGTTTCCACGGGGGGATTGACAACCAGGAGGTGCTGCCGTTCGGGAGCCCGGAGGAGGTGAGGGCGGCGGTGCGGCGCGCGATAGATGCGCTGGCGAGCGATGGGACGGGCTACATCGTGGCGCCATGCCACAACCTTCAGGCCATCACGCCGGTGGAGAACATCATCGCCATGTACGACGAGGCGTGGCGGTACGGGAGACGCTAGGCTCTCCGCCGCGCGGCGGAGCATGGGGCGTCAGCTTAGCGCGGATCACGGGACGAGCGAGGTGATGCCGCGGGCGTCGAGGACGAGGGTGGCGAACAGGGCCATGGCCGCGTCGGTCAGGTAGTGGCCGAAGATGAGCCCGACGAAGGCGGGGCGCAGCCGGCGGTAGAGGGTGAGGCCGCCGAAGCGGCGCGTGGCGGTGGCGAGGAACCAGCCCAGGAAGGCGTTGGCCCAGATATCGCGGTTAGTGTGCATGACGCTGGCGATGACGAATCCGATGGGGCTAAGGGGCCACCAGACGTAGTGCGCGCTGAGCCAGGAGAGGCCGAGGGTGATGCCGCCTCCGACGATCACCGCAAGGCGGAGCAGGTTGTCGGGGGCCTCGGGGTTGCGGAGGCTGGCGGTCAGCTCGCGAAAGGCGCAGGTGGGGACCGCGGTGATGGGCCAGCAGAGCAGGGAGACGGCGCCGTGTCGGTATGCGACGTAGAGCACGCCGATGGTGCCGGCGACCAGGGCTCCCACGGTCGAGATCGCCACCGCCCAGGGGAAGGCGCGGGCACGCACCCGGGTGCGATGGAAGAGCTGGAAGCTGTTCGCCATGTAGTTCATAGCGAAGCTCATCGGGGACTGCATCCAGGCCTGGCCGATGTAGGAATACATCGCCAGCGAGGCGATGCCCAGGGGCCGTGCGCCGACCGTGCGCAGCACCGCTGCCCGCACATAGGTCGGCGGCATGTGCTGGAGCAGGCCCGCAGCCGCTGTCAGCCGCGCGGCGCCGATGATGGCGGCGTAGGACACCCCCATGATCAGCGCGTAGCTCCACCAGGACATGCCGGCGCGCAGCGCCCACCAGAGCATGAACCCGTTGGACACCAGGAGCCCCAGGACGGCCGCAGCATTGCCCATCGGTGACCACGGGTCGTCTTCGTCCCGCCGCCGGCCCCTGAACAGGCCCCGCAGGCCGGCGCTGAAGGCGTGGCGGGCCCGGTAGAGGACGAGCGCGCTGATGACGATGAAGCCGCCGTTTCCCGCGTAGTCCCAGAAGAGCCGAGGGCTGAAGCTGCCGGCGGCTCCCCAGGGCGGCACGCCGAGGGCACCGCAGGCCAGTAGATAGACGCGGAACAGCAGGTAGAAGGCCCACACGCTGAACGAGATCTCAGTGGGAACGAGGGCCATCACGCCGATGGTGCCCGGCGCGATCCGGATCACCATATCGCTAAGCGCGCTCCAGGGGAGGCCCAGGCCTGCGAAGTTCTGCCCGATGGCATGGTCGCGCGCGGGGGCCGGCACGGCCGGGAAGAGCCCGTGCAGCCACATCAGCACCACCATCACGGAGGTGGGCACGAACCCGAGCCAGAAGCTGCTCAAGCGGAAGTGGCTGCCGCCCACGGTCGGCTGTCCCCGATCGCCCACCAGTGCGAGCGGCACCTCGTTGAGGGGGAAGGAGAGCTTCTCCCGCTCGATCCAGTCCTTGCTCACCAGGGCCGTAAGGCACATCATCGCGGCAGTGAGGGCCAGGGTGAAGCTGGCCCATCCGGCCATCGGTGCAGCCCACTGAGCCCAGGGCAGAGCGGCGCCCTCCGGCAGACCCTCCCAGAACCAGGCCGTCGCATCGGGATCGGTCGGGTGCAGCCAGGTCGGAAGATAGGGCAGGATGTTCTGCTCCCAACCGTACTCCACCCTGGCCCGGTAGAAGGGATAGGCGGCGAGGCCGACCGTGTACGGCACGTGGACCATGATCAGGGCGGCCGCGATGGTGAGCACGCTGTATACGGCCAGCACGTCGGCGCGCGTCAGCGCTCTCACCGGCCGCAGCCTCATCACGAGGCCGTTCAGCGCCACCATGAGGAAGGCGATCACGACCGGGCCGTTCGGCAGCGTACCCCAGCCGTAGTGCCACGTTCTGGTGTAGTAGTTGGTGTAAGGGGTGACGGCGGCCGCAATCATCACGACCGCCGTGCCGAGCACTATGGCTCGACCCGAGACGCGCCGCTCGGGGCTTGCCTGGTCCATGGTGGGGCGCTCGCTCCCTTGACCGTCGCGGGGCCGGTCTGGGGCTCAAGGTTCTCCGCGCTCCACCCGAAGCCCTACCGCCAGGGGGCCGGGGCGGCGGCCCAGGGGCGGACCAGGGCCGCCGCCCCGGGGCGCCGCCTCAGCTTTCGGGCGTGAAGCAGCAGTAGCCGATGCGGTCGCACTCCTGCTTGAGCCGCGCCCAGGTGTCGTTGTCGGGGATGACCTCGAGAGCGGCTGCGTAGAGGATGTTGTCCTCCTTGGCGATATGGTCGCGGAGGGTCGGGACGATGAAGCCGACCTCGGCGTCGAGGCGGCGCCTGAAGTCGGAGAAGTCTAGCTCGCCGGCGGCCTCGGCAAGGCGCTTGAGCTCCTGCTTGTGGGCACGGAGCTCGACGTGCTCGGCTCGCATCACCTCGGGTGGCCCGAAGACGCCGCGGCGCTCGAGCTCCGGGAACAGGACGTCCTCCTCCCGCTGGTGGTGGGCCTCGGCCTCCACGAGGTGCTCCGCGATGTGACGAAGGGCGGAGTACTCCTCGCGCTTGGGGTCGTAGGCGTCGGCGGCCTGCACCCTGCGGTTCACCTCCTCGAGGTGGTCGAGGAAGGTGAGGATCATCTCGTGCTCGCTGACGAGAGTGTGAAGGACGTGGCCGGGCGGAACCTTCTCCTTCAGGCGGGCCTTCTGGCGGCCGAGGACGTCGAGGTGGAGGCTGCACAGGCGGCGAAGGTCCTCCACCGACAGGCCGGCCTCGAGGAGGTTCTGCTCGGCGAGACTCAGGTCGGCGGGGCTGACGGCTGCGAGGAACTTGCGCGCCTCGGCCTGGACGGCCTCAGGTTCCTCCCCGGCGTTGAGGCGCTTCAGGATGTCGGTCAGCTTCTCTACGGCTCCCATCTTCCCTCCTCCTTCGCGCGTCACGCACGCGCGGCGTGGGCCCTCGACGCGACCTGATGCGGCGCGCCGGGCCGGGCGGCTTCGCCCGACGCCGGGTGCCGCCCGCCAGGGCCGCGAGAGAGGTCTGCTCCCAGAGATCGAGGACGCGAGCCTGCGTCTCCTGCCAGACCGGGCGGAGGGAGCAGTCTCCATCAAGGCCCAACGGGCACGAGCCCGGGCCGGAGCTGCATCGCCCGAGTGCAAGCGGGCCCTCGACGGCCTCCCAGATGCACCGGAGGCTGACATCCTGCGGCGCGATGGCGAGCCGAACCCCCCCGCGGTACCCGCGGGTGCTCTCCACCAGCCCGGCCCGTGCGAGGGCCTGGACGATGGCGGGCAGCACGGTTGCGGGGATGCGCTGGCGGCGCGCGAGGTAGCCCACCGTTCGCCTCCGACCGGGGTCGCGAGCTAGCTCGAGCATCGCTCGCACTGCGTACTCCGTTCTCGCGTTCACCTGCATGGTCGCGCCGGTCCTAACAGAGGTTTGTAGACCCTTTTACCATTATTTATTAGCACGCGAGGGGCACGCGGTCAAGGGGAGTGTGCCACTTCATGTGTCCGAAGACGCACAACAAGGAGGAGAGCGGCGCCCGCGGCCGGTGACGGAGCGGCAGCTCAGGCGGACCCACCAGGCAGGTGGAGTCCCTGCCGGAAGGGCGCGGCGCGCGACAGACGGCAGCGTCTCCAGTCGCCTCAAGAGTCGCCGGACCTCCGCGTCACTGACGTGGTTCTGGCGGTGAAGTCTCGCCAGCGTGGATGCCCCTTCCACCTTCGTACCCCACCAGGCCACCACATCGTGACAAGGCATGCTCACCACGCTGGACCCACGCCAGGTGCTCGCTCAGCCTGGCCTTCAGGTCCGAGATCGCCGTTGTCCTCATGTCGCGGCTCCTTTCGCTGCCCCTCATGACCAGTATAGTCAGATCCGGGTGACCTGGCAAGGCCCTGTTGCTCACCCGGCCGCCGGGCGTGGGCGCTCGCCGCACAAGGGGGGTGCTAGAGCCCCCCGATCTGTGGTAGAATGACACCCGGAGTGGGCCACGCGTCCGCTCCCGCGCAAGCGGGGGAGGAAAGTCCGAGCTCCACAGGGCAGGGCGCTGGGTAACACCCAGGCGGGGCGACCCGACGGAAAGTGGCACAGAAACACACCGCCCGCCGTGGCTGCGGCCGCGGGGGCAAGGGTGAAATGGTGGGGTAAGAGCCCACCAGCGGTGTGGTGACACGCCGGCTGGCCAAACCCCGCCCGGAGCAAGGCCAAATAGGGGGCAAGTCCCCTGGGGG
>CAYLPT010000103.1:0-12396 GCA_964385645.1 uncultured bacterium
GGAAATGCGTGGCCAGGAGGGGTGTCCATGACAGTGTCGCCCGAGGAGAGGGAGCGCGCGGAGGAATGGCTCTCCGCGGCCCGGCGCCTGGGCGCGGCGGAGGCGAAGCTGGTTAGCCCGGCCAGCGTGGTCACCGCGCCGTGGGTGAGGCTCAAGTGCCAGTTCGGGTGCGGGGGCTACGGCCGACGGCTGACGTGCCCGCCACACTCGCCCACGCCCGAGCTGACGCGGGCGGTGTTGGGCTGCTACCGGACGGCGGTGCTCGTGCACTGCCCGGGCGAGGGCAATTGGCGCTCCATCAAGCGCGTGGTGGCCGACCTGGAGAGGGAGATCTTCCTCGCCGGGCACTACAAGGCGTTCGCCTTCGGTTCGGGGCCCTGTGATCTGTGCGACGAGTGCCCGCTCGACTACTGCGTGCACCCGGCACAGGCGCGCCCGGCGATGGAGGCCGCCGGCATTGACGTCTTCGCCACCGCCCGCGCCAACGGCTTTCCCATCGAGGTGGTCAGGGACCGGTCCTGCCCGCAGCACTACTACGGGCTGGTGCTGATCGAGTGAGCCGCGCTAGTACCCCTCCCGCTTGTCCACCACGTTGAGCAGTTCCTCTCCGGCCAGGAAGCGGCGGAGATTCTCTCCGAACAGGGCCATGATCCGCTCGTGGGAGCGGGGCGAGCCGCCCGCGGTGTGGGGGGTGATGAGCACATTGGGCAGCCCCCACAGAGGGCTTTCGGGGGGTAGGGGCTCCTGCTCGAAGACGTCCAGCCCGGCGCCGGCGATGGCGCGCTCCTGGAGCGCGGCGACCAGCGCCGCCTCGTCCACCAGGCCGCCGCGGCCGACGTTGATGAGGTAGGCCGTGGGCTTCATTCGGGCGAGCTGCGGGGCGCCGATCAGGCGCCGTGTCTGCGGCGTCAGGGGCGTGCAGAGGGCCACGTAGTCGGCCTCGGCGAGCAGCCAGTCGAGCTGTTCATGCCCGCGCACCTCGTCCACATAGCCGCCCCCCAGCTCCGGTCGGCGCCGTGTGCCGATCACGCGCATGTCGAGCGCCTTCGCCCGCCGTGCCGCCTCCGCGCCGATGCCGCCGAGCCCGACGATCCCGAGGGTCCGGCCCGCCAGCTCGTCGGGCTCGACCCAGTCCCAGCGGGCCTCGCGCTGGGCGCGCAGGGCGCGGTCGAACCGCCGCGAGAAGTGGAGCACGAAGGCCATGATGTGCTCGGCGATGGGGATGGCATAGATGCCGGCGGCGTTCGTAAGCACGATCGGGCTGGCGACGAAGTCCCGGGTGAGGAAGCGCTCCACGCCCGCGCCCCAGGACTGGACCCACTTGAGGTTGGGGGCCGCCCGCCACAGCTCGTCCGACCAGCGCCCGGCGTAGACCACCTCCGCCTCGGCCGCCCTCTCCAGAGCCTCCTCGAGCGTGGTCGCTTTCTCCACCACCAGCGAATCGCTCACCGAGCGGATCCGCTCCAGGTCCGCCTCCGCCATGTCGTGGCTGATCAGCACCTTCACCGCCGCTTAGCTCCTTCTCTTCAGTAGATCCACCGCCAGGGCGCGCAGGTTCGCGGCCGGGCCTGGCGAGAGCGCCGTCTCCTCGAGCCGGCTCAGAGCCTGGTGCGCGGCCTCCTGTGCGAGCTGCTCGCAGCGCGCTCGCGCGCCGATCGCCTCGAGCTCGGCGGCCAGTGAGGCCGTGTCCTCGTCGCTCAGGTCGGCGGCGCGGAGTCGCTCAGCCACCCGCCGGGACGCCTCTGGCGAGGCCTGCGTCAGCGCCAGGACGACGGGCAGCGATCGCTTGTTGCGGCGCAGGTCACTGCCGACCGGCTTGCCCAGCTCGGCGGCCTCGCCCCAGATGCCGAGCAGATCGTCGCGGATCTGGTAGGCCGTCCCTAGCCGGCGCCCATAGTCGTCAAGTGCTTGGACCGTGGCCGGCGGCGCGCCGGCGGCGAGGGCGCCAGTGCGGGCGGCCGCGGCGAACAAGGAGGCTGTCTTGAGCGATACCATGTCGAGGTAGTCGGCGACCGTGACGTCGTCGCGCCCCTCGTAGGAGAGATCGAGGTCCTGCCCCTCGCACACGGCCAGGGCCGCCCGGTTCAGCTCGTTCAGTGCTGCTGCGGTGCGCTCAGCAGGCACGCCCAGCTCGCCAAGGCGGGCCAGGGCGAGGTTCGCGAGGGCAAAGACGGCGTCCCCGGCGGTCATCGCTCGTCCCGCACCCCACAGGCGCCAGGCGGCAGGCCGACCGCGGCGGAGCTCGTCGCGATCGGCGATGTCGTCGTGGAGGAGGGTGAACGCGTGGAGCAGCTCGACGGCCGAGGCGGCGGGTAGGGCCACCTCCAGGCGGCCGCCGGCCGCCTCGCAGCAGAGCACGCAGAGCGTGCCGCGGACCGCCTTGCCGCCGCCGGCGCGGCCGCGCCGGCCCTCGGCGTCCGCCAGGCCAAGGTGGTAACGGACGATTCGGTAGAGGGCGCGGTCCGGCCGCGCATCAAGCAAGCGCTCGATATCCTCCTGGACGAGCGTCCGGTAGTGGGTGAGAATGTCATCTGCAGTGCCCTGCGGGGGCCTGTCAACCATGCCTGCGGGGTTCGCCCCTCGGCGCGGGATTTCCTCGCTGAGCGCGCCCTGGAGCCGCTGGGCCGCGACGGGCTCGGCCTGCCGAAGCGTCGGGACGGTTGACAGGCAAGCGATTTGGTGGTATGTTTGCGCCGGTCGGGTTCTGCCCGCACTCAGGACAGGTCTGAGCGTGGCGTGAAGAACTGCCAGTGCTGCTGTCAGACTTCGGCCGGCGACGTTCAGACTGCGGAAAGGAGTGGTCCCAGTGGCCACTGGCAGGGTGAAGTGGTTCGACGACGCGAAGGGCTACGGGTTCATCGAGACCGACCAGGGTGATGTCTTCGTGCACTACTCCGCCATCGTCACCACCGTGCCCGGTCGTCGGACGCTGTACGAGGGCCAGGAGGTCGAGCTCGAGGTGACCGCTGGTCCCAAGGGCCTCAAGGCCGCGAACGTTCGCGTCGTCTGAACCTGAGGCGGCAGGGTCACACCGCCCGCGGGGAGCCGCGTCAGCGAGTGCGACCCGCGCCCTCGCGCTGCCGAGCCCGAGGCCCAGCAGGGGCCGCGGTGGCGAAGGCGAATAGGCTTCGAGTCTGGGGACAGCCGGCGCCAGGACTCCCGTTGTGTCTCCCCCAGGTTCGGCTCCTTGCCGGCCGGCGAACCGAGAACCAGGGTCGCGCGCCTCGGTCCGACCAAGGGGAGAGCATTCGTGGGCAAGCATGAGGCCACCGTCTACGTTGGAAACCTGCCCTGGCGCACCACCGAAGACGACCTGGCGCGGCTGCTGCAGCCCTTCGGGCCTGTGCTCGATGCGCGCGTCATCCAGGACCCGATCACCGGGCGCTCGCGGGGGTACGGGTTCGTGGAGCTGAGCTCGCCCGAGCACGCCGGCCGGGCCGTCTCCGAGCTCAACGGCATGATGCTGGACGGCCGGCCCCTGACCGTAGGGCCCGCGCGCCCCAAGCGCCCATATCGCTGAGCCTCGGCCTCAGGCCCCGACCACCCCCGCCAGCCGCGGGGCAGGGGCCGGGGCCTCGGGGCCCACCGATAGCGCGCGCTCGATCCGCTCGACCGTGGCCGCCAGCGCCCCCGACGCGCCGCAAGGAGCGATCACCGTCGCCGCCGGCTGGCCCTCCATCCTGTCCCCCACCTTCGCCCGCAGCAGCACTCCGCACTGTGCTCGCGCTGCCGGCCCTACCGCCTCCTTCAGGTCTCGCACCGCGGACCCGACCGCCCGCGCCTCCACTGCCGTGAGGTAGCCCTCCCCGGGGGGGTACGCGGGTCTCTCCTCCACCTTCCCGATGAGGGCCGCGGGATCATCCAGCGCGGTTGCCGAGCCACCCTGGGCGGCGATCATCGCGCGGAGCGTGGGCAGCCCTCGCCCTTCGGCCAGCGCGGCGCGCGCCCGCGCCCGCCCCTCCTCAGCATGGGGCGCCGCGCCGGCGACCGCGAGCATGTGGCCGGCCAGCATCTCGCACAGCTCGGCCAAGTCGGCTGGCCCCCGGCCGGCAAGCGTCTCGATGGCCTCCACCATCTCCGCGGCGTCGCCAACGGCCCGCCCCAGCGGCTCGTCCATGCGCGTGATCAGGGCCACCACTCGCCGGCCCGCTCGCTCGCCGATCGCCACCATCGCCTCGGCCAGCTCTCGCGCCTGCCGGAGGTCGCGCATGAACGCGCCCGAGCCCACCTTCACGTCCAGCACGATCCCCTGGGCCCCGACCGCGAGCTTCTTGCTCATCACTGAACTGGCAATGAGCGGGATGCTCTCCACGGTGGCGGTGCGATCCCGGAGCGAGTAGATCAGCCGATCCGCCGGGGCCAGACGATCGCTCTGGGCGGCGATGGCGACCCCTACCTCTGCCACCTGCTGGAGGAAGCGATCCGGCGACAGCTCGGCGGTAAGCCCGGGGATGGTCGTGAGCTTGTCTATCGTCCCTCCGGTGTGGCCCAGCGCCCTCCCCGACATCTTCGGCACCCGCACCCCGAGCGCGGCGACCAGGGGGGCGACCACGAGGGTCGTCTTGTCGCCCACCCCGCCGGTCGAGTGCTTGTCCGCCGTTGGCCCGCCGACGGCGCTCAGGTCGAGCTGCTCGCCTGTCTCGACCATCGCCATGGTCAGGTCGGCCGTCTCCCGCGCGCCCATCCCTCGCAGGAAGATCGCCATCAGCAGGGCCGCCATCTCGGCCTCGGATACTTGCCCGCTCACGAAGCCAGAGACGGCCCGCGAGATCTCCTCCTTCGTCAACTCGCCGCCGTCGCGCTTGCTCGCGATCGCCGCCGTGATCGCCACCGTTCGCTCCTGTCCCGGCCGGCATTATAGCATAGGTCACGGCCGGCGCGCGGCGCGCGGCGCGGGATCGTCGGGGAGCCAGGCGTCGAGGTCGGAGGGATCTTCGGCCTCGGCGAGGCGGCCGGCCGAGGTGAAGGAGGCGGGCGAGAGCGCGGCGGGATCGGAGAGGCCGCGGCCGGCCTGCGTGAGGCGCTCGACGTCCTTCGCCAGGGCGCGGGCATCGCGGCGCACCACCGCCGCAGCGAGGCCGGCCTGAGCTTTCGCGAGGTGGACGACCTCTCTTCCGATCGCCAGGTAGAGAGCTACGGCGGCGCACAGCAGGAGCGTTCGGTTGCGCCACCGGGCGCGGCGCTGGGCCCGCTCGGCGCGCGCGAGGGCGGCGCGATGGCGCAGGTAGGCGCGAGAGGGGTTGATGGAGATGGGCGGCGCACCGAGCCGCGCGCGGACTCGGGGCGCCTGATGTGGCGCAGACATGGGCCGCTCCAGAGCCTGGATTGCGGTGGGCGTCCCCTGCTACGCCACCAGGTTATTCCACAACCCCGGGCTGCCCCTCAGGGGGAGGTCTCATCGAGGCCCGCGCCGCTCCGGCGCTCTGCATCAGAGCGGATGCGCTGACCCACCCCGCGCACCTGCTGGGCTGCGGAGCTCGCTCTGGCCCGCACGAAGGCCGCGAGGGCCGGTCCCCACAGGTACGCCGCCGCGGCGAGCAGGACCACCACCAGAGCGCGGAGCGCCCAGCGCCGCCTCGCCGCCTTCACCGCCCGCGCGTGCGCTCTCCTGGCATAGGCCAGGTCGGAGTCACTGGAGACGTAGTAAGCGGCATCGCGGACAGAGCCGCCGTCCGCCCTGCGCCCTCTCGGCATCTCGCGCCTCCTCGAAAGCGCCGGGTGCGTCCTCACTGCTCTTCATACCACAGCCGGAGCGCGCGTCGCCGTTCAGAGCTCGGCCAGACGTCTCTTCAGCTCGTTGATGGCAGCGATCGAGGAGGGGTCAACCCGGTTGAGGAAGGCCAGGTACAGGCTGGTGAAGTCACCCAGGTAGACGGCCGAGACCAGCCGCGCCAGCGGCGAACGGCCCTCCGCCTCGATGATGTGCACCGGCGCCTTGCCGCCGATAATCTCTCTGGTGATGGCGACCCGCGCCCGCACCCGCCGGTGGTCGCCGGGGCTCTCGAGCGCGATCACGGCGATCCGCCGCGCGAGCGCCGGGTCCACCTCCCACCCTACGACCTCGTTGTGGTTCAGCTCGGGGTACTCGGCCGAGTAGGCGAGCATCTTGCTGTTCTCGTTGAACTGGCACCGCCACCGGTAGGCAGCAGCGCTCAGCACCCCAACGGTCCCGTGCACCCAAGGGATACGGCCGTGCAGGGCGTGCGCGAGCTGCTTCGCGCGGTTCGCCCGGGCGGGGACCTCTGGGCGGAGCTGGTCGCGGAGCCGCGCGAGCAGGGCCTGCGCCTCTGCGAAGTGGCGCGCGAAGGACGGCAGCAGCCCGAGCGCGCCGAAGACCGATGCCAGCGGGATGAAGGAGTAGCCGAGCGCGGCGCGCGGGGGCATCGGCGGGTCGGTCTGCGGGATGCGGATGAGGGGGATCTGGTGGCGCTGCGCGAAGGCGGCCAGCTTGCCGCCGGTGGTGATGCACAGCATGCGTGCGCCGCGGCGGCGGGCCGCCTGCGCGGCGGCGAGGGTCTCCTCGGTGTTCCCGGAGTGGCTGGAGGCGACGAAGAGAGTGCGCGGGCCCACGATCGCGGGCGGCTGGTAGTGTCGGCACACGATGACAGGCGCCGCGGTGCGGTCTTCGCAGAGCCGGGCGAGGAAGTCCCCCACTACTGCCGAGCCGCCCATGCCCGCGATCACAACCGCGGCGGGGTTGCGCAGCGAGGCGGGGGCGCCGAAGCGGCGGCCGATCTGGGCCGCCTCCGCGACCTGTGCGGGGAAGTCAACGGCGAAGCCGAGCATCCCGCGCGGGTCGAGTCGCTGGTAAGTGGCGGGCCGGTCGAGGTCAGTGCGGCTGCGGGTCCGGCTCGGCATGGGGGCGCCCGGCCTACTCGTTGACGAAGGGCAGGAGCGCGACGTGACGCGCCCGCTTGATGGCCCGGGAGAGCCCGCGCTGGTGCCGGGCGCAGGTTCCGGTCTGGCGGCTCTTGAGGATCTTGCCGCGGTCGGAGACGAAGTCGCGCAGGCGGTTGTAGTCCTTGTAGTCTATGGCGGTCACATGGTCCACGCAGAAGGCGCACACCTTCCGCCGCGGCCGGCGCATCCGCCGGTCGCGCCGCCCCTCACGCCCCTCCCGGCCCTCGCGGCCGCGCCCGCCGCGCTCGCGCGGCTGATCGCGGTCGCCGGAGCGCTCTCTGCCCTCTGGCGCCCCTGCGCGGGAGTCATCCCGCGGCGCCTGCGCCTCGTGACGCGGTCGCTCCTCTCCGGTCTGTTCGCTAACCTGCTCTTGCGCTTCCTGCGTGTTCTCAGGCGACGAGGCCTCTGAGGTCATGCTTCCTCCCTGACGATGCTCTACTCATTGTCCCACACCCCGCCTCCGCCCTCGTCGTCCGCCGCGTCGGCCGCCTCCTCGCCCGGCGGCGCCGCTGCCTCCCGCCCGGCGCCAGGCTCGGACGCGCGCTCCAGGGACTGGAGCCGGTCGCACACCACCTCCGCGGTGCTGCGGCGCTGGCCGTCCTGGGTGGTCCACTGCCGGATCTGGAGCCTCCCGTCCACGGCCACCAGGCGGCCCTTGCCCAGGTAGTTGGCGGCGAACTCGGCGCTCTTGCGCCAGGCGACGATGTTGATGAAGTCGGTCTCGCGGTCGCCGGAGGCGCTGGTGAAGGGCCGGTCCACGGCGAGCCGGAAGCTCGCCACCGGCACCCCGCTGGGCGTGTAGCGCAGCTCGGGCTCGGCGGTCAGCCTCCCGACGAGGATGATGCGGTTGATCATGGCGGGCCGTCCTCTCTCCGGGGTCTACTCCCCATCCAGCCGTACGGTGAGGTGGCGGAGCACGCTCTCGGTGACGGCGAGCTGCTGCTCGAGCTCCTTGATGACCGCGGGCTGGGCGCTGAGTTCCGCCAACACGTAGATGCCGTCCCGGCGCCCCTCGATCTCGTACGCCAGCCGCCTGCGCTGCCAGACGCCGATCTTCTTCACCTCGGCGCCGCGGCTGGTGGCGAGCTCGGCCAGGCGCTCCTGGACGGCGCCGATCTCGTCGTCGGAGAGCTTGGGATCCACGATGAAGAGAAGCTCGTAGTCGCGAATGGGAGCAGTCCTCCTTCCCACGGTCTCGCGCGGCCCCTCAGCGGGGCAGGAAGGCCAGAGGCGGGCGGCCTGTCGGCCGCAAGCGCATGGCGCTTGACGGGGCATTATACCACGCCCCCGGGCCAAGCGCAACCGCCCCCCGCCCTGCGGCCGTCAGTCCCTCCGGGCCGATCGTTCTCCCGCCCGGGGCGGGGTGAGCCGGAGCCAGGCGAGGGCCGCCGCCGCCGCGATCATGAGCAGGCCGCTGACGAAGAAGGGCGCGCTGACGTTGATGCGCTCGGACAGATAGCCGGCGAGGAAGGGGCCCAGGATGGTCCCCGTTCCCCCGAAGGCCTGAATCTTGCCGTACTCCAGGGCGCGGCGCTCGGGCCGCGTGTACTCCTGGATGATCATGCTCTGGACGGGGATCCAGATGCCGGCGCCGAGCAGGTCGTGCAGCAGCCAGACTGCGGCCGCGCCGTGGAAGTTCGGGATCAGCGCGGAGGCCGACAGCACGGCGCCCTCCAACGCCAGCGTCCACATGTAGGCCCCCTTGAGGTTGCGGATCGCCAGCGTCCCCGCGATCAGCAGCGGCAGCGCGATCGTCAGTCGGTGCCCGACCATCACCCAGGAGACGGTGTACTCGCTGACGCCGAACTTGTCGGAGAAGAACAGCGGCATGATGAAGGAGTGGCTCGTGGTCATGCCCACGTTGAAGATGAACACCGACACCGTGATCACCTTCAGGTTGCGGTGCATCTCGAAGGAGAACAGCTCTCGCAGGCCGCCCGACGCCACCTGGGCCTCTCGGCCGGGCCGCTCCCGGAACACCAGCCAGAAGAGCAGGCACCCCGCGGCCATCATCCCGCCTGCGAGACGGAGATTGCCCCCCGTGCCCAGGACCACGAACAGGTAGCCGGCGGCCAGCGTGCCCACGCCCTGCAGCAGGAACTCCATCCCCCGCGTCTTGCCCATGAAGGCCATGAAGCGGCCCCGACTCTCCTCGTAGAGCACGATGGGGTGGAGGGTCTCCCGCGTTACGAAGGCCGCCTCGCGCACGCTCTTGAGGGCGCTCTGGGCGAGCACCGAGCCGCTGAGGGGGGTAAGCCACATGGCCGCGCCGCTGCCGCCCAGGGAGAGCGCGTAGAAGAGTTTGCGTCCCCACAGGTCTGCGAGGCGCCCCATGAGGATGCGCAGCGCGAGCATGCCCGCGGCCGCGACCGCGAAGATCGCGCCCATGTGCTGGAACGAGAGCCCCCGCTCGGCGAGGTAGTAGGGGAGCACGAACTCGTAGATGCCGGTGGCGGCCCCGAAGAGCGCCGAGACCACCAGGACCGCCTTCACGTTCCGGTTCACGCAGCCGCACCATTGACAGAAATGGCGTCCGCCGGGGGGCGGACGCGCCCGGCTCCGGGTTCGCTCCGGGCCGGTGGCGTTCCTCTCCGGCGGCCCACGTGGTGTTGGGTACCGCGCGGGGCGCTGCGCTCAGGCTGGGTGTGGCTGCTGCCCCGGGACGCCCGGGGAGGCCTCGGCTTCCGGCTTGGAGCTGGGCGCGTGAGTCGCCGGCGCGCCGCCGGCTGGCTCTGCCTCGGCTGGCAGCTCCTCGCCGCGCATGATGGCGCGTATCTCCTCGCCGGCGAGGGTCTCTCGCGCGAGGAGGGCCTCGACCACCTGCCTCACCTCCTGCGAGTGTGCGGTCAGGAGCTGGCGCGCCCGTGCGTAGCAGTCCTCGATGATGGTGGCGACTTCCTTGTCTATCGCGGAGGCGACCTGCTCGGAGTAGTTGCGGTCCTCCATGATGTCCCGGCCGAGGAAGGGCTGCTCGTACTTGCGCCCGAGGCTGACCGGCCCGAGGGCCTGGCTCATGCCGAAGTCGGTGACCATGCGCCGGGCGAGCTCGGTGGCCTTGCGCAGGTCGTCGGCGGCGCCGGTGCTGATCTCCTGGAAGATGAGCTCCTCCGCCACCCGCCCGCCGAGGAAGACTGTGATGCGGTCCAGCAGCTCGCTGCGGCTCATGATGTAGCGGTCCTCGGAGGGAAGCTGGAGGGTGTAGCCGAGGGCAAGCCCGCGCTGGAGGATGGAGACCTTGTGCACGGGGTCGGCGCGCGGGAGAAGCTCGGCGAGCACCGCGTGGCCCACCTCGTGGTAGGCGAGGACCTTCTTCTCGGTCTCGGAGATGATGCGGCTCTTGCGCTCCGGTCCCGCGACGACGCGCTCGATGGAGTCCTCGAAGTCGGGCATAGTGATCTTGGCGCGGTTGCGCCGGGCGGCGAGCAAGGCCGCTTCGTTCACCATGTTCGCGAGGTCGGCGCCGGAGAAGCCGGGCGTGCGGCGGGCGAGGATGTGGAGGTCCACATCCTCCTCGAGCGGCTTTCCCTTCACGTGCACGCCGAGGATGGCGGCCCGCCCCTTGAGGTCCGGGTTATCAACCTGAATGCGGCGGTCGAAGCGCCCGGGCCGGAGCAGCGCCGGGTCCAGGACATCGGGTCGGTTGGTCGCTGAGATGAGGATGACGCCGGAGTTGGGGTCGAAGCCGTCCATCTCCACCAGGAGCTGGTTGAGCGTCTGCTCCCGCTCGTCGTGGCCGCCGCCGAGGCCGGCGAAGCGCTGCCGCCCCACCGCGTCTATCTCGTCAATGAAGACGATGCAGGGGCGGTTGGCCTTCGCCTGCTCGAAGAGGTCGCGCACGCGGGAGGCGCCCACGCCCACGAACATCTCGACGAACTCCGACCCGCTCATGTGGAAGAAGGGCACCCCGGCCTCACCCGCGATCGCCCGCGCCAGCAGCGTCTTGCCGGAGCCCGGCGGCCCCACCAGCAGCACGCCCTTGGGGATGCGCGCCCCGAGGGCCTGGAACTTGCGCGGGTTCTTCAGGAACTCGACCACCTCCATCAGCTCGGCCTTCGCCTCGTCCACCCCCGCAACGTCGTCGAAGGTCACCTTGGGCCCGGTCTCGGGGTTGCGCCGGGCGCGGCTCCGACCGAAGGAGAGCGCCTGGCTGCCCGTGCTCTGGCTCTGGCGCACCACGAATATCCAGAACCCCAGGATCAGAAGCGCGGTGATGAGCAGGTAGAAGATGCCGCTCACCCACACGTCGCTGATGGAGGGCTGCTCGAACTCGATCTCCACCCCGTGGCGCCGGACCGCGTCGGCGTACAGCTCGGGCTGGGGCGGGAGCTTCACCGCGTACCCGAGCCCGGAGGTCAGCTCGCCCTCGCCGGTGTGCTTGGGGTACACGATGAGCGACTTGACCTCCCCTTTCTCCACCCTCTCCATGAACTGGGTGTAGTTGAGGGCGATCCGCTCCCTGTGCCTCGACATCGAGATCTGGAGGAAGATGACGGCCAGGGCCGCCAGACCGATCCATGCCAGTGCTCTGAGCAAACGCGCCAAGACGGGGCCTCCTTAGCATGCGCCCCCACGGCGATGTCTCCCCCGCGCGGGCCGAGAGACGCCGCCCCCGATTGTAGCACATGCGCGGGGTGGGCACAATTCGCGCGCGGACCTCCCTGGGCCCGGCACGCCCAAGGGAGCTATTCCACGAGCGACCTCGCGTGCCCCATTCAGGGCTCCGGCTGATCGCGCTCAACCGCCCCTGAGGGCGCCTGGGCCCGCTCGGCCTCCTCGCGCGCGCGGGCCCGCGCGGCGAGCACGGAGGCCCCGATCACCCCCGCGTCGTCGCCCAGCTTCGCAGGGACTACCCGGCAGGTGGCGGCGGGGACCATGAGGGCCCGCGCCCGCACCGTCCGCAGGATCGGCTCGAAGAGCAGTCGCCCCGCCTGCGCGATCCCGCCCCCGATGACCAGCACTTCGGGGTTGTAGAGCTGGATCAGATTGGTCACCCCGACTCCCAGATAGTAGCCCGTCTCCGCGAGCACCTCCAGGGCCACCGCGTCGCCCTGCTCCGCCGAGTGCGCAATGAGCGCGGGCGTGATCGAGCCCAGACGATATTGCACCGAATCCGCGACCGCGCTCTGGCGGCCCTGCTGGATCTTGGCGATCGCTCGCCGGACGATGGCGTCCCGCCCCGCCAGCGCCTCCCAGCATCCCCGGTTGCCACACCCGCAGAAGGGACCCTCCGGCTCCAGGATCATGTGCCCCACCTCCGCGAAGCCCTCCGTGGGCCCGATGCGGAGCTCGCCGTCTATGACCGCGCCCCCGCCGATGCCTGTGCCGAGGGTGATCATCACCATATCCCGGTATCCCCGGCCGGCCCCGAAGGTGTGCTCGCCTAGGGTCTGCACGGCCACGTCGTTGAGCATATAGGCGGGCAGCCTCAGCGCCTCGCGGATCGGCGCCAGGACCTGGACCCCGCGGCTGTCCGCGAAGTTGGGCGAGTACACGCAC
>CAYLPT010000104.1:0-14110 GCA_964385645.1 uncultured bacterium
GCACAGGCTGGAATCATGTGCTACAACAGGGCGAGCGTTGTGATACATGATTCGTGCGGCCGGGCGCGAAGGTTGTGATACATGATTCGGGGTCGTGTGGCAACAGGGTGACGGCGAAGCGCACATGATTCGCCTCCCCGAGTTGGTCGAAGGCGCACGACTCGAAATCGTGTAGTCCGCCTGAGGCGGACTCGTGGGTTCGAATCCCACTCTCTCCGCCGGCGCGAGAGGCGAACTGAGGCACCCTGAGGGGGTCGCCTCTAAACGGGCCGGAATCGGGTGTCACAATCGCCAGCCCACTTCCCCACACGATTCGCACGCGCCGGCCGCGCGGCTTGCGACACATCCGTCTGCACCCCAAATCGCCCCGGCCGCTAGGCGCTAATAAAGCCCAGTGCCTGGTGCTGTGCGTGCGAACGCTTGGCGCCGGGCAGCCGTGTTAGGCGGCGCGGCGCAGGGCGTCGGCGAACTCCCGCGGAAGCTCGGTCGCCTCGATCGCGCGGGCCGCGGCCTCGGCGTCGTAGCTGACCCGGACGAACTCGACGTGCACCTCCGCGCCGATGCTGAGCAGTGCGTAGCAGGCCCGCGGGTCGCCGCCCTTGGGCTTGCCTGCGCTGCCGACGTTGATGAGGTGAAGCGCGCCGACGCGGCGGTGGTAGGGCAGGTGGGTGTGCCCGCACAGGATCACGTCCGCCTCCAGCCCCTCGAGCATGCGGAGCAGGCTGCGCTCCGGCCGGTCCTCGTAGAGGTACTCGTTGAGGCGGCGCGGGCTGCCGTGGACGCAGAGCAGGCGCGTGCCGTCGGCCTGCAGGCGCAGCTCGTGGGGCAGGGAACGCAGCCAGGCCTTGTTGTCGGCAGTGACCACCTGCTGCGTCCAGCGCAGCGAGCGGTCGCCCCGCTCGCGCTCGGCCGGCTCGGTGTACGCACAGCCGCACTCATCCCGGTCGAAGCCCACGCCGTCGTCGTAGTTGCCGGCGATGGTGGGGATGCCGGCCTCCCGGACTGCCTCGATGACCTCGTTCGGGAAGGCTCCGTATCCCACCAGGTCACCCAGGCAGACTACGCGGTCGGGTTGGCGCGAATGCACATCGGCGAGCACGGCGTCGAGCGCGTGCTTGTTGGCGTGCACGTCCGAGAAGGCGGCGATCCTCATGGCGCTGGCTCCTTGCGGGATTGAATCCCGGTCCGCGGTTCGGGGGAGCCGGCGCGCCTCCTGCGACGTTGGTGCGTCAGGCACGGGAGGAAGGGCCGGCACGGGCTGGAAGTTGAACAAGGCCGTGGCCATAGCGAGTCAGCGGTGTAGGAGATGGCCGAGCGCGTACTGGTGGTCGAGGACGAGCCGGGCGTGGCCGACGCGGTGGCCTACGCACTGGAGAGGGAGGGCCTCGAGGTGGAGGTGGCGCGCGACGGGCTCTCGGCCCTCGCAACCTTCGAGTCGCGCCGGCCGGACCTCGTGGTGCTCGACCTCATGCTCCCCGGCCTCAGCGGCTGGGACCTGCTCAGCGTGTTCCGCAGGAAGTCCCCGGTTCCGGTGATCGTGCTCACCGCTCGGGTGGAGGAGGCGGACCGGGTCGCTGGGCTGGAGATGGGCGCGGACGACTACATCACCAAGCCCTTCAGCGTCCGGGAGCTGGTAGCCCGGGTGCGGGCGGTGCTGCGACGTGCGGCCGCGCAGGCTCAGGACTCTCCCCGGCTGTCCGTGGGAGGCGTCCAGCTCGACCTCGAACGCCACGAAGTCATGGTGGACGGCCGGGCGATCGAGCTGGCGCCGAGGGAGTTCGACCTGCTGGCCTACCTGATGAGGCATGCCGGCCGGGCCCGCAGCCGGGACCAGATCCTCGCCGCCGTGTGGGGGGATAACACCTACATAGACCGCCGCACCGTAGACGTACACGTGCGGTGGCTGCGCACGAAGATCGAGCCGGACCCGGCGGCCCCCAGGCGGCTCGTCACCGTGCGCGGAGTGGGCTACAAGCTGGTCGAGGGGCCGCCGGCGTGACGCTGCGGTGGCGGATCGCGCTCGCCTTCGCGGCCCTCACCGCGGCTCTCCTCGCTGGGCTCTGGCTCTGGGTGCGCGCCGCCGTGCTGAGCGAGGCCCGCCGGAGCGCGGCCGAGCGGCTGCTCGCTGAGGCCCGTCTTGCCGCCGCGATCGCGCCCGCCCCGCCCTGGCAGGCGGGCCCGGCCCTCCAGTCCTGGGCGGAGGGGCTGGACGAACGGCTCGGGGCGCGGGTCACGCTCATCGGCCCGGAGGGCTTAGTCCTCGCGGACAGCCGGCGCGACCCGGGCGCGATGGCGAGCCATGCCGATCGCCCCGAGTGGCAGGCGGCGGTGCGTGAGGGGCAGGGGACCGCGGTCCGGCTCAGCCCGACGCTCGACATGGAGATGGTCTACGCCGCGGTGCGAGCGGAGGGAGCCGACCCAGATTGCGTCGTCCGGCTCGCGCTGCCCCTGGACAGTGTCCGGCTGGCCTCCCGCCATCTGCGTCGGGGCGCCCTCGTCGCCTTCGCCGTCGCCGCGGGGTCGTTCCTGCTCCTCGCGGGGTGGCTGGCTTCGGCGCTCACAGCGCCGGTGCGGCGGCTAGTGGAGGTGGCGCGCAGGGTCGGCGAGGGCGACCTTGAGGCGCGGGCTCCAACGGGTGGGGCCGGGGAGCTGCGAGAGCTCGCGGAGGCGTTCAATGGCGCGGTGAGCCGTCTCGGGGACGTGCTTGGCTCCTCCGAGCGCGCCGCCCGCCGCTACGCGGCCATCCTGGAGCAGATGGGCGACGCGGTCGTCATCGTTGACGACCAGCGCCGCATCGAGCTCATCAACCACGCCTTCGGGCGCGTCTTCGGCCGGCTGCGAGGGCAGACCGAGGGCAAGTACCTGGACGAGGTTGCCCTCAACTACGATCTCAGCGAGCTCATGGGGCGGGCCCTCGCGCAGGGCACCGTCCAGCGGGGCGAGGTGAGGGTGCTCCACCCGCAGACGCGGACGCTGGTGGGCGTCGCTACCCCGCTCCTCGCCGAGGACGACCGGACCGTGGGGGCTGTGGGCCTGCTGCGCGATGTGAGCGAGATCGCGCGCGTGGAGGAGGTGCGCCGGGAGTTCGTCGCCAACGCCAGCCACGAGCTGCGCACCCCGGCAGCCTCCATCAGGGCGCTGGCCGAGGCCCTGGAGAGCGGCGCGCTCGAGGACCCCGAGCGGGCGGTCCGCTTCGTGCGCCAGATCGTCGAGGCCAGCGACCGGCTGACACGCATCCTGGATGACATGCTCGTGCTCACCCGAGTCGAGCGCGGGCAGGAGCTGCTGCGGCGGGAGTGGCTGCCCGCGGCGGCGGCCTGTCGGGAGGCGCTGGGGAGAGTGGAGCACGCAGCCTCCCGGGGGGCGGTCGAGCTGACCTGTGAGGTGGGGTGTGCCGACCGCGTGTACGCCGATCCCGGCAGCCTCCAGACCATGCTGGTGAACCTGCTGGACAACGCCGTCAAGTACACGCCCAGCGGCGGCCGGGTCGTGCTGCGCGGGCGGGAGGCGCCGGGCGGCTATGAGCTGTCGGTTGAGGACACGGGCCCCGGGATCCCCGAGGAGGAACAGGAGCGCGTCTTCGAGCGCTTCTACCGGGTGGATCGCGCCCGCGACCGGGCGACGGGCGGCACCGGCCTGGGCCTCTCGATTGTGAAGCACACCGCGGAGGCGCACGGGGGAAGTGTAACGCTGCGCAGCAGCCTGGGCGAGGGGTCCACCTTCACCGTGTTCCTACCTCGGCCAGAGCCGCAGGCCGGCTAGGCGCCCTGTCGCTACTCGTTTCCAGCCCTAACCCACCCTTAACCCCATCACAGCCTGCGCTTAACCCCCTCGGTGTAGACTTCGTGTGATGGCGTGCTCGCGCGCCGTCAAACTTGTAGCAGCCCAAGGGGGGCAAGCATGAGAGTACTGGTGTGGTGCAGCGCGGCGCTGCTGGCGCTGGCAGGCCTGGGTCAGGCGGCCTGGGGCCAGGGCGAACCGGCGGCGATGGCGCAGGAGGTGCAGGAGCTGCGGGCCAGGCTGGAGGCGCTGGAGGCCCAGCTCGCGGAGGTCCGCTCCGGGCAGGAGGCGGTCGGGCGGGACCTCAGACGGAAGATGGATGCGCCGGGGGTCAAGGCCTCGGGCTACGTGCAGTCGCAGTACTCGGTGGACCGGGCGATCAGCCCCGGCCAGGACTTCCGGGTGCGGCGGGCGCGCCTGAAGCTAGACGCGGCGGTGAGCGACTTGTCGGCGCTCACGCTCCAGCTGGACGCGGCCCGGGAGGTCGAACTCAAGGACGCCTACGTGGACCTCGGGCGCAGGAGCGATCCCTGGCGGTTCCGGATGGGGCAGGCGAAGGTCCCCTTCTCCTACGAGGTGCTCGAGTCGTCCGGCAACCGCCTCGAGCCTGAGCGCACCGCCCTGATGGGCGCGCTCTTCCCAGGGGAGCGGGACGTCGGCGCCTTCCTGCATCTGAAGAGCCTATCGGGGAGGGACAGCCCGCCGGTCACTCTCGACTTGGCGGTCTTCAGCGGGAACGGGCCCAGCAAGGCCGACAACAACGACGAGAAGGACGTTGCGGTCCGCCTGCGCACACCTGTGGGGAGCCGTCCGCCAGACCCCACCACCGAGGCCGACAGCGTCTACGTGGGCTACCTTCGGGGCCGGCACACGAGCGCGGGACAGACCACCGACCGTGACTACCTGGGCGGTGGCATCTCCAAGGTCCTGGGCCCTGTGTGGCTCAGAGCGGAGGCGATCGGCGGGAAGCACCGCGGCCGGGAGGTGTTCGGCTGGTATGCCCGCGCTGCCTACCGCATACCCGACCACCCCGGCACGGTCTTCGCCCGCTATGAGCGCTTTGACGAGGACCGGAACACCGACGGCACCGATTTCAGGAACCTCACCGTCGGCTACGAGCAGCAGCTCGACTCGAAGACACGGGTGGTGGTGGCCCACGAGTTCCGTCGTCCAGGCCCCAGCTACAGCCGGGCGGACAAGACTGAGGGCGACCTCACCACGCTGCGGGTCCAGGTGAAGTACTAGCCGGCGCGACCGGCCTCACAAGCGATGGAGAGAGAGGAGAGGAGGATGTATCTCAGACTTACGCGCAGCCTCACCGCAGTGTTGCTGGCCTCGGCGCTCGCCCTGGGCGTGGTCGCCCTCGGCCCTGCCGCGGCTCAGGAGAGCATCCGCATAATCGGCTCGACCACCGTGCTGCCACTGGCAGAGCGCTGGCGGGTCGGCTTCAACGCCCACCACCCGGGGGTTGAGATCGCGGTCTCGGGCGGGGGATCGGGGACCGGAATCCGGGCGCTCATCTCCCGCACCGCCGAGATCGCAATGTCCTCCCGGGAGATCAAGCAGGAGGAGCTGCGCCAGGCGCGGGCAGCGGGGATCAACCCGCTGGATCACGTGGTGGCCTACGATGGGATCGCGGTCATCGTCCACCCCAGCAACCCACTCACGCAGATCTCGGTGGAGCAGCTCTCAGACATCTACGTCGGCAAGACCCGGGACTGGGGCGCGCTCGGCGCGCCCGGCTTGGGCCGGATCCAGGTGATCAGCCGGGACTCGGCCTCCGGTACCTACGAGGTGTTCAAGGAGGCCGTGGTGCAGCTTGGCGAGACGGACAAGACTCGCGACTACACGCCGGCGGCGCTCAAGCAGGCCTCCAACGCCGCCATACTCGCCCTGGTGAGCCGCACCAGGACGGCCGTGGGCTACGTTGGCCTGGGCTACGTGGACCAGCGGGTGAAGGTGCTCAGGGTAATCCCGATGAAGCAGCGGCGGGCGGTGATGCCCACCCCGCAGACGGTCCGCAACGGGACCTATCCCATCGCGCGCTCGCTGCACCTGTACACTGACAGCGAGCCGACCGGCACCGTCAAGGCCTTCCTGGAATGGGTCAAGGGGCCCCAGGGGCAGGCGATCGTGCGGGAGGTTGGGTTCGTGCCCGTCTCGGAATGACGGGGACCCGACACCCGCTTGGAGAAACCGGGGAGCGGGCGGGCCCGCCTGCGGCGGCCCGGCCCGCTCCCTGCTCCGGCTGCCCGCGGCGGCGGAGGCGGCAGGCATCTGGGACCACCGCGGCAAACCGGAGAGCGAAAGAGACACTGTCGCGGGAGGGAGGTTAGGAGCTAATGGGAAGGCCTAGGGACCCTTGGGGACGCTGGCTCGCCTGGACTACGGCGGTCGCGCTGCTCGCCGCTCCGGCGGGCTGCGGGCGCCGGGCGCGGGACGTCGAGGTGGCGCCGGGGGGGATCCGCATCATCGGCTCGACCACGGTCCTGCCGCTGGCCGAGAGGTGGAGGGCGGAGTACAACCGGGAGCACCCGGAGGTGGCTATCGCGGTCTCGGGCGGCGGCTCAGGGACCGGGATCAAGGCCCTCATCTCCCGCACCGCGGAGATCGCCATGTCCTCCCGGGACATCCACGAGGATGAGGTGGCGCGGGCGCGGGAGGCCGGGGTGGATCCGGCAGAGCACCTTGTGGCCTACGACGGGATGGCGGTGATCGTCCATCCCACCAACCCTCTGGAGCAGATCTCGGTGGAGATGCTCTCGGACATCTACACGGGCCGCGTCACGGAGTGGGACCAGGTGGGTGTGCCGGGCCTGGGCCGCATCCAGGCGGTGAGCCGGGACGCGGCCTCCGGCACCTACGAGGCGTTCAAGGAACTCGTGGTCCAGCTCGCCGAGACCGACCGTTCCCGGGACTACTCGCCAGCGGTGCTGAAGCAGGCGTCCAACGCGGCGATCGTGGCGCTGGTGGGCCAGACTCGGGCGGCCATCGGGTACGTCGGGCTAGGCTACCTGGACGATAGCGTGAAGGCCCTGCGGGTGGCGCCGATGGGCGGCCAGGAGGCGGTGAGCCCGACGATGGAGAACGTGATGGCAGGCCGCTACCCGCTGGCGAGGGAGCTGCACTTCTACACCGATGCGGCGCCCAGCAGGCAGGTACGGGAGTTCATAGACTGGGTGAGAGGGGAGCAGGGGCAGCGGATCGTGGAGGAGCTGGGGTTCGTGCCGGTGCGGTGAGCGGGTGAGGGATCTGGCCCTGACGTGCGGAGGAACAGCAGCGGGATGAGGCGCGGCTTGGGGCTGGCCTGGGAGTGGTTGGTCGAGCGGGTGATCCAGATCGCGGGCCTGCTGGCGATCGTGTTCGTGGTCGCCATCTTCGCCTTCCTGCTGCGGGACGCGCTGCCCGTGCTGCGGGAGCGCAGCATGGCGGAGCTGCTGGCGGGCGAAGTGTGGTCGCCGACCGCCGATCCGGCCCGCCTCGGCATGCTGCCTCTGCTGCTGGGGTCGCTGTATGTGACGGTCGGAGCGCTGGTGATCGCCATGCCCCTGGGGATCGCCTGCGCGACTTACATCGCGGAGGTCGCCTCCCCCCGGGCGCGGGAGGTGCTCAAGCCGCTCGTCGAGATGCTGGCCGCGATTCCCTCGGTGGTGTTCGGGTTCCTGGGGCTGATGTTGGTGGGGCCGTGGCTGGCCGAGCTGCTGCGTCTGCCGATCGGGATGTTCGCAGCCTTGGGCTCGCTGATGCTGGCCTTCATGGCCATGCCCACCATCGTCTCGGTGTCCGAGGATGCGCTGCGGGCGGTGCCGCGCGCCCTGCGGGAGAACTCGCTGGCCCTGGGCGCCACCCGGTGGCAGACCATCGCCCGGGTGGTGCTGCCGGCGGGCCGCTCGGGGGTGATCGCGGCGGTGCTGTTGGGCCTGGGGCGGACCATCGGCGAGACCATGACGGTGCTCATGGTGACGGGCAACGCGGCGGTGATCCCCGAGGGGCTGGCCGGTTTCTGGCGGCCGGTGCGGACGATGACCGCCACCATCGCCAGCGAGATGGGGGAGACCGCCTATCGCACTCCCCACTACCACGCCCTGTTCTTCATCGGGCTGGTGCTGTTCGTTATCACGTTCATCATCAACACCATCGCCGAATGGGCAATCCGCAAGACGGGGAGGCTCAGCTCGTGATCGCGCGCAGCCCGGCGCGGGCGCGGCGCGAGGAGCGGCTCGCCTTCGCGGCGCTGACGGCGGCCTCGGCCATCGTGGTGCTTCCGGTGCTCAGCATCATGGTGGTGATGTGCTGGCGGGGGGCGCGGGGGCTGAGCTGGTCGTTTCTCACCTCTCCCGCGGAGGGGCTCCTGGCGGCGGTGGTGGGGACGGTGTTCCTGGTGCTGCTGACCGCGGCGTTCGCAGCGCCCCTGGGGATCGCGGGCGCGGTGTACCTGAGCGAGTACGCCCGCTCGGGGCCCCTGGTGCGCTTCATCCGGCTCGCCATCATCAACCTGGCGGGCGTGCCCTCGGTGGTGTACGGGCTATTCGGGCTGGGGCTGTTCGTGATGCTGCTGGGCTTCGGGCGCTCACTGCTGGCGGGCGCCTGCACGATGGCCCTGCTGGTGCTCCCCTTGGTCATCAGCGCCTCGGAGGAGGCGCTGCGGCAGGTGCCGCGGGGGCTCCGGGAAGCCTCCTTCGCGCTGGGGGCGACGCGGTGGCAGACGGTGCGCAACGTGGTGCTGCCCAACTCCCTGCCGGGGATCATGACCGGGATCATCCTCTCGGTGGGCAGGGCGGCCGGGGAGACCGCGCCCATCCTGTTCACGGCCGCCTTCTTCTCGCTCACGAACCCGATCCCGCGGTCGGTGTTCGACCCCATCCTGGCCCTTCCGTACCAGCTCTACGTGATGGCGACGGAGGCGCCCGGGGTTCCCGAGTCGCACAAGTGGGCCACAGCGCTGGTGCTGTCGGCGCTGGTGCTGGGGCTGAACCTGGCGGCGATCAGCGCGCGCGCCCGGCTGCGCCGGGCGCGGAGGTGGTGAGGATGACGGAGGAGGGAGCGCGCAACATCATCACGCCGGAGGGGGAGATCAAGCTCGCCACGCGCGACCTCAACCTCTACTACGACGGCTTCCAGGCCCTCAAGGCGGTGACGGTCTCCATCGCGGCTCGCCGTATCACCGCGCTGATCGGGCCCTCGGGCTGCGGCAAGTCCTCCTTCCTGCGGTGCTTCAACCGGATGAACGACCTCATCGAGGGGGCGCGGCTGGAGGGGGAGGTGCTGCTGGACGGCCGCAGCGTCTACGACAGCGGGGTGGACGTGGCGCAGCTGCGCAAGCGGGTGGGGATGGTGTTCCAGACCCCGAACCCCTTCCCCATGTCGGTGTACGACAACGTGGCCTATGGGCCCCGACTGCACGGGGTGGCGGGGCGGGCGGAGCTGGACGAGGTGGTGGAGAGGAGCCTGCGGGCCGCCGCGCTCTGGGAGGAGGTGAAGGACAAGCTGCGCCAGTCGGCGCTCGACCTCTCGGGGGGCCAGCAGCAGCGGCTCTGCATCGCGCGGGTGCTGGCGGTGGAGCCCGAGGTGCTGCTGATGGACGAGCCCTGCAGCGCGCTCGACCCCACGGCGACCTTCCGCATCGAGGAGTTGATGCTCGAGCTGGTGCAGCACTACACCATCGTCATCGTGACCCACAACATGTACCAGGCTTCCCGGGTGTCGCACTACGCCGGCTTCTTCCTGCTCGGTGAGCTGGTAGAGTACGGCGAGACCGTTCAGATATTCGAGACCCCCAGGGACCGGCGTACCGACGACTATGTACGGGGCCGGTTCGGTTAGGCGGCGCCCATGCGGCGGACACGTCAGGCTTTCGACGAACAACTCGCGCAGCTCGAACAGCGCCTGCTCTCCATGGGCGAGTTTGTGGAGGCGATGCTGGAGAAGTCCGCGCGCGCGCTCAAGAGCCAGGACGTCAAGCTCGCCCAGGAGGTCATCGTCGCCGACGACACCGCCGACGACATGGACATCGCCATAGAGCAGCAGTGCATGCGCCTGCTCGCCCTCCAGCAGCCCATGGCTCGCGACCTGCGCATGATCGGCACCGTCATGAAGGTCATCGGCGACGTCGAGCGCATCGGCGACCACTCCGTGGACATCGCCCGCAGCGCCATCAAGCTCGCCGGCGCCGAGTACTTCAAGCCCCTGGTGGATATCCCCAGGATGGCCGAGCTGGTGCGCACCATGCTCCGGCGGGCCCTCGAGGCGCTGGTCGCGCGCAACCTGGAGATCGTCTTCCAGGTCGTCGAGCTCGACGACGAGGTGGATCACCTGTGGGACAGCCTTCGGGAGGAGCTGGAGGAGATCATGCAGCGCCGCCCTGAGGTGGTGACCCAGGCGGTTGCGCTGCTCCTGGTCGCGCACTGGCTAGAGCGCATCGCCGACCACTGCGTGAACATCGCCGAGCGCGTGGCCTACATGGAGACCGGTCGGCTCGAGACCCTCGCCGCGAGTCACCGCGCCGACTACCGGCCCTCCGACCGGTCGCCGGCCGACGACCAGTAGGCCTGCAGCCCCCTCGTGTCGCCGCCGCGGCCCCCGCTCGGGGCGCCTTGGTGGTATGCTAGGGGCGTCTGGAGCCGCGGAGGGGCATCCGCCGCATCTCATATCCGGCCCGCGGTGTGGAACAAGCCCATGAGCCGGGCTGGAAGGGCGCGCGGCCGGCGGAGCCCACCACCTCGGGAAGGCCGCGTCGCGCCCGCACATGCGCTGGAGGCAGGAACGGCTTATGGCGGCGGCCGGGCCTCGCGCTCTCAGGGCGCCGGGGCAGGTACTGCGCTGGTCCGCGGTCTGCATGGCCGCGATCTTCTCCGGACTCCTCCCGTCGGCCGCGAGGGCCGGGGGTGAGGTCGCGCCCCCGGCCATCCAGCAGGTAGTCGTGGCGGCCTCGGGGGAGGCCGTCACCGTGCGTGTCGTCACCAGCGCGCCCGTCCCACCCACCTGCCGGACCTTCACGCTCCGCGAGCCGCCCCGCCTCGTCGCCGAGCTGCCCGGCCTGCTCTGGGAGCATCCGCTGCCGAGGCGCACCGCGGTGGGCCGCGCCGGCGTGGAGGCGGTGCGCGTGGGCGCCTATCAGCGCGATCCGCCCGTCGCCCGCGTGGTCTTCGACCTCACGGTCGAGCCTGAGCGCCTCCGCTATCGGATGCTCTCCTCCCCTGACTCGGGGCAGGTCGTCTTCGAGTTCCAGCCGCCGCCTGGGGCGACTGCGCCTTCTCGGCGGCCGGCGGCCGCGTCGGTGGAGCTTCCGCGGCCCCCGCGCCAGCCTCCAGCCGAGGCAGCGACGCCCGAGCCGACGGCCGCCGAAGCGCCGCCCACCGGGGAGGCGCAGCACCCGCCCGAGCCCGCACCGGCCGAGCCGGTCGAGCCGGCCGCGGCGCGGGGGAATCGCCTGCCTCGGCCGGCCGCCGCGGAGGCCGCGCCCGCACCGGCGCCGGGAGCTCAGCCCCCGGCACGGCCGCCTCGCACCGACCAAGTGCGGCTGCTGGTGTACGGGCTGCTCGGCCTCCTTGTGGCGGCGGCCGCGATCGCTGCCGTGTGGTGGGCCGAGCGCGCGTCTCGCCGCGCCGAGGACGCGACGCGGCGGGGATGGCTCGCGGAGGCGCTGCGCTCGGCCGACCCGATGCAGCGCGTCGGCGCGCTGCGCTCGCTGCGCTCGCGGCCCCCCGAGGAGACTGCCCACGTGCGCGACCTCCTTGTCGCCGCGGCGCAGGATCAGTCACATCTGGTGGCCGATGAGGCGCGCCGGCTCCTCGCCCACGCGTTCCCCACTGAGGCCCTGCTGAGGCAGCTTGTCGAGGGCGCGCCGGCCGCCCGCGCCGAGGCCGCGCGGCTGCTGGCGCTGCGGCCGACGGAGGAGGCAGCGGCAGCGCTGTTCGAGGCCGCGCAGTCGGACCACCAGGGGCTGCGGGCCGCGGCCATGGAGGCGCTGGCCGTGATGGCGCGGAGGGAGCCGGTGCGGCCCGTGCTGCGCGCCCTGACGGCCGATGAGGGCGCGCGCGCCGCGGCCGCCGAGGTCCTCGCGAAGGCAGGCGTGGAGGCCGGCGGCGCGCTTCGGGCCGCGCTGACCGATCCCGACCAGGCCGTGAGATGCGGGGCCATCGAGGCCCTTGCCCGCCTGCGCCCCAGCGACGCCGCCTCCGCGCTCGCGCAGGCGCTCTCCGATCCCTCCGAGCGCGTGCGCGCCAGCGCCGTGCGCGCGCTGGGCCTGCTCGGCGCGACGGGGGCGCCGGCAGAGCAGCTCGTGCAGGCGCTCGGCGATCACTCCCCGATGGTGCGAGAGCAGGCCGCGCGCGCGCTCGCGCGCCCGGGCGGGCCACACCTCGATCAACTCATCACGACGCTCGACCGAAGCGCGTCGGAGGACCTTCAGGTCCGCTTCTCCGACGAGGTGCTCAAGGCCGTCGCGGCCGCCGTAGAGCACCCCTCGCCTGCTCTGGTGCAGGCTCTCTCGAGCATCAACCGCAGCTTCGCCAGCGGACTCGCCGCCGCACTGGAGGCGAGCGGCATCCTGGACGCCTGGGTGCGGCGTCTGGGCGAGGCGGACGCGGCCGAGCGGGACCGGCTGGTGGCGGGGCTCGGCGCGGCCGCCGGGGCCGGCGCAGCCGCGGTGCTGGTGCGAGGCCTGGACGTGGGCGACAACCGGGTGCGGGAGGTGTGTGTCCGCCTGCTGGGGGAGGTTGGCGAAGTGGGGGCGATAGCGCCGATCGCTGGCCTGCTGCGGCTGCCCGATGAGGCGCTGCGCGCGAGCTCGGCCGAGGCGCTGGCAAGGCTCGGAGGGCCGGAGGCCGTGTCGGCGCTCATCGGCGTGCTCGAGGACCCCTCCCCGAGGGTCCGCGCGGCCGCCGCGGAGGGCATCGGCCGCGCCTTCGAGCCCGGCGGGGAGGAGGGGCCGCCGGCAGAGGCGCGGACGGCCGGTGCGGCGCTGTTGGAGGTCCTGCACGACCCCGCGGCGGAGGTGAGAGCGGCGGCGGCTGGGGCGCTCGGGCGCCTGCGCGTCGAGGAATCCATACACGCGCTGGTTGACCTCGCGCTCAGCGACCCCGAGGACGCGGTGCGCAAGGCGGCCATGGACTCGCTGGAGCAGATGCGGGCCTACAACGTGTTGCCCCTCCTATTGGAGGTCGTCAGCGACCCGAAGCCGGAGATCAGGGCCCGCGCCATGGAGATCTTCGCGCGCGGCGGTGACCCCATGGCCACCGAGGTGTTCATCAAGGCGCTACAGGACTCGAGCGACGAGGTGCGCGCCATCGCCGCGCGGGGGCTGTGGGAGGTGGCGAGCCAGGGCCATGGGGAGACGCTGCTGCCCTACATCAAGAGCCCCGACCCGAAGGTGCGCGCCGCGGTGGCCGGGGCCCTCGGCAAGATCCACGCTGCCGAGTACGCGGGCGCGCTGGCGGCGGCCGCCGCAGACCCCGACCCGCGGGTGCGCGCGGCGATCGTGAACGCGTTCGCCCGCATGGGCCCGAGCGCGTCCTACTACCTCGGTGTGGTGGGGGCGCGCCTGGATGACAGCGACGGCTTCGTCAGGGCGCGGGCCGCGGAGGCCGTCTCGGCCATGGCGCCGGAGAGCGAGGACGCCGGCCGGCGGGTCAGCAGACTTCTGACCGACCCTGATCCCCAGGCTCGGGAGGCCGCGGCCCAGTGCCTGGTCGGGTACGCCAAGCGGGGCGTGTGCGGCCCCCTGCTCGAGGCGCTCTCCGATCCAGAGCGCCGCCAGCCCATCGTGCGGGCACTCGGCGAGGTTGACGACGAGACGCTCCACGGGATACTGCGGGCCGCCGAGACGACCTCCGGCGAGGCCGCGCGGGCGGCCGTGGAGGCGCTGTCGGACATAGTCGCCGCCACGTGGACGGTGGAGGACATCCGCCCCGAGCTCGCCTCCCTCGACCCCGCGGTGAGGCTCGCCGCGCTGGAGGCGCTGGCGCTCATCCGGTCCCCCGAGGCGATCTCGGAGACGGTCCGCCTGCTCGCCGACGACCCCTCCCCACAGGTGCGCGTCCGCGCCGCCCAACTGCTGGCCGGCCAGGACGGCCCCGGGGTCGCGGGCGCGCTCGCGCGGGCCGCTCAGTCCGACCCCGACCACCAGGTGCGCGCGGCCGCCTCAGCCGCCTGTCGACGCGCCTCCGGGTCGGCCTCGTAGTCCTCCACCCCGCCCAGGCCGCGCCGCCGGCTCAGCCTCGCGCCGACCAGCAACCGCAGCCGCGACAGCCGCCGCGACGCCACGGGCTCATCCTCCACCTCTGAAGGCGGCGCCTCAGACACGGCCGGCGGGTCAGCAGACTTCTGACCG
>CAYLPT010000105.1:0-13123 GCA_964385645.1 uncultured bacterium
CCCCGGGATGGGGGGGATGCGGGGCGGCCGGGGCATGAGAGGCGGCTAAACAGCCCGGCGGCTCAGGCCTCCGTGAGCAGCGCCTCGGCCCGGCGCAGCTCTGACTCGGTCGGCTCGCCGGGAGCGAGCTCGACGCAGAAGGCCTGCTCGCAGCCGGCGCGCAGGGCGGCGGCCACCTCTGCGTAGCCCGCCTGTCGGCCCGCGGCCTGCCAGAGCCCCACGGCCTGCGGGACCGAGTCGGCCCGCCTGAACACGCGCCTCCAGTCCTCCAACGGGATCCGCAGAGGCAGTGAGTTCTGCTGGAGGATGAACCCCCCGCGCTGGACCTGCGCGCTCCCGACGAGCTTCGCGCCGCCCACCACGAGGTCGCAGCGGGCCTTGACCGCGAAACACGCCGGCTCTCCGGCCGGGGCGCCGGCGGCGGCGGACGAGGCGCGCTCGACCAGCCTGGCGTCGAGCCCGAGGGTTCGCAGGCCGGCGGCGATGGCGCGGGCGAGCGCCCGGTAGGAGTCCATGACGCCGCGGGTCCCCAGGCGGGCGGAGGAGACGACGATGCTGAAGGTCACCTCCTCGGCGGTGTGCAGGATCGCCCTGCCCCCGGTGGGGCGGCGCACGACGTCCACGCCCAGCTGGCGGCAGGCCTCCAGATCCACGGCCTCCTCCATTCGCTGGAAGCGGCCCAGCGAGACCGCCGGCGGCCGCCAGGCGTAGACGCGCAGCGTCGCCGGGACCTCCCCCCGGGTGTGGGTCTCCAGGATCGCCTGGTCCAGGGCCATGTTGGTTGCGCCGGGCAGGGGCCCCGAGTCCAGGTAGCGCCAGCGCTCGCGGTTCACGGCAGGCTCTCCACGGCTGTCAGAGCCTCCGCCACGTCGCGGCAGAGCTCGGCGCCGTCGGCGAGCAGGCGCTCTTGGAGCGCGGTCGCCTCCCCGCCGGTGAAGTCCCGCGCCGCGATGGGCGGCTCGTCAACCACCAGGACTCGCCGCCGGGCTCCCTGGGCGCGCAGCGCGGCCTCGAGGTTGCGCAGGTTGCCGGGCCCGAAGGGCGCGCCGGTGACGATGACCACGTCGGCGGCCCGCGCCAGCTCGCAGTTGCGGCGGTGGGCGTCCTCGGTGACGGGCGAGAACGGCGCCTCCTCCACCCGCGGGAGGTCGAGGGTCTCGGCCTCAACCTGGTCGCTGTCGGCGACGTTCACCACGCCGACCGAGACCGCGAAGCCGAGCTGCCGGAGCCGGCGCATGAGCTCCACGCCGGTGCCGGCGCCGCAGATTAGGTGGACCCGGGCGGCGCGGGTTGGCGGGGAAGGGAGAGAGAGCCGGGAGAGAAGGGTCACATAGGGCCGGCCGGTGGTGGGATGGCGTCGGACCTGGACGTCGGTGCCATAGGCGGCGCGGATGCGCTCCTCTGTGACGACCTCCTCAGGGGGGCCGCTGGCAAGGGCGCGACCGCGGGCGATGAGGGTGAGATGGTCGCAGTACTGGCTGGCGAGGTTGAGGTCGTGGACGATAACCAGGGTCGCCAGGCCGCGCTCGGCGGTGAGGCGGCGGGCGAGGTCCATGACCTCGATCTGATGGTTGATGTCGAGGTGGGCGGTGGGCTCGTCGAGGAGCAGCACCTCGGGCTGCTGGGCGAGGGCGCGGGCGATCATGCAGCGCTGCCGCTCGCCGCCGGAGAGGGCGGTGATGGGGCGGTCCGCGAAGGCCTCCACCTGGGCAAGCTGCAGGCACTCGCGGACGATCCGGTAGTCGCGCGCGCCCTCGACGCCGAAGCGGCCCAGGTGGGGCGCCCGGCCCATGAGCACGACCTCCCAGACGCGGAACTCGAAGCTCACGGGGTTGTCCTGGGCCACCACCGCGAGGCGCCGCGCCAGCTCGCGGGCGCCCATCGCGTAGATGTCCGCGCCATCGAGGAGCACCTTTCCCTCGCGGGGGGGAAGGACGCGGCTCAGGGCGCGCACGACGGTGGACTTGCCGGAGCCATTGGGCCCCACCAGCCCGGCGAAGCGTCCCCGCGGCAGGCTGAGGTCGAGCGCCGTGACGACGGGCTCGCCGTTGTAGCCGACTGTGATGGAGGTCGCCTCGAGCATGGCCTCGCCCCAGTCAGGCCGTCCGCGGCCGCGTCTTGAGGAGGTAGAAGAAGAAGGGCGCGCCCAGGAGCGCGGTCAGCACGCCCACCGGGAAGGCCTCGGCGATGGCCCGGGCCAGGGTGTCGGCCCAGACCAGGAAGGCGGCGCCCATGAGCCCGGCCGCGGGGAGAAGCAGCCGGTGGTCGGGGCCGACGAGCTTGCGGGCGATGTGGGGGATGACCAGGCCGACGAAGCCGATGACGCCGCTGACCGAGACCGCGGCCGCGGTGACGACGGCGGCGAATACGATCACCCAGAGCTTGAGGGACTCCGTCTCCACCCCGAGCTGTCGCGCCTGCTCCTCGCCGAGGGCGAGGAGGTTGAGGTCCCGCGCGTAGCAGTACAGCGCGACGCAGCCGGCGGCCACGAGCCCCGCGACCACCGCCACGACCGGCCAGTCCACCTGTGCGGAGAGATTGCCCATGAGCCAGAAGACGATGGTCTGGAGGTCCTGCCCGGAGAGGCTCATGAGGAGGGTGACGAGGGCCCACATGAAGGAGCCGACGACGACGCCGGCGAGGATGAATGCATCCCGCTGGATGCGCCGCTGGCTGCGGGCCAGCCAGATGACCGCCGCCATGGTGAGGGCGCCCGAGACGAAGCCGGCGACACAGCGGGCGGTCCCCCCGAGCAGGTAGCCGATGCCGAGCACCGTGGCCGCGCTCGCGCCCAGGGCGGCGCCCGCGGACACGCCCACGAGATAGGGATCGGCGAGGGGGTTCATCAGCAGCCCCTGGAGGGAGGCCCCGGCCACCGTGAGCGCGCCGCCGACCACGGCGCCGAGGGTGACCCGCGGCAGGCGCAGGTACCAGAAGATATAGGGCAGGCGGGAATCCTCGTGGAGGGGGCGGCCGGCAAGGAGGTTGCGGGCGGACTCGACGATGAGCGCGAGGGGTATGCGCTCGGCGCCGATGGCGGCGGCCGCGGCGGTGGTGACCAGGAGGAAGACGCCCAGGCCGCCCACCAGGGCGGCGAGACGGGCGAGCAGGGATGCCCGCGGGTTCATGCGGGCAGCTCCTGGTCCTCGGCGCGGGCTTCGTCCTGCACTGCGCGGTGGAGAGCGCGCGCCTGAGCCCGCTCGGCCTCCGCTCTCGCGCCATCTCCGAGTCGCTCGTAGACGTCGGCCATGCGCCACCTGATGAGGGCCTCGAGGCGCTGGAGCTCGGGGGCGCGGTGGGGCCGGGGCTGCCCGGCCTGGAGGAACATGTCGTCGGTGCGGAGCGCTCCGCTCTCGAAGTAGCTGCGCACGACGCGCAGGGCCTCCTGGTAGCGTGCAGCGGCCACGGGGAGGGCGTCGGGGCGCTCGCCGGTCTCATATCCGGCCAGGGCGGCGCGGCCGAGGTGGTAGTGGGCGTAGGCGTATTCGGTATCCACGTCAATGTCGGGCTCGAGGGCGCGGTAGCGGTTGTAGGAGCTCTGCTCGACCTCCAGCATGCGCTGGTAGACCTCGCGCGCCTGCGCGGTCTGGCCGAGGCGCTGGTGGCTCTCGGCGAGGGCGCGGAGGGCGGCGGTGTAGCTGGGGAAGCGGGCGAGGGCCTCCTGGTAGGCGGCGGCCGCGTCGTCGTGCTGACCGCGTTCGGTGTAGAGCCGGCCCAGGGCGTAGTGGGGCCGGTAGTTGGCCGGCTCGAGGCGCTGGGCGCGCTGGAGGGCGTGGACTCCTTCGCCGCCGCCCTCGGCCACGCCCCACATCAGCCCGAAGCGGTGCCACGCTTCACCCCATCCGGGGTCGAGCTCGGTCGCCCTCCGGTAGGCGGCCAGCGCGGCCTGCCGGGTCGGGCCGTAGGAGGCGGTGTCGCCGGCCATCAGCGCCTGCTGGGCTCGCGCTACGGCCTCGTTGCCCTGCCGGAGGGCGCGGGCGGCGAGCGCGTTGCGCGCTGGAAGGGTTACACACCAGACGATTGCGAGCGCCAGGGCCGCGAAGGCCAGGGCGCGCCCGAGTGCGGTGCGCGGCCAGGGCAGGGGGCGCGCGCCGGCCGGCTCCTCCAGGAGCGCAACGGCTGGCCGCGCCCGCCGGCGGCGGCCCCGCCGGCCCTCCTCGGCCCGCTCCCGCACCACCGCCATCGCCTCGCCCGCGCTCACGTGCGCGAGCACTCCGGCGGCGAACCAGAAGGTGAGGCCGATGGCGCCGATGTACCAGTCGTAGTCCAGGAGGCTGTGGGCGAGGAGCGCGACGACGCTGGCTGTTCCCCCGATGGCGAGGGCGCGCCGGCGGCGGTCGGCCGCATGCCGCAGGGCCCGCGCGCCGGTGAAGAGCACCGCGCCGACCAGCCAGAGGAAGGCGGCCGCGCCGGGCAGGCCCTGCTCGGCGGCGATCTGCAGGTAGTTCTGGTGCGCGGCCTCCACGTAGCCGGCCACCGCGTATCTCGTGTAAGCGTACTTGAACGCGCCAGGTCCCACCCCGAGCCAGGGGCGCTCGAGGGCCATGCGCGCGGTGCCCTGCCAGGTCAGGAGGCGAAACATGTTGGAGTGGCTGTCGAGCCCGACCGCGGCGACCACCCGCTGGCGAAGGGGGGCCGCCCGCCACAGCGCGCCCGCGGCGAGGAGGGCCAGCAGGACCAGCGCGCCGACCACAAGGGCCAGGTCTCGCCTGGGCCGGGCGCTGGTGAGCGCCCACAGCACAGCGAAGACGAGCAGGGACAGGCCGAGGGCGATCACTCCGCCCTTGCTGTAGGTGGGCGCTATCGCCGCCAGGAGCACAAGCGTGGCGGCCGCCCACAGGATGCGGCGCCGACCCTGGGCGGCGAGCGCGCCGGCGAGGGCGAGGGGCGCCACCATCGCGAAGAAGCCGGCCAGGGGGTTGGGGTTGAAGAAGGTGCTGAAGACGGCCCAGCGCGGGTTCGGCGGATCGAGGAGATAGGAGGCGATAAGCTTCTCCCGCAGCCCGTAGAGGGCTACGATGAAGGCGGCGCTGATGACCAGAGCCCAACGGAGCCACGCCACCGGTCGGCGCTGACCGCGGTCGGCGAGCACCAGCGCGCACAGGCCGGCGAGGGAGAGGAAGGAGAGGAGCCGCAGGGAGAGGCCCGGCTCGCCGGGGGCCCCAACGAAGGCGAGTACCACCACCGAGCAGGCCAGCCCGGCCGCCACCCAGTGAGGCGCGGGGGAGGGGAGGAGGGCGCGGTTGGCCACGAGGAAGAAGAGCAGGGCGCCGATGGCGAGGCGGACTAGCTCGAGCCGGCTGGCGTGAGGGCTGACGGAGGCGAGCGCGCTGGCCGCCGAGAGGGCGAGGAATATGAGGGCGGGCAGGTGGATGGCGTTGGGCAGCCGCGCCGGCCCGCGCCCGTAGTGCCAGCGCGCCAGCAGGGCCGCCAGGGCCGCCGCGCCGACGAGCGCGGCGGTGAAGGCGAGCCCACCGGATCCGAAGCCGCCCCACACCACGGGGGCCCAGAAGAGCGCGGCGAGGAGGGCTGCGTCGTGCACGACGACGGCCACCTCGCCTCGGCCCAGCGGGCGGGGCCTGCTCACGGCCGGCTCCCTCGCCAGGCGCGGAGCCGGTCGCCCACCCGGCGGAGGCCGAGGTCGCACAGGACCGCGCCGGCCCGCACCCAGATGCCCAGGACGGGCAGCCAGCGGAACCCCCAAGGCCAGCGAGCGGCGTAGTGCTTGCGGTAGAAGCGGGCCATGGAGCGGTGGAACTGCAGGACCATGGCGGCCGGTCGCTGGTCGGTGCTACGGCCGATGTGGTGCACGATCACCGCCTCGGGCAGGTAGTAGATGTCCCAGCCGGCGCGCCGGGCGCGCAGACACCAGTCTACGTCCTCGGCGTACATGAAGAAGCCCTCGTCGAAGCCGCCGACCTGCTGCCAGGCCTCCCGGCGGATGCACAGGGCGGCGCCCGAGACCCAGTCAACCGGCCGGGGCTGGCGGTGGTCCCAGTCGGCCATCAGGTAGTCCCGCGCGTAGCGGTTGTGGGGGAACAGCCGGCCGAGGGCCGTGTTGCGGAAGAGGGCGGCCATGGGCCGGGGGAAGCGGCGGCAGGAGGGCTGCAGGGAGCCGTCGCTGTTGAGCAGCCTGGGCCCGGCTGCCGCAGCGCCGGGGTGGGAGTCGAGGAAGGCGACCAGCCGCGCCAGGGCGCCTGGGCGGACCTCGGTGTCGGGGTTCAGCATGAGCAGGTGCCGTCCCTGGGCCTGGGCCGCGGCCAGGTTGTAGCCGCGGGCGAAGCCGACGTTCTCGTGGTGGCGGATGAGGCGCGCCTGTGGGAAGGTCTCGCGCACCATGTCTGCGCTGCCATCGCGGGAGGCGTTGTCAACCACGATCACCTCTAGGGAGATGCCGGCCTCAGCGCTGAGGACCGAGTGCAGAGCGTGCTCCAGGTCGCGGCGCGTGTTCCAGTTGACGATGCAGACGGAGAGGTCGGGCGAAGCCATCACGTCGCCGCGGCGCCCCCGCCTTCCTTGGGCTGCCAGCCTGCGGGCGGCGGCTCGGCCTCGTCAACGAGCATGATGGGGATGCCGTCCTCGATGCGGTATCGCCGGCCGCACCTGAGGCAGACCAAGCGGTCGCCGTGGAGCTCGACACTCACCTTGCACTCCGGACAGGCCAGGATCTCCAGCAGGGCTGGGTCGAGGGTCATCGGCCGCGCCTCCTCGCGCTAGACCTGCACCACGCGGCGCAGGCCGGCAGTTGCGAAACGCCCGCCCAGGATGCCTGCAAGGCCGCCCATGATCCAACCCCAGTAGCCGTTGCCGAGCCCGACCCCTCCGAGGAACCCGCCGATGAGGAAGCCGAGGAAGGGTCCCTTCTGGAGGCGGACGAGGAGGGCGCCGAGCATGCCGCCCAGCAGGACGCCGCTGGCGAGCCCGAAGTAGACGGCGGTGAGGATGCTGTCGCTGCGGCCGAGGCTGAGGAAGTAGAACTCGACGGGGACGCTCGGGGTCCCGAAGCGCAGACTCGCGAGGAACTGGATCAAGGAGACGGAGACACAGATGACGAGGCCGCTGACGAGGCAGCGAATGAGCCGGAGGTTCTCAGGGATGTCGCTGTGCGCCCTCTGCTCCCGCATCCGCGCTCGTCGCTGGGCCAGGGGGTCGCCGCCGGTGGAGAGGGTGCCAGTGGTCTCGGGCCGCTGGAGGGGCCGGAAGAGGGACTGATCGCCACCCAGGTACTGGGAGATGTCAACGGAGGTGCGGGTGGCCTCCTCACGGAGCCCGTGGCTGGGGACGCCCGGGGAGGGGGCCGGCGGCTGGCCGGGCTCCCCAAGGGGCCGGAGCTGGTGCTCGGCGGGCTCCTCGGGCGGGGGGGCCGGCTGCGGCTCCTGTGCCGGGGGCCGGAGCCCAGCGTCCTCGGCGGGCGGGGGCGGCTCGGCCGGGGCTGGGCCCTCGCGCGGCTCCGCCTTCTGCTTCCTCGTCACCGTAGCGCCCGACGGCAGCATCGGCCGCTGGCACCACTCACAGACATCGGTGGTGCTGCTCTCCATGCCGCATCTTCGACACAGCATCGGCGTCTCGCTCCTTCTGGCTCCCCGCCAAGCCTGCTTGTCACCCCCGCGCAGCCCTGAGTGCCTCACCCTTCATTCATTATGCTACCCACTGGCGCGCCTGTCCAGAGGGCGTGCGCCCGGCCCACAGTGCGCCAGGGCGGCGAGGCGCTGTCCCGCCGGTCAGCCGGCGCCGGCGCCGAGCACCTCCTCGAGCGCGGCGATGAAGCGCGCGTTCTGCTCGGGGAGCCCGGTGGTGACGCGGATGTGGGTGGGCGCGCCGAAGACGTCGCCGGTGCGCACGATCACCCCGCGCTTGAGCAGCTCCACGAAGACCTCCCCGCAGTCGCGCCCGAGGTCCAGCCAGACGAAGTTGGCGTGGCTGGGCGTGTAGCTCAGGTGCAGGCGCTCCAGCTCCCGGTAGAGATAGGCCAGCGAATCCCTGTTCAGCGTGCGCGTCCGCGCCACCTGTTCCTCGTCGCCGAGGCTCGCGAGGGCGGCCGCCTGTGCGATGCTGCTGACGTTGAAAGGCTCTCGAACCCGCTCCAGCGCCTCCGCCAGCTCCGTCGTCGTGGCCCCGTAGCCGACCCGCAGGCCGGCCAGCGCGTAGATCTTGGAGAAGGTGCGCAGGACGATGACCCTTCGCCCCTGCCGGACGAGGTCAAGGCTGCGCGGATAGGCGGGATCGCTCACGTACTCGTAGTAGGCCTCGTCGAGGACCACGATCGTGGTGTCCGGCACGGCGGCCGTGAAGGCGGCCAGCTCCTCGGCGGTGACAATGGCGCCGGTGGGGTTGGTGGGGTTGCCGATGAAGACCACCTTGGTGCGCCGGTTCAGGCGTCGGGCCATCGCCTCGAGGTCGTAGCGGAAGTCGCGCATGGGCACATAGACTGGGCGGGCGTCCATGAGTGCGGCGGTGAACTCGTACTGGCTGAAGGGGCCGGAGCACATCATCACCTCGTCGCCGGGGGAGATGAAGGCGAGGCCGATGTTGTGGATGAGCTCGTCGCTGCCATGGCCGACCAATATCTGCTCGACCTCCACGTCGAGGTGAGCAGCGAGCGCGCGCTTGAGGTGATAGCAGTCGTTGTCCGGGTAGAGGCGCACCTCCTTGGAGGCCCGGAGGATGGCCTCCACCGCCGCCGGCGAGGGGCCCAGCGGGTTCTCGTTGGAGGCCAGCTTGATCACCTCGCGCAGGCCGAACTCGCGCTGGACCTCCTCGATGGGCTTGCCCGGCCGGTACGGCTTGAGCCGCTCGACACAGCGGCGCGTCAGGCGCACGTCGCTCATTCCTCTGGCTCCTGTAGGTCGTCGGCGCCGCCCACCCGCCTCACCCGGATCGTCGTCGTCTCCACCCGGTCGGCGGCGGACTCGATGGCCCGCCTCTGCTCCCGGGACAGCTCGGGCCAGCCCAGCAGCTCCCTCACCGCGGCGCTGCTGACCTGTGTCACGCGCTCCCAGAGCCCGAGGGGGTCGAGCACCTCCCTCAGGCGCCTCTGGTCCCAGCCCGTCACGCGCAGGGACTTGCGCCGCGCCGCCACGTACCCGCCGCCCTCCACGGTCTCGGTCTGGCACCGGTCGAGGTACTCGCCGATCACCTCGCGGAGTTCCTCCCGCCGCGCCTTCGCCCGGCTCTCGGCCGCCGCCAGCTCGACGTACTCCTTGAGGAGGGCGCCGATGTCGAGGGTGCTCAGGTCCTCGGGGACCCGCGGGGCGCGGAACAGGGGGCAGTGGGCGCGGTAGGCGCACCAATCGCAGTGGTCGCCGGGCGTGGGCTCGAAGTCCTCGACCTCGATGCCCAGGATCGCCTCCCGGATCTCCTCTCGCACCTCCGCGAGGAACTGCGCGCTCTGCTCTAGTTCCATCTGGTAGTCGTGGAACAGGTACCACAGCTTGGTGCTGACCTCCCGCCCCGGGTACAGGTGCTCCCCCGCGAGGCGGTAGATGGCGAGCTGGGCGTTCTTCTCCATGTCGCGGGGGGCGGGCATGCGCCGGCCGGTCTTGTAGTCAATGATCTCCAGCCGTCTCCCCTCCACCACATCTACGCGGTCTATGACGCCGACAAGGGTGTGGTTCTCCTCGAAGGGCACCGCGAAGAACTGCTCGGTGGCCGCGGTGCAGCGCCCCTCCTCGGGCTGGCCGTGCGCGGCGTGGTGGCGGCGGAGCATGTCAACGCCGGACTCGAAGTAGGCCTGCCGCTGGTCCTCGGGGACCTCTGTCTCCCGCGCCTGCCAGGCGTGCACGAAGGTTTCGACGAGCTCCTCGAGGCTGGGGGGCTGGAGGCGGTTGGGCTCGTGGAGCGCCTTGAGGGCCTCGTGGACGGCGGCGCCGAAGTGCATCTCGGGGGGCGTGGGCACCGGCACGCGGTCCACGTACTGGAGCCGGTAGCGCTGGGGGCAGGTCTGGTAGGCGGAGAAGCGCGAGTAGCTGATCCTCATTCCGCGGGTTCCTCCTCCGCGCCGGCCTCTGGCTCCCCCGCGAACAGGGGCCGGCCAAGCAGGAAGTGCCGCTCGGTCCAGCGCTGGCCCTTCTCCCGCGCGGGGCCGATCTGCCCGAGAAACATGTTGACCTTGGCGTCGAGGTCCTCGGCGTGGTGGAGCGCGATGGCCTCGGCGGTGGTGGGGGGCTTGGGGGAGCCGAACTCGGCCACGCCGTGGTGGCTGAGGATGAGGTGGCTGAGCAGCAGCTTCAGCTCCTCCGGGAACCCCTCGATGGCCTCCGCGCGCGCCCGTACCATGCGCTCCCCGAGGACCAGGTGACCCAGCAGGCGCCCGTCATCGGTGTAGTCGAAGGCGCCCTGCCAGCTTAGCTCCTCGAGCTTGCCCACGTCGTGCAAGATGGCCCCCACGAGCAGCAGGTCGCGGTCCAGCTCGGGGAACAGCTCGGCCACCCGGGCGCAGATCTCGACCACCTCCACGGTGTGCTCGAGCAGCCCGCCAATGTAGGCGTGGTGGAGCGCCTTGGCGGCCGGCGCGGTGCGGAAGCGCTCCCTGAGGTCGGGCTCGCGGAACATGCCTATGAGCAGCTCCCGCAGGTGCGGGTTCGCGAGCGACTTCACCACCTCGGCGAGCCGGCGCTCGAGGGCGTCCACATCCTTCTTCGTCCTGGGCAGATACTGGCTCGCCTCCGCCTCCCCGGGCGGCAGCGGGTGCACCTCCTCGACGCGGAGCTGCAGCTCGTTGCGGTAGGTCTCGGCCTTCCCGACCACGGCCACGACGTCGCCGGCCTCGAACCCGTCGGCGACCGCGGCCGCGTTGTCCCACACTCGCGCGACGAGCCGGCCTGTCGGGTCACAAAGGGTCAGGTCGAGGAAGAGACCGGCCCGGCCGCCCTGGCGGAGCTCTTTGCGGGCGACTAGGAAGCGGCCCTCCACCCGGCTGCCCGGCTCGATGTCGGCGATGCGCGCCTGGTCCACCGCTCCCTCTCCTCAGTACCGCCGGGCGAGCGTACAGCCCGGGTAGTACTTCAGCAAAATGCGCTGGTAGTCCCATCCCCGCTCGGCCAGCCCGGCGGCGCCGACCTGGCACATGCCCACCTGATGTCCCCAGCCCGCGCCCCAGATGACGAAGGCGACCGGCAGTCCATCCTCGCCCAGCACCGGCTCGAGGGCGAAGCGGGCGGAGTTGAGCCCGCCCAGGGCGCGCCGGATGGCCGGGCCGCCGCGGACGCGCACGAGCCTGCGGCTGCCCACGATGTAGAGGGTCTGCACGGCGCCGCAGTCCGCGCGCTCGCCGATGCGCAGGCCGAGCAGTTCGCCGAAGTCTCCCAGCTCCCGCGTCATCTTCTCCTCCAGCTCCGCTCGCGAGGCCAGGAACCACCAGCGGATGGTCTGTGCCTGCGCGTACTGCGGCTGGTTGCAGTTCAGCGCGGGCGCGTACTTCAGGAAGCGCTCCAGCTCCGCCTGTGGCAGCGGGAACTGGTGCTGCACCTGCCCGCCGGGCTCGAAATCCGGCTGCCCGCGCAGGTAGGGTACCGGCGGCTGCCCGAGCCAGTAGTCCTCGTTGTTCGTCGTGTGGCCGCCGCAGTTGGACGAATAGAGCGTGTCGGCCAGACGCCGCGCCCACAGGAGCACCTCGCCCCTGGTCATCGCCACCGCGCGGTCGCTGCGCTCGGTCTCACTGGTCGCGCCGCCGTACACCTGGCAGTGCTCCCCCACACACAGGTCGAAGCCCTCCTGCCGGTGGCGCCCGGCCTTCATCAGCGCCTGCCCGCGGGCCGCCACCGCCTGAGCCTTGAGCGCCTCCTCCGGGTAGCCGGCCGGCATCTCCGAGGGAACGACACCGCGCAAGTACGCCTCCAGGTCCAGGACGTTCACCACCGTAAGGCCTCCGCCGCCATGGCCGAAGACCTCCACTGTCCCTCGGTAGCGCCGGTCGGCGACCCCGTCCCAGTGTCCGGACAGGCCGTAGATCGTGACCGTTCCGCCCTCGGGGGGGCTCAGCACGACGCCGTCCTCGGTTCGCCACGGCCCCTCTCCCTCTTCGCCGCTGAGCTCCACGGCCGCGTCGCTGGGCCGGAGCCGCCAGACCCGCCCCGGCTCCACCCAGGCGAGCGTGGCGCCGCCGCGGCGAGAGGAGACAGTGACCCCCTCCACACCCGAGAACCGCACCTCCGGCACGCCCCTTGCCAGCCCGACGCGCACCCGCGGCGCCATCGCCTCGACGCCGCCGGGATGCCCGGTGATGACGACGAGCATCGCCAGCACAGCCAACCTGAGGCGAGAACGCATGGCGGCTCCATCTCCCGTCCCCGCCCGGTGGGTACTCTATCACAAAGGCGAAGGGCCAGTCAAAGCGGCGCCGGGAGGGGGCAGGGCAGGGCCGCCTGCCCTACCGCAGGGGGCGGCGGGCGTGGCAAACGCCCGCCGGCAGGTCTGCCCTGCGGACGGAAGGCGGAGGGGTACGCGCGCAGGTGATGGGGCTGCGCTCGCAGAATGGACAGCTAACAGCTGCGGTGCAGGTATGGCAATGGCAGAGGGAAAGCCGCCCAAGGACACACAGCAGGGCAAGGAGGAGCCGAGCGGGCTGGGCTACCGACGGCTGGCGATGAACCCTGTGGCGCCCTCACTGGCGCAGGAGCCGACGCGAAGGCAAGAGCGGCGGGGGCGTCCGTGGCTGATATTCCTGGTGGTGGTCATCGGGGCGGCCGGGCTGGCCTGGGTGGCGGGGCGGCTGGCGAACTTGCACCCGGGAGCGGAGGCGGAGGCGAGGCTGCGGACGCGGCTGCAGGGGCTCGAGGTCTGGCAGATGGGGACGCTGGTAGACGCTCGCTACCTGGCCGGCAACAAGGTGCGCCTGCAGCTCGGTTCACACCTCGTGCTCGAGACCGATGAGGGCCGCAACGCGGCGCGGCAGGCGGCCCTCGAGGCGATGGACCAGTTCATGCAGGAGCGGCCGGACCGGGACCTGTACATCGAGGGGTACCAGGGTGAGGAACAGGTGCTGAGGGCGGAGTACCGGCGGAGGAGCGCGCTCTTGGGGCCGGACGGGCAGCCGGTGCCTGATGTGGTGGTGCGCGTCAAGGGCGACCCCGAGGGCGGGCTGGGAGCGGTGGTGAGGGAGGGGACGCGGGAGGTCAGGTAGCCG